>JAOAIM010000002.1:0-16717 GCA_026414705.1 Verrucomicrobiia bacterium | reverse complement strand
GCGAGCACACAGACCAGAACGCGCAAGCCAAAAGCCGAAGACTGCACGCTTACGTCCAAACAACCGCACCGGCTGGGAGAGCCGGGGATCTGTTTCACGATCACGCTGTGAAACCGGCGGGTTAACAGACAAACCAACCTGCTCGCAATCGGTCTTCAACCGTGACCCGCGGTTGAGGGGACAGTTCTCGATTTGGTCTCTCGGGGTTCCGGCGTGACGTCGAATCACATTGCCGGGCGCCTGGAGGCGAGATTTGTCGAGACGCCCCCGGCTCAAACAGGGTTGCCACGCACACGCCACGGGCATATTCCTTTGAAGTCAATTAAAGGAAAACCCGATGAATGCCAAAACCTCGTCCATTTCCGCGTTCAAAAGCGGGCTTGTCTTCGGTTTCGATGTCGGCACCGGCTCCATCGCCTGGGCGGTGCGCCGGGGCAGTCAATTCCTCGATGTGGGTGTTCTGGTTTGCCCCGAGGAAACGGCCCGGCTCGACGGTCGCCGCGCCTTGCGGCGACAGCGCCGCACGCTTCGCAACAAACAATACCGCCGCCGCTGGTTCGCCCGCGAACTGGCGGCCCGGCTCGGCTTGAAATTGATTCGCCACGGCAACGCCAAACTGCCGCTTCCTGAAACAGCTTGGGAGCAGAACGCCAGGGGCGGCTGGGTGCCCAAAGCCGGTTTCGAGTCGCTGCGCGATCCCGTCGCCCTGCGCGTGGCCGCTTCCGAAGGCACGCCGCTGCGCCCGGAAGAACTGTTCACCGCACTCACCCACTTGTTCCGCCGACGCGGCTATCTGGCCGACGTGCCGTGGGCCAACCGCGAGGCCGAAGCGAAGGAACCCGATCCAGAGAAGGAGAAAGAGGACATCCGCCGCCGCATGTCTGCCCTTGAGGCCGAGATGCAGGCGAGCGGCTGCGCGCTGCCCTGCCAATTGTTGGCCCACCGCGCTCGCAACGGCCAGCGCCAGCGCCGGGAGGTCTGGCCGCGCGAGCTGGTCGAACGCGAATTCCGCGCCATCCTCGAGAAACAGGCCCCCCACTTTCCTGCGCTCGCCGGCAGGCACACGTTTGTGCGCGACGGACGTCCGCAAACCGTTCCCGTCGCCGACTGGCTGCTGTATGGGGACACCAGGGTCGTGCGCGCCAACGGACGGGACTTTCACGTTTATTTCAAGGCCACCGAATCCCGCAACCCCGGCGTGCTCGGCCTCAAGTGGCCGCGCTTTGGCAACCGCGGGCCGGCGCTCGACGCTCTGCGCCCGCTCGACGAACAGGGCCGCCCGCTGCACGTGGTGCGCAAAAACAATGAGGCCTTCCTCAAGGCCCAGTGGGAACTGGCCGTGATGAATTTTCGCGTCGTGGACCGCCACACCGGCGCGCTCAAGAGCCTTTTCGACAAAATCGAAAACCGCGAACTGCTCGATCCGCGCGCGCCCTGGGGCCTGAATGAATACCTCTACGTCAGCGGCGGCGAAGGCTCGCAAATCCTCAACTGCAACTTCGGCACGCCCCCGGCCCAACTGGTCGTGGACACGCCCACCGACGGCGAAATCGTCGAAAACGTCCGCACGCCCCCCGGTCATCGCATCGCCGTGGTCGCGCGCTGCAAAAACACGCCGCGCCTGCGCGTGGAGTATCGGCTCTACGACGCGCTGCGACGCGTGGACATCGTCAACACCGTGGAAAAAGAGCCGACGCGCGCGAAGGAGGCGGTTTATTTCGCCTTCTCGTTCGCCGCGGCGTCGCCCCTGGTCGAATACCAGATTCAAAACGGCTGGGTGCGGCCCAACGCCGATCAAATGCCCGGCGCCTGCCGCGAATGGTTCACGCCGCAAAACCTCGTGCACGTGCGGGACGGCGATTTTTCCGTGGCCTGGGCCACGCCGGACGCGCCGTTGGTCACCCTCACCGACATCAACCGCGGACGCTGGCTCGCGCACCTGCCGCTGACCAACGGCCACGTCTTCGCCTACGTCATGAACAACTACTGGTTCACCAACTACCGCGCCGAACAGGGCGGGCGCTTCGTGTTCCGCTTCAGCCTTACCACCGGTCGCAACCTGAGCCGCGAGGCGCTCGCTCACTTCGATCAGGACCTTCGCACCCCCGTGCTCGCCTACCCGCACCTCTCGACCTTTTCCGCAGCCATCTCGCAGGCCGGCCGGCCCATGCCCCCAAGCGGCGCCTCGTTCCTGCACCTCGACGCGCCCAACCTCGAATGGGTCACGCTCAAGGCCGCCGAGGATGGGGACGGCTTCATTCTGCGATTGCGCGAGGTGGCCGGACGCGCCGGGGAAGCCACGCTCCGGCTACCATTCTTCCGCGTGCGCGAAGCGTGGCTGTGCAACGGCGTGGAGGCGAACCGACAGCGGCTGCGGGTGCAGGAGGCCCAATCGGTGCGCGTGCCCTACGGGCCCAACGCCTTCGCCACGGTGCGGCTCAAGCTGGACGGGCGCGGTCCGGCGAGTCGGGTCGGTTCGACCGCCGCCGCGCCGCTCAATCTCCCAAACTGATCCCCAGCGCGCGCGCCGCCTGCACAAACGCCCCGTCCGGCGGCACCGTGCGCAACCGGCTCACCGCCTCGCTCAACGGCACGCTTTCCACCGATGTGCCCGTGTGCGTCACCATTTCACCGAACCGGCCCTGCGCAATGAGGTCCACTGCCTTCGCCCCAAAGAGCGTGCACAACACCCGGTCCATATTGGTGGGGCTGCCGCCGCGTTGCAGATGCCCCAGCACCACCACGCGCGTTTCCTTGCCCGTGCGCTTCTCGATTTCCGACGCCACCACCGCGCCGATGCCGCCGAGCCGGGCCTCGCGTTGCGCCGTGTCCCCGCCCGCGCTCACGTAATCCCCGCCCACCGGACGCGCGCCCTCGGCCACGGTGACGAGGGTAAAATGTTTGCCGATGCGCTCGCGCTCCGCGATCGCGGCGCAGATGCTTTCGTAGCGGAATGGAATCTCCGGAATCAGAATCACGTCGGCCCCGCCCGCAATGCCGGCGCAAATGGCGATCCAGCCCGCGTAACGGCCCATGACCTCCAACACCATGACCCGCCCGTGGCTCTCCGCAGTGGTGTGCAGCCGGTCAAGCGCGTCGGTCGCACACGCCACGGCCGAATCGAATCCGAACGTGACCGCCGTCGCCGCCAGATCGTTGTCAATGGTCTTGGGCACGCCAACGATGGGAATGCCGAACTGGTGCATTTGATGCGCGATGGTCAGCGTGCCGTCGCCGCCCACCGCCACCAACGCGCTCAAGCCGAGCGTTTCCATCCCGCGTCGCGTTTCGGCCAGGAGCGATTCGGGCAGTTGCCGGGTCTGGCCGTGACCGGTTTTGACCGAGAAAATCCCGCGATTGGCCGTGCCCAGAATCGTGCCGCCGCGCACCAGCAGACCGTCGAGCGCCTTGTAATCGAGCACGCGATAATTCTGCGGCGGCAACAGGCCCTGAAAACTGCCGATGATGCCGAGCGTTTCCCAACCGCGTTTGGTCGCCGCCTTCGCCACGGCTCGAATCACCGCGTTCAAGCCCGGACAATCCCCGCCTCCGGTCACGATCCCGATTTTCATGTGCTGTTCCCCGTGCGCCTGGGTTGATGCATTGCTTGCTGATCGGCGGACGCCCCGGACGCAGGACGCAATCCGCGCCCGGTTTCGGTCGCCGTCCGGTCGGGCAACCTGCCCGACGTGTTTGGTTGTAACCCCTCGACGCCGCCCGGCAAAGCCCGAAGGGCCGAGCGAGCAGGAGCGAGCGAGCCAGTCGCCGACTGGCAGTCGGCAAAGCGAAAACGGGGACACCAACACTCAAAACTCTGAACTTTGAACTCTGAACTTTGAACTTTGAACAGGGCCGTGCGTGCGTCTCCGGCGATCGCGTTGCCCGTGCGCGGCGTGAGTATTCCCTCTCCCTCGAGGGAGAGGGCCAGGGTGAGGGTGAAACACCGCAGGGCGGTGAACATCGAACACCGAACATCCAACATCGAACATCGAATGAAAGAGGGGAGCGCGCGCGGCTCGCGGGCCATTTTCGGCGTCCCGCCGAAAACTTCGTTCCTCCGACCGCCGTCAACGCAAAAGGCGCGTTCACAGCTTTGGCCCGGCGCAGCACCTCGGGTTGCCCTGCCCGGTGAGCGGCAGGAGAGCAAACCGGTGAGAGATTTTTCAGCCGATGCGGCATCACCAAGCATGAGGAACGGTGTCAGCGTTCCTGGCCTTTACTCCCAAAACCCCTCGCCAGCCGCGTTCAAACACGGCAACTTGTCGGTGCCATGAATCGGCTGCTCTTTGCCCTGGGCACAGCGTTGGTGTTGGTTTCTACGGCCTCGGCGCAACCTGTCCGCACCAACCGCTTCACCGCCACCACGCCCAAAACCGCGCAACGCTGGCAACACCAGGCGCGCGAACGACTCTTCGCCGCGATGATGGGCGGCAGCCGACCGCCGCGCGTGCCGCTGCAAGCCACCGTGCTCCAGCGGCTCGAGGCCCCCGGCGGGCAATACCTCATCGAGGAGGTCGCCTTCCAAAGCCTGCCGGACCGGCGCATCAAAGTGTGGCTGGCGTTGCCCAAACGCACCGGCCGCCGGCCCGCCGTGCTGGCCCTGCACGGTCACGGCGGCACGGGCCTGCAGGTCGTGCGCGGCGAGGGCCTTTACGCCTACGGACGCGAACTGGCGGAGCGCGGCTTCGTCGTCATCGCGCCCGACGTCGGCCAGCACGAGGTGCAACATCCCGGCTGGTCGCTCATGGGCGAGCGCACCTGGGACGCCCTCCGTTGCCTCGATTACCTGGAAACGCGCCCGGAGGTGGACG
Organism: Verrucomicrobiia bacterium; assembly: GCA_026414705.1. Taxonomy (GTDB): domain Bacteria; phylum Verrucomicrobiota; class Verrucomicrobiia; order Limisphaerales; family JAOAIM01; genus JAOAIM01. Next base: position 11,906 of record JAOAIM010000002.1, on the reverse strand, counting down.
CCACGCGGCTGGCCGTGGCGGGCCTGTCGCTCGGCGGCGAAACCACCATGTATGTGGCCGCGCTGGACGACCGCATCCGCGCCGCCTGCAGCAGCGGCTGGCTCACCACCATCGCCAACATGAAAAACCAGCATTGTCCCTGCTGGAACTTCCCCGGCCTGGAGGAGCAGTTTGATTTCGCGGACATTTTCGCGTGTGTGGCGCCGCGCCCGCTGGTGCTGGAGATCGGCGAACAAGAGCGGGCCCCCGGCGGTTTCCCGGTTGAGATCGCGCGCCCGGCGTTTGCCGAAATTCGCGCGGCCTACGCGGTGTTCAACGCCACCTCCAACGTCATCCTCGACATCCACCCCGCCGGGCACGTGTTTCACGGCGAGGGCTTCTGGCCGGTGTTGGACCGTGCGCTGGGCGTCGGCCCGGAGGAGCGCCGTTTTCTGAATGCCGCCCGCAACGGCCACTTCGCCCGCGAAGCGTTTGAGCGTTGCCGCCGTTATGTGGATGGCTGGCTGGCCCGCGCCGACCCGGAAACGGGTTTGATTCCGCGCAACTTCCGCGAGAGCCGCGATTTCTGGAACGGACGGGACGCGGCGGCCGACAATTACCCCTTCATGGTGCTCACCGCCGCGATGACGGACCGACCGCTCTTCCACGGGCGAATGCTCGATATGCTCCGCACCGAGGAACGCCTCACCAGCCGCGTCGGCCGCCTGCCCGACGATTACTCCTTCTCCAAACGCGGCTGGCGACGCGAGAAAATCGAGCTCGACCAGATCATTTTCGACGGCGCCGAATACGTCAAAGACGGTCTGTTGCCCCTGACCGAGTGGCTCGGGCCCAGTCCGTGGTCGGAGCGCATGATCGGCATCATGGAAGACCTCTGGGCAAACGCGCAGATCGAAACGCCCTTCGGCCGCATCCCCACCCTCAACCTCGAGGTCAACGGCGACCTGCTGCAAGCCTGCTCGCGCCTGTTTTGGTTCACCGGCCGGCGTCAGTATCTGGATTGGGCGGTGCGGCTGGGGGACTTCTATCTGCTGGGCACGAATCATCCCACCCGTCATCTCCGCCAGGTGCGCCTCGAAGATCACGGCTGCGAAATCGTCAACGGCCTGAGCGAACTCTACGTCGCGGTCGCCCGCGCCCGTCCGGACAAACGCGGCCAATACCGCGAACCGCTCCACGAACTCTACGAATCCATCCTCGCCAAAGGCCGCAACCCCGACGGCCTGCTTTACACCTGGTTCAACCCGCAGACCGGCGAGCACGCACCGGACCTGTGCGACACCTGGGGCTACAACTTCGACGGCCTTTACACGCTCTGGCTCGTGGACGGCACGCGCGAGTATCGCGACGCCGTGCGCCACGCCCTCGCCAACCTCCACGGCAAATACGTCGGCGCCTGCTGGCGCGACAAGGGCGCCGACGGTTTCGCCGACTCCATCGAGGGCGCGCTCAACCTCTTCAACCGCGAGCCGATCCCCTCGGTGGCCGCGTGGCTCGACAGCCAGACGCGCCTGATGTGGGACAAGCAACAACCCGACGGCGTGATCGAAGGCTGGCACGGCGACGGCAACTTCGCGCGCACCTCCCTGATGGTTGCGCTCTGGAAAACGCAGGGGCTGACCATCGAACCGTGGCGGGCAGACGTGCGCTTCGGCGCCGTGCGCGAGGGCAACCGACTCTTCGTCACACTCGAATCAGACCAGCCCTGGCAGGGCAAACTCATCTTCGACCGCCCGCGGCACAAGGAACACATGCGCCTGCCGCTGGACTACCCGCGCATCAATCAGTTCCCCGAGTGGTTCGTCGTCGCGCCCGACGCGCGTTGTCGCGTCCGCACCGACGGCGGGCGCGCGGTCAAACACCGTGCGGCCACATTGCGCGAGGGGCTGCCGGTCACACTGACGCCCGGACGCGAACTGCGGCTGGAGGTGGAAGTGCGCTGAGCCCGAAGGCGATGCCGCGTGTTCACTCCAGCGGCCAGCCGCCGTCTTTCTCGATGCACGCGTCCACGTCGCCCATCAACCGTTGCGTTTCGGCCAGCGCGCTGACCAGTCGTTGGTAGGCCGCCAGTTCCTCGTGGTTCAACGTTCGCCCGACGCGGTCCTTGAGCCAGCGTTGCGCGGGCTGGTAACCGCCGATCGGGAAATTCCACGCCGCCTCCGGCACGCCTTCGAAGAATTGCGTCGCGTTGATCCACACGCGACCCGGCTCGCCGCGTTTGGGCGGCTGATAGTGCACCGCCTCAACCCGGTCGCTGCCCTTGACCGGGAAGCGCACGGCGTCAGGGTCGGCGCCGTCGCGCGCGTGCAGTTCGACCAACCGTTCGCCCAGCCGGGCCAGCGCGCGAAACAAGGTAATGCGGCTCGTCAGCGGCACGCGCGGGAAATCCGCCCGCAAAAATTCGGCGTAACGCTGGCGGTAGGTCGGGCTGTGAAAGATCGCGTAGGCGTAGGCGAACACGTCTTCGGGGCCGACCTCGTGTTTGGCCGGTCGCCCGTGGCCTTCGGGCACGAACCTCACGCCCAGCCGCTCGCACAGCTCGGCAATGAACGCGGCGCTGAAGTTCGGACGGCGCTCGTTGTGGTGCGGGAACAATTCCTGTTCGGGCAGCTTGCCGTTGGAGTAGAGGTAGAGCGGGAAGAGGTAGTTGACCTCTTTGAGCGAAACCGAATGAAGCTGGATCAGTGTGGTGGTGGCGAAGACATGATGCCACCCGGTGCGGATTTCGACCGACCGGGTCGTGGACAGTCCCAGGTTGCCGCTCGGCGGCAGAAAATGCCGCATCACGTCGTGCCGCGCCATGCAGTGGAAACCGCGTGACACCCCGCTGTAGCAGGTGAAGCGCACGTCGAACGGCCGGTATAGAATCGGGCGGATTCGTTGCGGCGATGGATTCCTCTGCAGGTCCCTCTGGGCCAGTTCGACTTTCCAGTCCCGAGAATCCGGCCCCAGTCCAAATTCCAACCGCGCTGATTCCGGCGCGAGCGTCACGAACCGGATGAGCCGCCGCCGCAGTTCCTCCCGGGTGAACGCGATGGTGAAATGATCGCGCCCGGCAGTGATACCCAGGCTGTGCACCGGCATCATCTCGGTGATCTTCCAGCCGCGTTCGTATTCGCGGCGGCGACGCGCGCTTTGCGGGATGAACAGGTAATGCGGCGCCGACGGCTCGAGCACCGTCCAGCGGGTGTTGCGGACGTGGTGCCGTTCCAGCCACTCGTATTTGCGCTGCCGCTGCGCGCCCCACAAGTGCGCGTGGTGCACCACGGCCAGGTCGCCCTTTTTCTTCTTCGCGCGCAACGCCTCCGGCCACTTCACAAAAATCCCGATCGCCACCCCTTGCTGGATGTCGAAGACGTTCTTGTCCGGCTCGCCGGTGTCCGGGACGGTTTCCTTCTTCTTAGCGTTGCCGTGCAGATCGAGCAGGTAAATTTCGTCAAAGCTGCGCATCAAATGCTGGCGCATGCCGCGAAACGTCGGGTTGTCCAGATACCCGTGGTTGGTGATGAACGCCAGAATGCCCTGGCCGGTCTGCTCGATGCGCCACTGCCCCCAGCGGATGAATTTGACGTAATCATCCTGCAACCATTTGGGGTTGCGCTCGCCCAGCGGGCGGCCGTCGCAGAAGTGGTATTCGCGCACCAGCCGTGCGATCCACTCGCCCCGGTTGGCGCTGTGGCCCGAGTAGGGCGGATTGCCCAGCACCACCAGCACCGGCTTGCGCGCCTTGATGTCGGCGGCGGCGTTGGCCTCGTCGCTGAGCGCGCGCAACGGGCCGAGCATCTCCACCCGCCGCTCGGCCTCCTCCAGGGTGTTGGTCAGAAAAATGTTCAGGCGCTCGCCGGGTCGCGGCTCGTAACTCCACTGCGGCCGGAACAACGGCTCTTCATCCATCGCCGCCAGCGCCAGGCCCAGTTTGAAGTGCGCCACCGCATACGGCGCCATGAGCAACTCAAACCCAAACAGCCGCGGCAACAGATGCTCGTGCACGTAGCTGGCCCACTGCCCGGCGTTGCGACGCCGCTTGAACTGCGCGCGAATGAAATCCAGCACCGCGTAGAGAAACGTCGCCGTTCCCGCCGCCGGGTCGAGAATGAGCACACGGTGGGATTCTTCCGTGACCTCCCGCTCGCCCTCACGGCGGGTGAGCGTGATCTTGCTCCGGTCGGCCAGGCCGTCCTTCAAACCGAATCGTTCCCGCAACAACCCGTCCACGCTTTCCACGATGTAGTGCACGACCGGTTCGGGCGTGTAATAAACGCCGCGCACCTCCCGCAGTTTCGGATCGTAAGCCTGAAGAAACGTTTCGTAGAAATGCACCACCGGATCACGACGCGGCCCGCGCCGACCGAAGTCCTCCAGAATCCGCGCCATGTCGGCGTGTTGAAGCGTCTGGATCAAATCCTCCACCAGCCCGGCGAACGGCTCGTCATCGAGGGCCGTGCCGGTGATCTGCTCGAAGAACGCGCGCAGAAACGGATTGGTACGCGGCACGAGCTTGCGCGCGGTCTCGCGCGTGAACCGCGCCGCGCCGCAAACGGCACGGGCGCTGAACAGCCCGTAGGCCAGCGTCTGCGCGAACATGTCCGCAAACTCGGCCACGGCGGCGGCTTCGCGCTTCGGATCAGCCTGCGGCGCCAGTTCGGGCAACAGCGTGCGCGCGAAGGCATCCCGCCAGTCGCGCAACTGCTGGGACGCGTGCCCCGTTTGAAACGCGCCGGCAAGCACCAAACGGATGGCGTGCGCCAGGTGCGCCAACCGCCGGGCCAGTTCATCCGCCGTGGCCACCGGCACGGGCGCGCGCGTCAGGAACGCCCGCAGCAAGCCCACAGCGCGCGCCTGTTCCTCTGTTGAGACCGCCGCCAGCCGGCCCTCCGGCCCGCGCGTGGCCAGACGAAACGTCTCGCGCCTTTGAGCGTCCACCAACCAGCGAAATTCGAGGTAATCGGTCAGCAACACGTTCGGCTGGGCCGCGCAGTAACGTCGGAGCTGGTCGCTCGTTTCAATCTCGTCGAGATTCGCGCCCACGCTCTTCGCCTCGATGTAGCCGATCAACAACCCGTCCCGCCGCCGGCGCACCATGTAATCCGGCGCGCCGCACTCGGCCCGACGCGGCTCGTTGAGCGCGGTGATTTCAGGCTCCAGGGCCTCGAGCAGTTCTTGAAGCGCGCGCCGGTGCGTGTGTTCGGTGGCGTCGCCGCGCACCAGATCGCGCTCCACGCTGCGGAGGTAATCGGCGACCGGGTCGGCGGGAGCCGCCCCGCCCGCGCCCCCGCCGTAGCCCGGCGGCTCTTCCTGAAGCGCGGCGGGTGACGACGCGGTGGGGGGCAACTCCAATGGCAGTTCAGTCTCCATGCGACAGCGGACGGCGTCGAGATTGGCTCACGGGCCTTGTGTTAACGGGCACACGCGCGCGGCGCAAACCGGATTTCGCCGCGCGGCTGTGCGCGGCTCGCGCCGGCACATTCATCGTTCGATTTCCAGAATCGTGCCGGCGATGTAGCGCGGGCCGTCGGCCTGATTGAAGTAATAGACCACCAGCACGCGGTTGCCGGACAGGCGCGTCGCCCACGGATACCCCAAATCCACGTTGCCGCCATCATCGCGCAGGACGAATTCCGGCGCACTGGTTGCGTTGGTGCATTCGGGGTCGAGCACGCGGGCGCGGATGCCGAAGGGTTTGTGCCGATAGCCATAGACCAGCAGCACGCGCCGGTCGGGCAGCCGCAGCGCATGATGCGGATGGCCCAAAAAACCCGTATCCTGCCACGGCTCGAAGCTCGCGCCGCGATTGGTGGAGCGCGCCATCACGGTGTGATCGCCGAAATTGGCCGTCCGCATGAACGCGACCAAGTCACCGCGCGGCGTTTCGTAGAGGGAGGTTTCATTGAACGTGACGTTTGGATCGGTCGCCACAGGGCACGCATACCGCCACGTGCGCCCCTGGTCGGCGGAGACCAGCAGGTGCGTTTCGGTTCGGCGCGGGTTGAGTGAGGCATTGGCCGCCACGACCCAGTAGAGCCGTCCGTCGCGTCCCTCGCACATCGCGCCGCGATTGTAGGCGGCGACCGGTTGACCGAACACGTCCACGGTCGTGTCGGCCGGCACGTGCGTCGGGCGGAACGGGCCTTCCCACGAGTGGCCGCCGTCGCGTGACCGCAGCACCGCGCCGCCCAGGAAACCGAACGCGCCGTGGCGGAGCGTGTTGGTGAGCGTGGCGGCAAAATCCGGCGGCAACAGCGCCCAACCATAGGTGGTGCAAAGGATCATTCCGTCGCGCAGTTGCACCATGCACGGGTCCTGCAATCCGCCGAAGGGGTGGGCGTAGATGAGTTCGGGCTCGCGCGTCCAGGTGCGGCCCTCATCCCGCGAGCGCACCAGCACAAGCTGACTGTTCGGGTCGGTGTGGGAAACGCGCGGCTCGCCGAGGCGGCGTCGTTCCGGCGCGCGCCGAAACGCCACCAACAATTCCCCGTCGGGCCGTCGCACCACGGACGGGAACGCGCTGTAAAACGCGTCGTCGCGATAGACCACCAGGTCTGTGATTTTCCGCAGTCCGGCGGCGTTGCTTGCAGCCCCGCACAGGAGCGGGTGGGTCGTCAACGCAAGCAGCAGGGCCGCGCCGGGAGCGAGGGATGAGGCGAGTTTTGATTTCATGGCGGGCGTTGATGCGGCTCAGGGTTCGACATACACGGGCATGCCAATCCAGACCAGCTTGAGCAGGAACTCGGCGTTCCAATTGGCCAGGCGAAAGCAGCCGTGCGATTCGGTGCGCCCGACCTGTTCGGGATGCGGTGTGCCGTGGATGCCATAGCCGGGCCGGTCCAGACTGATCCACGCCGTGCCCACCGGATTGTTCGGGCCGGGCGGCAGGATGAGTTTGGTGCTCAACTGGCGCGCTTCGGCGGATTCGGGAAACACCGCCGGATCAAACGTGTAGTTCGGATTCGGCGCGATCGCCGTCACGCGCAACAGTCCCAGCGGCCGTTTTTCCACCCGCGCGGCGATGCTGCATGGAAAATGCGCGAGCAGATTCGTGCTCGCGTCAAACACCTGGAGCTTTTTCTCCCCCAGGCTGATGACGATGAACGCCGCGCGCCCGACCACGGGCGGATCGGTCACGTCGGGAATCTCCACGCTCGTGCCGGGCGCAACGCGCAACCAGTCCACCAGCGGATTCAACCGACGGATCAAATTCGGCGAGGCGCGTCCCCGCTCGGCGACCAGTTCCAGCACCGTTTCGTATTCGATCGCGGTTTGGAGCGACTTGCCCAGCCACGTGGGGCTGACCGGTTGCAGACGCGCCAGATCGTTGGACGTGATCGAGTAAATCGTCAACGCCGGCCGGTCCAACAGCAATCGGGCGCGCGTCTGCGCGTCGAGCGCGAGCGTTTCGGGCAGGCCCGAATAACGCTGAAACGCCAGCAGCGCCGCGCGCGTTTGCGGGCCCATCACGCCGTCCACCACACCGGGTGAAATGGCGCGTCGCGCCAGGGCAACCTGCACTTCCAACACGTCGCGTGGCGGGCGCGGAAACTCCATGCCATGCGCCGCTGGCGACGCGGGCCGCGTCACGGCGAGCATCGGTGAAAAGCGCGGCGTCGCGTCGGTGGGCGCGGCAGGCTGCGGCTGCTGCGGACTCTGCGGCACTGGTGCTGTCACCGGCGTGGCCCGCGAGGGCGATGGCGGCGGGGGCCCGACCGGGTTGGTGGCGACCGTCGGAGGCGGCGCGGGCGCCGGAGCAGGCTGCGGGAGTTGTTGCGCATTCCACCAGACCCAAACGCCCGCAGCCACGATGCCCACCAGCAGCAGCGCGCGCAAAACGCAGCCCCCACGCTGCCGACCCGATGCCGAGGCATGACGACGCCGTCGCACGTGAGGATTTAGGCACGAGGCGGCGCAGCGCCCAAGTTTTTTGGGCCGGAAAGCGGGCTGTGACCGGCAATTGGACGCGAACGCAGGCCGCGTCGCTCGACCCGGAATCAGTTGCTTCTGGATTCGGCCAGCGCACGGGCGCGCTGCTTCACCGCGTCGGCGATGATTTGCGCCGCTTCGTCAAAGGAAAGCAGGCCGGTGTTGAGCACCATGTGATAGCCGAGCGGGTCGTCAATGCGCGCGTTGAAGTAGGTTTTGACGTAGCGTTCGCGGCCCTGGTCTTCGCGTTCGATGAATTCGCGCGCGGCCTCGCGGCTCATGTTGTAAAAGCGATGCGCGTGTTCGATGCGCCGGTCCAGGGGCGCAACCAGCCGGACATGAAAGACGTTGGGCAACCGGGCGGTGACGATGTGGGCGGCGCGCCCGATGAGGATGACGTGGCCCAACTCGGCCAGGTGCAGGATGGTTTCGCAGGTCTGCTGCACCAGCGTGTCGGACGGCGGGCGAAACTCGCACAGGCTGTGAAGAATGTCGTGCAGGTGCGAGAGCCGGTCTTCGGGGATGAACCGCGCCAGGCGCGCGGGCAGGTGATGGTCTTCGAGCACTTTTTCCATCAGGTTGCGGTCGAAGACCGTCCAGGGCGGGGCGTCCTTGGGCGCGGCGGCTTGCAGCAGCGCCGCGAGCTTCTCGGCCACCACCAGCGCCCCGCAACCGGCCTGGCGCGAAATCGTCACCGCCATGCGCGGCGCAGCCGGTCGGCTCGCCGGCCGACTCGGCGCCAACTGGCAGTTGATGAACGTCAGGCAACGATCCAGTCCAACGTCGGTTTTCATAATCCGCTCCGCTCCGCTTGGTGGAAGGGGATGCTCGTTCAGCCCACCCTCCAGGGACATTTTATCCCCGCTCCGGCCGCAAACCAAGCGCCGCGCGGTTGTTTTCACGCACGCTCATTGCACGCATCATTTGGCGCGCGGCCTCGCGCGATGCCATGCGCTGCGACCGCCCCGCCCCGTGGCACACCGGGAAAACGGCGGTCGGTCAGTCGAGAATCGGGCGGGGCTGCGTGATCCGTTTGTTCTCTGACGCGGGGTGATGCGGCCCGGCGTTGCGAGGCGGGCTTCCGCTCTGGACAGCCGCCCGGCCAGCACTCAGACTTGGCCGCGTGAAGAAACGAGTCTGGGCGCGTTTCCGGGCGTGTTTTGTTGCCGGTGTGGCGGTGCTTTTGCCGGTGATCATCACACTGGCCATTGTCAAATGGCTCTTCGGCACCGTCGCCAGCCTCACCGACACGCTGCTGTTTTTCCTGCCGCAGGATTTGACCCACGCCGACGGCGGGCGCGGGCCGATGCACTGGTATTGGAGCGTGTTTGCCCTGGCGCTGGCGGTCGCGTTGGTGGCGTTGGTGGGGCTGATGGCCCGTTACTACATCGGCAAACGGTTCATCGCCTGGCTCGACGCCACGATGCTGCGGTTGCCGTTGCTCAACAAAATTTACGGCACCGTCAAGCAGGTCAACGAAGCGTTCAGTTCCACCAAAAAAACCGCCTTCAAGACGGTCGTGCTTGTGGAGTTTCCCCGCGAGGGTCTCTATTCGCTCGGCTTCATCACCGGCGAGCAGCATGAGGAGGTGCAGGCGCGCACGCGCGAACGGGTGGTGAGCGTGTTCGTGCCCACCACCCCCAATCCGACCACCGGCTTTCTCATCCTCGTCCCGGAAGACAAGGTCACCAAACTCGACATGAGCGTGGCCGACGGCATCAAGTTCGTCATCAGTCTCGGCTCGATCTCGCCCGAATTCAGCACCGGCACAACAAAAGAACAGCTTCTCAAAACGCTGGAGGCGGCGCGGCATTGAGTTGATTTGACCGGCGCGCCCAAACGGCGCGAACCAACCGACCACTCCGACCCGCCCGGCCGCAACCGCATGCTCGAATCCGCCACCGGCCTGATCTTGCGCACCTGGCCGCTCACCGAAACGAGCCTCATCGTCGAATGGCTCACGGCCGAGTCGGGCCGGATGAGCACCTCGGCCAAGGGCGCGCGCCGTCCGCGGTCGCCCTTCCTGGGCAAGCTCGACGTGTTCTACGAGGCCGACTTCACCTTCAGCCGCAGCCGCCGCTCGGAGCTGCACACGCTGCGCGAGCTGCGCCTGGGCGCCACGCACGACGCGCTGCGACGCAATCTGGACCGGCTGGAGGCGGCGGCCTACTGCGCCAAGCTCATCGAGCAAACCACCGAGACCGACACGCCCGTGCCCCGCATCTACGAACTGATGCGCGATGTGGTTCGGCATCTGGACACGCACCCGGCCGGCCCGCAAATCATTTTCGCCTTCGAACTCAAACTGTTGCGGGAGCTGGGCCAGCAACCTGACCCGGCCCGCACTTCGTTGGACGCGCGCACTCGGGAGCTGCTCGTGCGCCTGCTTGAAAGCGATTGGTCGGACCTGGCGAACATCTCCCTGACCGCCCGGCAAATCAACGACCTGCGCCTGTTCCTGCACGGCTATCTGATTTACCACCTCGGACGCATCCCCAAGGGCCGACCAATCCATGCTCCAGACCCGGGCCCGGACTGAATCCGGCGTCGGCCGCCGTCCCGCCTGCAGACGGAGCGAATCGCCGACTTCGCGGCCATCAATTCATACTTGGCGCACCCGCGTCGCCCGCCCATTTTGAGTCGCGAGGGCTGCGCCCGCCAGACAGCCCCCGAACCTCGTGCAAACCATGACGAACCACGGCGATCCGAACGATTCGGGCACGCTCTCACGCCGACAATTCCTCCAAACCGCCGGTGCGCTCTCGGCGCTGGCGACGCTCACGCCGCGGAGTTTGGCTCAACCCGCGTCGCACGCCGCCGCCCACACCGCCGCTGCATCCGACCGCCCCGCCCCCGCTTCGCCCTCCGGCGGCATGACGATCATCGAGTTTGAGCGCGAACTCAAACGCCTGCGCCTCCAACACTACCGCCACCCGCCCGTGGACATCCTCAAGGAGGGCTTTCGACCGGTGGGCGGGCGGCTGGCCGACTTCGCCGTGGCGCGGCTCAACGGGCGCGACCATTTCTTCTACATCGAGCGGCGGCTGCAGGAGGCCACGCCGTTTTATCCGGGCCACGAAATTTATTTTGGTCACGCTTCGACGCCGGACTTTTTCCGCTGGGAGGTGCACGATCCGGTGCTGCTGGTGCGGGAGGATTCCTGGGAGGAGGCGCACGTGTGGGCGCCGGTGATATTGCCGGAGGGGAGGGAATTCATCATGGCCTACACGGGATTGAACCGGCATTTGTCGCAGGACATCGGGTTGGCATCGAGTCGGGATTTGTTTCGGTGGCGGCGGTGGCGGAGCAATCCGATTTCGCCGTGCAAAGGGGCGCGGTGGGCGGCGTGGTGGGAGGATGAGATATGCAGTTGTCGGGATCCGCATTTGTTTCGGCACGAGGGGCGGGTGTGGATGGCTTACACGGCGAACACGAGAGAGGGCGCGACGTGCATTGCGCTGGCGAGCACGCGGGACTGGCGGCGTTGGCAGGATCACGGGCCCATCATCGTCGGGCCGACCCGCGGCTATGAGCCGAAACTCGGCGGTGGCCACGCTCAGGGCAGCTTCGAGTCGGCACACATCACCTGGCGGTGCGGGCGCTGGTTGTTGATCTGCAAGGCGCCCAACCGCGACCCGCGCGCGCGCACCTGGGCTGGGGCGAGCGACCGGCTGGGCGGCTTCCGCATGGAGCAAATGTGGCCGTTTTGGAAGGACGGCATCTGCGTGGAGGTCGTGCGGGATCACGGCACGCGCTCGCTGATTGCGGGAATGGTTGCGGGCCACCTGAAATTTGCCGAAGTGGACTGGGCCGAGGACCAACCCGCCGCAAGGCCGATCACCGACGCCGCAACGTTGCGTTGGTGGCAGTCCGTGTGAGGCGATTGCCGCCCGCACCGGCGCGCGAAACCTTGACCGCGTTTCGGCAAATTCTACAGTCGGCGCATATGGCACACTTCAATTCCACCTCGCGCCACTCTCAGAGTTCCGAAT
>JAOAIM010000029.1 GCA_026414705.1 Verrucomicrobiia bacterium | reverse complement strand
CCCTTTCGCCATTCGATGTTCGATGTTGAATGTTCGTTGTTCGATGTTTTCCAACGCGTCGTCCGGGCTCCCTCTCCCTCGAGGGAGAGGAGATTCCCACGCCGTCCGCGTGCAACACGATGACCCGTGACGCCCATGTGCGCTCTTGTTCAAAGTTCAAAGTTCAAGGTTCAAAGTTCAAAGTTTTGAGCGTCGGTCTCGTTGCTTTGGCTTGGCCGACTGCCAGTCGGCGGCACGGCAGATTGCCAATCTGCGCTACGCGCGACGCTTTCCGCGCCGATGCGACAACGCGCCGATGCGGCAACAGAACACCGTTTCCGCGATTGACATGGGCCGGGCGCGGTCAAACGATACCGCGCATGAAAGAAACGGCCCACCAGCCTGCTACGCGTCGGGAATTCCTCAAACACACCGGCAAGCTCGCCGTCGCTTCCAGCATCGCCCTGCCGCTGCTGGCGCGCGCGCAGCAGGGCGCCGCGCCTGCGCCGTTGCCCGCTGTGCATCCGGGCGGCGGCGGCCCGCTGCGCCTGGCTCTGGTCGGTTGCGGCGGGCGCGGCACCGGCGCCGTGGGCAACGCCCTCGATGCCAAACGCATTCCGCTCAAGCTCGTCGCCATGGCAGACGTGTTTGCCGACCGGCTCAACAAAAGTTTCTCCACGCTCAAGGAGAAATACGCCGCGCACGTGGACGTGCCCGCAGACCGGCAATTTGTGGGGCTCGACAGCTACCGCAAGGCGATGGATTGCCTGCGACCGGGCGACATTGTGATTTTGACCAGCCCGCCGGCCTTTCGCTGGGTGCACTTCACCTATGCCATCGAAAAAGGCCTTCACGTGTTCATGGAAAAACCTGTCACGGTGGACGGCCCGACCAGCCGGCGCATGTTGAAGCTCGCTGAACAGGCCGACGCCAAAAACCTCAAGGTCGGCGTCGGGCTGATGTCGCGCCACAGTCGGGCGTTGCAGGAGCTGGCCAAGCGCGTGCACGACGGCGCGATTGGCGAGATCATCCTCCAGCGCGGTTATCGGATGCACGGGCCGGTCGGCTATTTCTCCTCGCTGCCCAAGCCCGCCGGCGAAAATGACCTGCTCTACCAAATCCGTCGTTTCCACAGCTTCCTCTGGGCCAGCGGCGGCAACTTCAGCGACTTTTACATCCACATCATTGATCACCTGGGTTGGATGAAAAACGCCTGGCCGGTGCGCGCCGTGGCATTGGGCGGACGGCACTACCGCCAGAGCCCCGAGGGCAAAACCTACGTGGACCAGAACTTCGACGTCTATTCGGTCGAATACACGTATGCGGACGGCACGAAGTTCATCTTTGGCGGACGCTGCATCACCGGCTGCTACGACCACTACGCCAGTTACATGCACGGCACCAAGGGCAGTGCGATCGCATCCAAGTCGGGTGATTGCGGGCTGCCCTCCAGCCTCTACCGCAGCCAGTCGCCCAAGAGCAGCGAGCGGTTCTGGGAATCCAACGTGCCCGAAGGCGAGCGCGACCCCTACCTCAACGAATGGGTGGACCTGCTCGACGCCATCCAGAACGACACGCGCTACAACGAGACCAAACGGGGCGTCGAAGCGAGTCTGGTGTGTGTCATGGGCCGCATGTCCGCGCACACCGGCCAGGAAATCACCTGGGACGACGCGCTCAACTGCGAGCACGAGTTCGCCCCGGGGCTGGATCAACTCACCGAAAATTCGCCCGCGCCGCTGCAAGCCGACGCCCAGGGCCGGTATCCCGTCCCGCAACCGGGCATCGTCACCAATCGCGAATACTGAGCGCCCTGGCTGCAACGGCCATGCGGTGCTGAAAGGTTGCGCCCGTGCTCCGGCCACCAACGGGCCATCTCCCGCCACCGGGGCCAGGCTCGTGTTCCCACGCCGCCGCAGCCTGCCGCATCCGGCTCATTGCGCGCGCCCGAACTTTTTCTCCAGCTCGCGGTAGCTGATCTCGATGAGCGTCGGTCGCCCGTGCGGGCAGGTATAGGGCATTGCGCAACGGCGCAAGGCCTCGATCAGGTTCTCCAACTCCCGGCCCGTGAGCGGATCATTCGCCTTGACCGCGTGACGGCACACCGTCTTCGCAATGACCGGTTCGCCCAGCCGCGCCGCGTTGACCTCGCGCCCGGCGGCTTGCAACTCATCGAGCACGTCGAGCACGAACCGGCGCGCGTCGGTCGCCCGCACAAATGGTGGCAACGCATCCAGCAAAAACGTCCGCTCGCCGAACTCGCTCAGGCCCACGCCCAACCGCGCCAGCGCCGGCAACTGCTCGCGCAAAAACGCCGCCTCGCGCGGCGGCAACTCGAGCGTTTCGGGCAGCAACAGCTTCTGCGACGGCGCGCGGCCCTCGCGCTCCACGCGCTCGAGCATCTCCTCGAACAAGACCCGCTCGTGCGCCGCGTGCTGATCCATCAGCACCAACCCGCGATCCGACTCCAACAACACGTAAAGCCGACCGATGACGCCCACCAACCGCAGCGGCACATTCAACAGCGGCGTCGGCTCCAATGAGGTCGGTGAGGAGCCGGGCGAGGGCATGCCCGGCGGCGCGGTCGCAGCCGAGGCCGGCGCAGTCGCCGGGCCGGTCGGCGGGACGACCGCCGGCGGCGCCGCGACGCGGGCTTGCGGCGTGACGGCGGGCGGGCTTGACGTGGCGGCTGGTGAGGGCGCGAACCCCATCTTGAGCGCGGGTTGTTCGGCGCGGCGCGCAGGCGGCGCCGCGGGCGGAGTCAAACCCGCCAGCCCGGTCAGCGTGGGCGTGACTGACGCGGACTCATCCGGCGCGGACCTGGCGGCGGTTCGGTTGAGGTCGTGCGTTCTGGCGGGTGCGGCGGTCACTTTTCCCGCGTGAAACCGCAGCAGCGTCTCGCGCACCGCCTGCGCGACGCATCGGCGCACGTCGTTTTCCCGATGAAACTTCACCTCGCGCTTGGCCGGGTGCACGTTGACATCCACCGCCGAGGGGTCCAGCTCCAGAAACAGACAGCACACCGGATAACGCCCCTTCATCAACGCCGTGTGATAGCCTTCAAGCAGCGCGAAATTCAGCGCGCGATTTTCCACCGGACGGCGGTTGACGAACAGGTGCTGATCTTCGCGCGTGGCGCGGGAGACGCCCGGCGCGCCGATGAATCCCCACACGCGCAGCGTCGAGCCGGTTTGCGTCGGCGGCGTGGCCTCGGCCGCTTCAAACGACGCTCCCTCCTCCGGCTCGGCGTCCGTTGGCAGCGCGGCGGTGTAATCCACGGCGAGCCATTGCAACTCCGCGCCGTAGAGCGCGCGCAGCCGCTCGCGCAACGCCGCCAGCCGCGCCTGCCCGTCGCCGCCAACCTCCAGTGCGGGCAGTTGCCAGATCGTGCGACCGTCCCGGCGAAACGTGAAGGCGACCTCGGGAAACGCCAGCGCGGCCAGCGTCAGATAATGCTGAATGTGCGCCGCCTCCGTCTCCTCGCTGCGCAGAAATTTTCGGCGCGCCGGCAGGTTGAAAAACAACTGCCGCACCTCCACGCACGTGCCCGGCGGCGCGCCGGCGGCCCGGACTTCGATGATCTTGCCGCCGTGGACGACGATCTGCGTGGCTTCGGGCGACTCGCCTCCGCGCTCGCGCGTGGTGAGCGTAAACCGGCTCACGCTGGCGATGCTCGGCAGCGCCTCGCCACGGAAACCCAGCGTGCCAATCGCCGCGAGGTCTTCTGCGCACCGGATTTTGCTGGTGGCGTGCCGCTCCAAACTCAACAGCGCATCGTCGCGGCTCATGCCGATGCCGTCATCGGTCACGCGGATGAGCGTGCGCCCGCCGGACTGAATTTCGACGGTGAGGCGCGTGGCTTGGGCGTCGAGGGCGTTTTCGACCAGTTCCTTGACGACACTGGCCGGGCGCTCGATGACCTCGCCGGCGGCGATCTGATTCGCCACCTGTTCGGGCAAAAGTCGAATGCGGTTCATGCCGGTCGCGCGGGCGCCACGCGGCCTTGATAAACTGCCCGTTGGAGAGCGTCAATGAACGACCCGGCGCCCGGGCGCCGGCGGTCGGCTGGGGTCGGCGGAGCGGCAATCCCCGGTTCGTCGCCGGGGCGCGTCCGGTGTCCCCTTGCGTGCTTTTGACCTGCGGCACTATGTTCGTGGCGGTTGATCAGCCAGCGAATCGGCCATGCGCACGCGCGAGCGCACAACCCACCTCCCCAGCGTCCCCGTGGAATTGCACGGGAACGGGCGATTCGTGCTGCGGCGGCGCGACTTCGCTCCGGCCTATCTGCGTCTGTTCGAGTCCGGCGAATTGCGCGAACGGGCCGCGCGCGCCGTCGAATCGTTGCGGAGCTGTCGCGTGTGCCCGCGGGACTGCGAGGTGGACCGGTTGAATGACCGTGCGGGCGTCTGCCGCATCGGTCGGCGCGCGGTGGTTGCCAGCGCGTTTGCGCATTTTGGCGAGGAGGATTGCCTGCGCGGCTGGCGCGGGTCGGGCACGATTTTTTTCAGCGGGTGCAACCTGCGCTGCGTGTTTTGCCAGAACTTCGAGACCAGCCAGCTTTGCGAAGGTGCGCCGCTGGACGCAACGCGCATTGCGCAGTTGATGCTCGAGCTGCAGGCGTCCGGTTGCCACAACATCAATTTCGTCACGCCCGAACACGTCGTGCCGCACATCCTCGAAGCCCTCGTGCTCGCGGTCGAGGGCGGTTTGCGTCTGCCGCTGGTCTATAACACTTCGGCCTACGACAGCCTCGAGAGCCTGCAGTTGATGGACGGTGTGGTGGACATTTACATGCCCGACTTCAAGCTCTGGGGCGCCGAGCCGTGCGCGAAATATCTGGGGGCGCGGGATTACGCCGACGCGGCGCGCGCCGCCATCGCGGCCATGCACGCGCAGGTGGGTGAACTCAAGGTGGACGAGGAAGGGCTGGCGTTGCGCGGCGTGCTGGTGCGACACCTGGTCATGCCCGGTCTGCTCGAAGACACACGCGACATTCTGAACTGGCTCGCCACGGCGCTCTCGCGCGACACCTACGTCAACATCATGGATCAGTATTACCCGGCGTGGAAGGCCGAGACCGAAGAGCGCTTCGCTGAAATCCGTCGCCGTCCACGGCGCGCCGAGATCGAGCAGGCTTTTGAATGCGCGCGGGCCGCCGGGCTGTGGCGATTCGACACGCGCTGGCGGGCCGGCCGGTTTTTGGGGCTCGAACTGTGACGCGGGGCGCGACGGCGATCCCCGTGCGCGCTTGCGTCACTTCAGTTCGCTCAGCGTAAAATCCACGCCGATTTGGGCGGCGGCCGCCTCGAGCGCGGGTCGCAGCGTGGCCAGGGTGACGCCGGGAGGCAGGCGCAGTTTGGCGCGCGCCTGAAACAGCGCCTCGCCCGACATCGGCGCGCTGAGGCATTCGGTGGCCAGCTCCTCGACGTTGACGCCCCGGGCGGCGAGCGCGTGGGAAATCTCGCGCACAATGCCCGGCCGATCCGGGCCGATGACTTCCAGAGTGGCGAACCGCGCCGGTTCGCTGGCAGCGAGCGGCTCGTCCTCGCGGATGGTGACGCTCAACTCGCCCAGACGGGTGAGCGCCTGTTCGAGCGCAAAACGCCGCTGCGCCGGCACCTGCACGCGCAGGATGCCGGCAAACTCGCCGCCAAGCCGGCACATGCGGCTTTCGAGCCAGTTGCCGCCATGCTCGGCCACCGCGCGCGCCAACGCTTCGACCAGCCCCGTGCGATCGCGTCCAATCACCGTCAGCACCAGCGCCACTTGCATCAACGTGAGTGTGGGTGCGGCCTGCGCGGGAAACAAGCGTTCTTGGCGGGAGCCGAAGTCGGCCGGTCCCGCAGCCCCAGCCGCGGGGCTTCACGGCCAGCGAGTCACCCACCGGCCATCTCCCGGCCTTCGCTCCGACAGGGCCGGATCGAGGATCGAACACGGACCCAACGCGGATTGTTCCGGCCGAACAGCCTTCACGCGGGTGAGCCGTCGTTGCTGTGAAAAGACCTCCCATCGGGGGGCTTGCGCGTGTCATCACCCTGAAGTCCGCTGCTAACGCAGCGGTCTGCCAACGATGCACGGGCACGCTTCAACGCCACCACGCCTCGCGCTCAACGTTTGACCGTGCGCACTGGCCGCTTGCGCGGGTTGTCGCCGGTGGCAACCATCCGCGCGTGCAACGGGATTTTTTCCTGTGGCGCTGGTTACGGGCGCTCAACGGCCTGCGCCGCGCAGGGGTCAGCGCGGTCTGGCGCGCCGAGGCGTGCCTGCGGGGAATCGAGGTGGGCCGGGGTGTCGTCTTCAACGGGCGGCCCTATCTGTCGCGCGCGCCCGGCTCGCGCATTGCACTGGGGGACGGGGTCTGTCTGAACAGTTTGCTGCGCACCAACCCGCTGGGTTGCGCGCGGCCGGTGACGCTGTGCACGACGCGGCCCGGCGCGGAACTGGTCCTGGAACGCCACGTTGGCCTGAGCGCCGTTTCTGTGTGCGCCGCGCTGCGCGTCCACATTGGCGAAGCCACGATTGTCGGGGCGGACGCGATGATTTTTGACAACGACTTTCATTCGCCGGGTGAGGGATGGGGCTGGGACGATGCGGCGCCGGACAATCCCAGGCCGGTCATCATCGGTCGGGGCGTGTTTGTGGGGACGCGGGCGATCATTCTCAAAGGCGTGACGATCGGCGACCGGGCGGTGATCGGCGCAGGGGCGGTGGTCACGCGCGACGTGCCGCCGTTTCATCGGGCGGTGGGTAATCCGGCGCGAATTCTGCCGCCGGCCTCAGCGGCGAACGATGGGTCGGGCCGTCATTGAGGCGGCGCACCGGTTGGATTTCCGGCGAGCGCCGCAACCGCTTCAATACTTCACACTGCACCCGTAGGGTTTGGTGCGAGCGACCGGCACGGGTTTGTCGGCCAACAGGGCCTCGACGGCTTCGCGCACGTAGTTGCGCGCGGCGCGCGGGTCGTGGTCAGAGGACGCCTTGTCGTCAATGGCTCCCGCGTAGGCGAGGGTGCCGTCTTTGGCGATGACGAACATGTGCGGGGTGGTTTTCATGCCGTAAGCGCGGCCGATTTTGCCGGAGCTGTCGTCGAGCCAGGCGGTGGCTTTCATTTTCTGGGCGGCCCATTCCTGTTTGGCCTTTTCCGGCGGGCGATGGCTCGGGTGGCGGGCGTTGACCGAGTTGACGACGAACCACACGACGCCCCTGGCCGTGAGTTCGGCCTGCAGGTCCTGCATCGCGCCGGTTTTATACTGATTGGCGACAAACGGGCAGTCGAGGTTGTAGGATTCCAGCACCACGATCTTGCCCTTGTAATCGCTGAGTTTGTGCGTTTTGCCCTCGATGTCCGTGGCGGTGAAGTCCGGCGCGGGTTGGCCGACCTCAGCCGCGCGGCCGGGCAACGCGGCGAGCAGCAATCCAGCCAGGAGAGCAGCGATTGGTTTCATGGCTCGAATGGTTTTGGTGTTCAGCCATAAGACCGGCCGGGGCGGCAACGTGTTCAAACGCTCCGCGTCCGGTTCGGGGAATATCGCGGCCCGCCGTCAGCCCCGCAACGTCCGGCAAAACCGTTCGATTCGTTCCAGGCCCTTTTCGAGGTTCGCCATGCTGGTGGCGTAGCTGATGCGGATGTAATCGTCCGCGCCGAAGGCAATGCCCGGCACGGCGGCGACCTTCTCAGCTTCAAGCAACCGGGCGCAGAAGTCGGTGGATTTGAGGCCGGTGCCGGCGATGTTCGGGAACAAATAAAACGCCCCGCGCGCGTTGACGCAGGAGATGCCCGGGATTCGGTTCAGCGCCTGCCAGGCGAAGCGGCGTCGCCGATCGAACTCGGCGAGCCAGCTTTTGAGGTGATCCTGCGGGCCGGTGAGCGCTGCGACGGCGCCCTTTTGGGCGAAGCTGGTGGGATTGCTGGTGCTGTGGCTCTGGATGGCGTCAATGGCCTGAGCGATCGGCTCCGGCGCCGCGCACCAGCCCAGTCGCCAGCCCGTCATGCTCCAGGCCTTGGCAAACCCGTGCACCAGGATCGTATGTTCGTAGTGCGCGCGTGAAAAACTCGCCACGCTCCGATGCACCGCGCCCTCGTAGAGCAGGTGTTCGTAAATCTCATCGCTCATGATCAGCACGCCCTTCTCAACGCACACCTCGCCGATGGCTCTGACCTCGTCGGGCGAATACACCGTGCCGGTCGGGTTGCTGGGCGAGTTGAACACCAGCAGGCGCGTGCGCGGCGTGATCGCGGCGCGCAACTGGTCGGGCGTGATCTTGAACTCGGTCTGGTCGCTGGTGGGCAGGATCACCGGTGTGGCCCCGGCGAGCTTGACCATTTCCGGGTAGCTCAACCAGTAGGGCGCGGGGATGAGCACCTCGTCGCCGGGCTGACAGGTGGCGAGGATGACGTTGTAACAGGCGTGTTTGCCGCCGCAGGAGACGATGATTTGCGAGGGTTTGTAATCGAGGCCGTTTTCGCGCCGGTGCTTTTCCGCGATGGCCTGGCGCAGCTCGGGAATGCCGGCGGCCGGGGTGTATTTGGTGAAACCTTCGGCGAGCGCGCGCGCGGCGGCGTCCTTGATGTGCTGCGGCGTGTCAAAGTCAGGCTCGCCCGCCCCGAAGCCCACGACGTCCAGCCCCTGGGCCTTCATTTGTTTGGCTTTGGAATCAATCGCCAGCGTCAATGAGGGAGACAACGCCGCGGCCCGATCCGAAATCCGATAGTTCATTTTCAAAACCCGTCTGAGCTTACGAGTCGGGCCGGGCCGTGCAAGCGCGTTGAGAGCAGGGTGACGAATCCCGGCGTGCGTTCGCTCGCGGCGCCGAGCAGGCAGCATCAAGCGCCAAGCACCGAACGCTGAACATCGGATGGCGAAGGGCCGAATGAGCCAGCAGCTCGGGCCCATCAAGTCAACCAGCAACCACCAAGCTCTGAACATCGAACACTGAACATCGAACACTGAAGAACGAAGGAGGAACTCAGGAACAGGGAAACAACAGGGAGCGTGCGCGTCTCGCGGGCGGTTTTCGGCGTCTCGCGGGAAACATCTTTTCACGGACCGCATTGAGCGCCGAGGGCGCGACCACAAAGTTAGCCCAGGGCAACGTCCTGGGTTGGCGACGCCTACCAATCCTCTCAAGCCCCGAAGGGGCGCGACAGGTTTGAGCGTCCATCGGGGCGTGGAGCGTCGAAGTGTGGAGCGTTAAAGCGTGGATGGGAATTTGGGGTTCCGCCGGCTCGCAGTCAGGGAAGCGGCCAAAGCGGGCACAAGCCACCGCAGTCCAAAACGCTGCCCCGCTGGCGCTCCGGGGCCTGAAGGATTTCGTCCGCTTGGAGGATTGGCCGTGAGATGTTTTTGACGGGGCGAGATGGTTGCGCTACGCTCAGTCTGCCGACATGGTTCGCGCGCATCACATTGTTCGCCGGCTGGCGATGGCCAGCGGGTTGGTGGCCCTGGTCGCCAATCTGGAGGCCCAGGTGTATCCCGGGCGGGGCCGGCCCATCGAGTTTTCCGAACCGCGCAGCGGAGTCGCAGCGACGAACATCAGCGAAATGAACGCGGACAAGACCTCGCTGCGCAAACTTGATGATGAGTTCAAGAAGCCGTTCGAGCTGTTCGGTGCCGGTGATTCGCCGGGGGCGCGGTTGACCGCGCCGCCACCGCCGCGATTTGTGCCCCCACCGCCGTCGCGCTCGCTGCGCGAACTGCTTCAGAAGCGGGATCAGTGGCTGGAGTTGGAGGCCGGCGAGACCGAGGGCCTGGGGCTGACAGCCGAGGAAATGCTGGGCGTGCCCCGGTATGGGGCCGATGGCAAACCGGTAAAGCGTCGCACCGAGGTCGAGCGTTATTACGACGATTTGGATCGAGCGCGCGCGGCGGCTCAGGCCGCCGTCACCAATCGCGCAGCCCGCGACGCGCTGAACGCGAAATTCTTCGGTGAGGAAGAGGAGTTGAAGCCGCTGAATCTGAAATTGTTCGAGGAGCCGGTCAGTCCGTTTGCCCAGCAGACCGATGAGCGCAACAAGCCGGCCACGCAGAAGTCGGAATTCCCGGGGTTTGCGGACCTGGCCGCGCCCCGTAACGGGCCCCGGGACTTTGCGGAGATTTTCGGGTTCAGCAGCGGTCACAAAACACCCGGCTTTACCGTGGACGCGGAAGCGTTCCAGTCGCGCAAACGGCATGTTGAGGACCTGATCTCGTTGCGGTTTGTGAACGCAGCCGGCGCCGGGGCCAACAGCCTGCCGGGGTTGGGCAGTGCGCCCGCTGCGCTGATGCAAAATCCGGCCGCCGCCGGCCCGAATCTGCCCGCGAGTGCGGCGTCAACTGCCGGCAGCGGTGGCAGCTTGGGAAGCCCGGGAGCCGGGTTGGGCGGGATTTTCAACCCAGCAGCCTTGCCCGGGAGCGGATTGCCGTCGCTGGCCGGGCCGCCGGCCTCGGCCGGGTTGCAACCGACGTGGTCGGCTCCCACGCCGCCTCCGCCGACGCAACCGAAGCTGTCGCCCACGCCGTTCCAGATTCCGCAGCGAAAGTTTTGAAGACCGCCGGGGAGCGGGAGCGCACGACATCCTCGAAGGGCGCCACCCACTAACAGAATCGCGCGTCTTTCGGCACCGGATCACCTCTGCTCCTTGCACCAGGGCCTGCCGGGTCAAAGGCTTAGTGCGAGGAGGTCAGCAACAGCACCTGCTCGAGCGTGGAGACGCCCTCGCGGGCGCGGTCGAGGGCGACCATGCGCAGGGTTTTCATGCCCTGGCCGATGGCCACCTTGGCCATTTCGCGCGTGTTGGCGCGGGAGATGATGAGCTTGCGGATTTCATCGGTCACGGTCATGGCCTCGATGATCGCCAACCGGCCCAGATAGCCGGAGCCCTTGCAACGGTCGCAGCCCCGACCGCGATAGAGCGTCACGCCGTCAAAGAGGCTCGGGTCAATGTTGAGGTCCTGGAACATCTTGGCCGGATACGTGACCGGTTCTTTGCAGTGCGAGCAGATGCGGCGCATGAGCCGTTGGGCGCAGGAGAGAATGACCGAGGAGGAGATCAGAAACGGCGCGATGCCCATGTCGTCGAGGCGCGCGATGGCGCCGGGCGCGTCGTTACAGTGCATGGTTGAGAGCACCTGGTGGCCCGTGAGGGCGGCCTCGATGGCGATTTCGGCGGTCTCGGTGTCGCGGATTTCGCCGATCATGATGATGTCCGGGTCCTGGCGCAGGATGGAGCGCAGGGCATTGGCGAAGGTGAGGCCGATCTCCTTTTTGACGGGCACCTGGTTGATGCCGGGGATTTGGAACTCGACCGGGTCTTCGACGGTGATGATGTTGTAGATGGGGTTGTTGAGTTCGTTGAGCGCCGAGTACAGCGTGGTGGTTTTGCCCGAACCGGTGGGGCCGGTCACCAGGATCAACCCGTGGGGCGCGTCCACCGCGGCCTTGACCTGCTGGAAGGTGTCGGGGTCGAGGCCGAGCTTGTCGAGGCTGGCCGAGAGGTTGGACTTGTCGAGGATGCGCAGCACGATTTTTTCGCCGTGGACGGTCGGCAGGATCGAGACGCGGATGTCGTAGTCCTTGCCGCCGACGCGCACGCGCATGCGGCCGTCCTGGGGCAGGCGGCGCTCGGCGATGTCGAGGCTGGCCATGATTTTGAAGCGGGAGGCCAGCGCCAGTTGCAGTTGTTTGGGCGGAGGCGTGGCGTCCACCAGCACGCCGTCAATGCGGTAACGCAACCGCATCGTTTTTTCGAACGGCTCGATGTGCACGTCGCTGGCGCGGTCTTTGATGGCCTGGACGATGATGAGGTTGGCGAGCTTGATGACGGGCGCTTCCTCGCTGGAGGCGGCCAACTGGTCGAGGTTGACCTCTTCGATGGCTTCTTTGACGGTCTCGACGCTCTCGGTCATGTCCTCGGCGTCGGCCTGTTTCTGCGCGTCCTGAATGATGTCCTCCATGCTGCCGCTCTTGGCGGCCTCCAGACTGGTGAGCTTGTCGAGGATGGCTTTTTCGGAGGCGATGAGCGGCGTGACGTCGAGTTTGGTGATGCGCTTGACGTCGTCAATGGCCAGGACGTTCAGCGGGTCGGCCATGGCGACGAAGAGTTTGTTTTCGAGTCGGCAAATGGGGACGATTTTGTGGTTCTGGGCCAGTTCGCGCGGGAGCAGGTCGGCGATGTCGGAGGGGATGCTGATGCGGGACAGGTTGATGGGCGGCACGTTGAGCACCCGGCCCATGCAAACGGTCATGTCCTGCTCGCTCACGTAGGCCCTGTCGAGCACCAGTTTGATGAAGCGCGTGCCCTCCTTTTTCTGCTGCTCCATCAACTCCTCGACCTGCTGAGGGGTGAGCAGGCCGTCCTCGACCAGGGCGTCGGCGATGCGTTCTCCGAAGGTGCGAATCGGCGGCATGGCTCAGCGGAAGGCTTTGCGGAGGTTGTTGACCAGGTCCAGGGGCGAGGCCAGATACCAGATGAGGCGGTTGCTCGTGGCCGCTGCGAGTTCTTTGGCCGCCTGCTGATTGAACGGGTTGGCCGTGGCCACAAGCACCGATTTGCTCATGCGGTCAAAGGGCAGAACGCACCAGCGCCGACAGGTGTCCGCCGGAAACGCGCGCGCCAGTTCCAGGTCCACGTCGTAGCGGTCCAGCGGCAGGTAGGCGACGCGCGCCTTGTCGGTGAGCAGCTTGAGCGATTTGTCCACGGGGTAGATGCCCTTGTCGGAGAGCACCTGAATGAACGGCTCGATCACGCCTTGCGGGGGGGCGAGCGGGTCGGGTGTGGTCCAGCACAGGTCAAAATCGCCGGCCGCAATGAGCTTGCTCTCGACGTAAAGGCGATACATGGCCTGTCGGCCATCGTCGAGGTTGGCGCGAAGCGCGTTTTTCTTGAGAAGCTTGGTGCCGGATTCTCGCGTTTTGGGCGGCGTCGGTGGCGGGCTGCTGAGCGCGGGCGGCGCCGCCACGTTTTTGGAGCGGGCTTCGATCTCCCGCAGCGCCGCCTGCACATCCGGGTCGTCGGGGCAACGCTGCAGAATGGTTTCGTATTCGAGGATCGCCGAGGAAAACTGGCCCATTTGCACGTAGGCCTGGGCGATGCGCTTGGAGGTGGCGATCACGTCGGCTTCGCGTCCGAGCTTGCTGTAAGCTTCCTTGAGGATTTCGAGCGACTGGTAATCGCTGGGCTGCGATTGAGTGATGACCTCGAACATCTCAATCGTTTGCAGCAATTGAGCCTCTTCACTCGAACTGAGCGTGCTCGCCATGGTCATTCTCTACGTGGTCGGCCGCGCCACTTCCCGCGAGGGCGGGCCGGAACAACTTTCGATTTAGCAAACCCCCGGCCAGTTTTCCGGTGCGTGGCAAAAACGCGCGGAATTGGGCCGGAGCGCGCCCGCTTCAACCACCGCCTCCGGGCGCGCTGTCCAATTTTGCAAACGGCGCTGCTCCAAATCAGACACTCCCCGCCCGCCCTTGCGCAGCGGGCCGGCCGCAGCATCGCCGCCAGAGCGGCTGACCCAACGGCCACGCCGGGGTCGCTCCCCGACTCGCGCGCGGCAAATCCCGCTAAACGAATCGCAAGAAATGGGTTTCCCAACCGCCGTCCCTGCGCCCAAAATTGTTCCGGGAAAGGAAAAACGATTCTATGTTGCTGGAAGAGGCATTGGAGAAATATCCGATGGAGGTCACCCTCTGGGACGGCACACAGTGCATCGTGCGCCCGGTGGAGAAAAACGACGACGTGCGCCTGCAAAAGTTTTTTCTCGCCGTGCCGGAAGAGGAGCGGCTTTTCATCAAACAACCCATCACCGACCGCACGCTCTTTCGGCAGTGGTGTCGGCAGCCGGACTTCGAGCGCAACCTGCCGCTGCTGATGCTCCACGGCAAAAAGGTCATCGGCGAAGCCACGCTGCACCAGCGCGCCGGCGGCTGGAAACGCCACATCGGCCTCATCACCGTGCTGACCCACCCGCAGTATCGCGGGCGCGACGTGGCCAAAATCCTCGTGGCCGAACTGATCGAAATCGCCCGCCACTGCGGCCTGCGCAAACTCGAGGCCGAGCTCAACGGGGAACGGCGCGTCGCCATCCGCGCCCTCATGCAACTGGGCTTTCACGAGCTGATGTATCAGACCGATTACGTCATGGACATGAAAGCCGTGATGCACGACTACGTGCTCATGGGCATGGACCTCAAAGTGGACGAGGAATACGCCGGGGTCGGTGGCTGACGCGCCGCAAAAATTGGGGCGTCGCTCGGATTGGGTTACCGGGTGGCTGACGATGGGCGTTTGAATGGCAGTGGTGTCGGTGACCCCAGGCGCGCCAGACCTTGACGGCGCGAGGGACGGCCTTCAAGGCGGTTTCGGGCTGGTGGCAGTCGCTCGAAACTGATCAGAGAACAGCATCTTCCGCCGGAAAACCGCCGAGTTTGCTCAATTTGCGGTGGTTGCCGGGCGGGCGAGTTTTTTGCGCTCGCGCCGGTGGGCGCGCACGTCGAGGGCAATTTTCAAGACCACCAGCAGCGCCAGCCCGGCCGGGCGCAGCACCCCCCCTCGAAAGGTTCGTTGCGGCGCGGCGGGGTTGGTGAGCCACTGATGGAACACGGATTCCACAAACGGCTGGTTCCGGAAAAAGGTGTTCGCCCGGCGGGTGGATCGCTGTCTCTGCGCAAAGACCTCCCATCCGTGCCGTTCCGTGTTTCATCCCTGGCTTAAATGCCGTTTTCAGGATGACTTGTTTGGCTCCCGGCCGCCGCTCAAGGCTGAATCTGACGGCGCTGTTTCCCGGGCACCAGCCGTCCTTTTAACTCCCAGCCGTGGACCTGAGCAACGGAGTTTCCCTTTGAAAAGCCGAAGTGGCGCTTCGTCAGCTTGGCGCGTTGCGGGTCAGCAGGTTGACCCGGCAGTTTTGAGAGGATGAAGCCAAGTGGCGCAGAACCACCTGCTGAGGTCTGAACGCTCAAGCCGCCGTCAGCAGGCGCACGCAACAGATTTCGTCCTCGCGCAGCGGCTCGAGGGCAGACTCCGGAACGGTGACCACGGCAATCGTATCGCCCAGAGCGTTGACGACTTCGACGCTGTAGCCCTCTTCGCCGTTGGGCGCGGTGTGGTGCTCCACCAGCTTGACGATGTCGCCGCGCTTGAGCCCTTCCGCGGGCAGGTCGCAGGCCAACACCATGTCTTTGTAAAGCTCGAACTTCATCCCGCTTTTCGTTTGTCTGGCAGCAAGGTAACGAGCTTTGTCGTGCCCGACAAGCGCTCGGTCATCCAGATGGCGCGCACAGCGACTTTGACGCCGTTGGGTCCGGTCAAAACGCCGCGCGTTTCGTAGTATTGGCCATACTGGTTGGATTTGCCGGGTGCGGCCTCCAACGGCAGCAGGTGCAGGCGAATGTCGCGCAGAAGCTGGTCGGCATTTTCCAAGGTATAGCCGGCACGCCGAAGAAACCCGGACTTGTCGCCGCGCGCCTGCGGGACCAACAGGTAAAGCGTGACTTTCTCCCGAGCGATGATCGTGTCGGCAGGCAATTTCATTTTCGCTTCCGCCGCGCCAGACCTTGACGGCGCGAGAGACGATCTTCAGGGCGGTTTGACTCTGGTGGCAGTCGCTCGAAACTGATCGGACACACCGCCTCCCGCCGGAAAACCGCCGAGTTTGCTCAATTTGCGTTGGTCGCCGGGTGGGCGAGTTTTTGCGCTCGCGCAGAGGGACGGAGATCAATCGGGCGCAAACGGAGAAAAATTCACCAACAGATTGAAGCTGCTCAGGAGAGGAGCAATTTGCATCGGTGTGATCAGATCGCCTCTCAACTTGCCCGGAGCGGGCTGTTCGGCGATGGTGCAGCGCATGATGGACTGGAGCCAATGTTCAGCCGTGGAACGCGTTCCGGGCAAGCTCAGTGGAGCCTGGGTGTTCAAGGGAACGCGCGTGCCCGTGCAGGCCCTTTTCGAGAATCTCGAAGGCGGAGCGACGATAGATGAATTTCTCGAGTGGTTTCCCGGCGTCACGCGCGAACAGGCGGTGACGGTGCTCAAATTCACCGAGGCTTCTCTCTCGCCGGTGGCGTGAATCGGCCCGATCATGCGCATTCTTTTTGATCAGGGCGTGCCCGTCCCGTTGCGGCGGACGCTCGCATCACACGCCGTCACGACCGTCTTCGAACTGGGCTGGTCGAATCTCGACAACGGGGATCTGTTGCGCGCCGCCGAGGGACGATTCGATCTCTTCGTGACGACGGACAAGAACTTGAAGCACGAGCAGAACCTGACAGGACGGCGCCTGGGGATTTTGGTTCTGCCCACCACCAACTGGCTGGAGATTCGGCAACATCAAGCCGAAGTGGCCTGGGCCGTGGAGGGCATGAAAGCGGGCCAGTATTTCGAGTTGCGCTGGTGAAACGGAGTCGAACACAGGGGCGTCCCGTAATGCGTATCCCTTTTCCGGCGCAACAGGAGTTCCGATAAGCCTGTTTTCGCCCTGGTGAGAATCGAACTTTCCGCTGGAATCATCCTCTGCTGCTTCGTCGGGTCAGGCACGTCATCTTTGGCTTTGGCGCGGCGGCGAAAATCCGGGCATTTTCCAGTTGGCAGCAACGTCTGACCGACCCCGCAACGCCGACCTGCCGGCATGTCGAGCGTCAGGTTTGATTCGGTGAAGCAGTCTTCGGCGGGCGGGCGAGCTTTTGGCGCTCGCGCAGGTGGGCGCGCACGTCCAGCACGATCTTCAACGCCACCAGCAACGCCAGCCCGGCCGCGGGCGAGCCGAGCAACGCCATCAGAAATCCCCCGCCCAGGATCGCCAGGTGCAGCACCACGACCCGCCCGTAGGGTTGCGCCATCAAATCCCGCACCTGCGCCCGCTGGTATTCGCCGCGCCCGATGTAGTTGACGCCAAACGAGAAGCCGTGGCTCACCACCAGGCCGGCAACCGCCCACGTCAGGTGATGTTGCACAATCGCGTCCCAGAAAAAGGTCAGGTCCGGCGGCGGTGCGCCGCTCCGAAATGCGCCGCCGAAAAATCCCGCCACAAACACCCCGTGCACCAGGGTGAACATGCCGTAGTGGAAACAGAAAAACGGGATCAGGAACACCTTCATCAGCCAGCCGAGTCGCTCCTGCGGTTGGGCCAGGAGCATTTTCAGCGCGTTGAAAACGCCCACGATGACGTTCTCGCACCAGAACAACAGCACCAGCGGGAACACTTCCCAACCCCACACAAAAACACCGACCAACGGCACCAGGTTGGCCAGCACCAGCGCTGCAACCGAGGGCAGGAATTCACGCAGGGTTGTCGCTCCGAGCCGCTCCAGAAGTGTGCTCACGCGCTCAACGCATACCGGGTTGCTCGGCAGCGCACAAACCCTGAATGCGGCGGGGCGGCCTGCCGGAGCGTGGCGCGTGTCCGGGCGCGCCCGCGAACGGTCGTTGCCCGGCGGGGCGCGATGAGAGTTTACCGGCGCGATGCCTTTGGCCATTGTGTGCGCCATGCCGGGTTTGATCGCCATCGTTGGACGGCCCAATGTGGGCAAGTCCGCTCTGTTCAACCGCATCGTCGGACGGCGCATCGCCATTGTTCACGACCAGCCGGGTGTGACGCGGGATCGGGTGAGCGCCGAGGCCGAATGGCGGGGGCGCGCCTTCACGCTGGTGGACACCGGCGGCATCGGCCTGCTGCGCGGTGAGAAGGCTCACGATGTCATCGTCAGGGCTGCGATGGAGCAGGTGGAACTGGCGATCGCGTCCGCCGAGGTGATTGTGCTGGTGGTGGACGCGCGCGAGGGCTTGATGCCGCTGGATCGGGAGGTGGCCGAGCGGCTGCGTCGCAGCGGCAAGCCGGTGCTGGTGGCCGCGAACAAGGCCGACACCCCGCAAACGCAATCGCTGGCGGTGGAGTTCAGCGAGTTGGGCTTCGAGCGGGTCTTTCCGGTGAGCGCAATTCACGGGTTGGGCGTTGAAGCGTTGATGAACGCGGCCGTGGCGCTGCTGCCGACGACGCCACCGCCGCCGGCCGACACAGCACGGGACACCACCGATTCGGAACAGGGTGTCGCCGAGCCGTTGAAGCTCGCCATTGTCGGCCGCCCCAATGTCGGCAAGTCCTCGATCATCAACGCGCTGGTCGGTTCACCGCGCGTCATCGTCTCGCCCGTGCCGGGCACGACGCGCGACGCGGTGGACGTGCCCTTTGAGGTGGAGACCGATGGCGTGCGCCAGCGTTATGTGCTCATTGACACCGCGGGCATCCGCAAGAAACGTCGCATCGCCGATTCGATCGAGTTCTTCAGCGTGCAGCGCGCGGAGCATTCGATCGAACGTTGCGACATCGCGGTGCTGGTACTCGATGCCGAGGCGGGCGTTCTGGAGCAGGACAAAAAAATCGGGGGCAAGATTCTCGATGCGCAAAAGGCCTGCGTCATCGCCGTGAACAAGTGGGACCTCTACGAGGAAGCCGTGCGCAGGATGCGCAGCTCCCGCGATGCGAAGAAGCTGCCGCCGGACATGCCCATCACGCTGGCGGAATTTGCCGAGTGGGTGCAGCGCCAGTTGTTCTTTCTGGATTTCGCGCCGGTGATTTTCACCTCGGCGACCACGGGCTTTCACCTGGACCGGTTGCTTGAGGCGGTGCGCTACGTCGCCGCCCAGTTGCAACAGAAAATTCCCACCGCCCTGCTGAATCGCGCGTTGCACGACGCCGTCGAGCGTCGGCAGCCCGCAAGCCGCACCGGGCATCGGCTGAAATTTTTTTACGCGACCCAGTTGCGAACCGCTCCGCCGACCTTTCTGTTGTTCGTCAACCGCGAGGACCTGCTCACCGAGCCTTACAAGAAATACCTGGCCGATTCGATCCGGCGTGCGTTTGGCTACGAAGGTTGCCCGATTGTGTTGCGCGCACGCGCGCGCCCGCGCGACGGCGAGCGCGCGCGCTCACCGGAGCGTCCACGGGCGGCGAAACGATGATTTTGGAGGGGCGGGTTGTTCACACCTGCGCACCGGGCGGGTTGTGAACAAGCCGGTTTGCGAGCGGTTTTGCCTCGAAAACTTCGCAATTTGAGCGGTGAACAGGTTGTCGGAAATTTTCCTTGAAAACTACAATCGGTTGGGCAAGATGCCGTTTGTCCCCCAACTAATGGGGGAGGGTGAATTTGGAAAAAATCCGGCTTTTTCGGGCGTTCCGGTGTGGTTTTGTCTCGAAACGTTCGAGACGACCGGGTTTGACGCGCGCAGCCGGTAAGCAGCAAACGTTTTCAACCGCAACAAGCCATGATTGAGACGCAGCAAGCCGTTTTGTCCCCAACGGCGCCTCGCAGCCGCCGTCGAGCCGTCACCATGACGGCCACTCAGACCGCCAAAGCCGGGTCGCCGGAGCCGCCACCGAAAAAATTCCTCCGCATCGAGCGGGTGTTCAGCGATCCGCGCGTCAAGCCCTTCGACCAGGTCGAATGGGAACGGCGCACCGCCGAGATCACCGATGATTCGGGCAAGGTCATCTTCAAGCAGGAAAATGTGGAGGTGCCGAAGTCCTGGTCGCTGCTGGCCACCAAGGTCGTGGTTTCGAAATATTTTTACGGGGAACTGAATACGTCGGAGCGCGAGACCTCCGTGCGTCAGCTCATCCACCGGGTGGCGCGCACGATTGCCGACTGGGGGGTGGCCGACGGGTATTTCAGCGCGGAGGACGGCGAGGTGTTTTACGACGAACTGGTCTGGTTGTGCCTCAACCAGTATGGCGCGTTCAACTCGCCGGTCTGGTTCAACGTGGGGCTGTTCCATCAATACGGCGTGGGCCGGAACTCCGCCCAGGGCAACTGGTATTACGACCGGGCTGCGGGCGAGGCGCGCCGCGCCGCCACGCAATACGAGCGGCCGCAGTGCAGCGCCTGCTTCATCCAGTCGGTCGAAGACAACATGGAAAGCATCATGCGCCTGGCGGCGAGCGAAGCGATGCTCTTCAAGTTCGGCTCCGGCACGGGCACCGACCTGACGCCGATTCGTTCCTCGAAGGAAAAACTCTCCGGTGGCGGTCGGCCCAGCGGGCCGCTTTCGTTCCTCAAGGTCTATGACCAGGTGGCCAACGTCGTCAAATCCGGTGGCAAGACCCGCCGGGCGGCCAAGATGAACACGCTGCGCGACTGGCACGGGGACATCGAGGAGTTCATCGAGGCCAAGATGCGGGAGGAAAAGAAGGCCTGGGCGCTGATCGAGCAGGGTTACGATGGTTCCTACAACGGCGAGGCCTACGGCAGCGTGATGTATCAGAATGAAAACCTCTCGGTACGGGTGAGCGATGAGTTCATGGAAGCGGCGCTCGCCGGGCGCGAGTGGTGGACGCGCGCCGTCACCACTGGCAAGCCGTTGCAGAAGAAAGACGCGGCGACGCTGCTTTACAAAATCGCCGAGGGCACCTGGATTTGCGGCGATCCGGGTCTGCAATACGACGGCGCCATTCAAAAATGGCACACCTGCAAGGGCACCGAGCCGATCCACTCCACCAACCCCTGCAGCGAATACGTTTTCATCAACAACACCGCCTGCAACCTCGCGTCGCTCAATCTCATGAAGTTCAAGCGCGAGGACGGGCGCTTTGACGTGGAGCGGTTCAAGGCCGCCGTGCGCATCTTCATCACCGCGCAGGAGATCATCGTGGACAACGCAAGCTATCCCACGAAGGAAATCGCCGAGAACTCGCACATCTTCCGCACGCTCGGCCTCGGCTATGCGAACCTCGGCTCGCTCATCATGAGCTACGGCCTGCCCTACGACAGCGACGAGGCGCGCGCGCTGGCCGGCGCGATCACCGCGATCATGACCGGGCACGCCTACGAACAGAGTGCCGAGATGGCCGGCGTGCTCGGGCCGTTTCCGGGATACCGCGACGCCCGTTGTGCCCACGTGCCCAAACCGCTGGCGCCCGACAACGTTGAGTCCATGCTTGGCGTCATCGCGCTGCACCGCGCCGCGGTCGAGGACATCCATCCCAGCGCCGACTTTGCGTGGCTCAAGGACGAGGCGCGGCGTTGCTGGGACAACGCGCTGGCGCGGGGGCGGCAGGTCGGTTTCCGCAACGCGCAGGTTACCGTGCTCGCGCCCACCGGTACGATTGCCTTCATGATGGACTGCGATACCACGGGCATTGAACCCGACATCGCCCTGGTCAAATACAAGCTCCTGGCGGGCGGCGGTCTGCTCAAAATCGTCAACCGCACCGTGCCCGAAGCCCTGCGGCGGCTCGGTTACAGCCCCGCGGAAGTGGAGGCCATCGTCGCGCACGTCGAGAAATACGACACCATCGAGGACGTGGAGGAAAACGGGCAGACGATCCGCAGCGGTCTCAGGCCCGAACACTTGCCCGTGTTCGACTGCGCGTTCAAGCCTTTCCGCGGCAAACGCAGCATCCATTACATGGCACACCTCAAGATGATGGCCGCTGCGCAGCCGTTCATCAGCGGTGCGATCTCCAAAACGGTCAACATGCCCAACGAAAGTACGATCGAGGACATCCGGGACGCCTACGTGCAGGCGTGGAAGATGGGCCTCAAGTGCGTGGCGATTTATCGCGACGGCTCCAAACGCTCGCAACCGCTGAGCACGCGCAAGAGCGCCGATGGCTCGGGGGCGGGCGCCGGCGCGGCTGCCGCCGAGGTCGCGGCGTTGGAGGCGCGCATTCGCGAACTGGAAGCCGAGGTCGCCCGCTGGCGCGCGGAGGCCGGCAAGCCCATCCGCCGTCGCCTGCCCGAAACGCGCACGGCGATCACCCACAAGTTCGACATCGCCGGCCACGAGGGCTACATGACCGTGGGCCTGTTCGAGGACGGTCAGCCCGGTGAGCTGTTCATCACGATGGCCAAGGAAGGCTCGACAATTGGGGGGTTGATGGACGCCATTGGGACGCTCACGAGTCTGGCGTTGCAATACGGCGTGCCGCTCTCGGCGCTGGTGCGCAAGTTCGCTCACGTGCGCTTCGAGCCGAGCGGCTTTACCAAAAACCCCGAAATCCGCAACGCCGCCTCGATCATGGACTACGTGTTCCGGTGGATGGCGCTCCAATTCATCCCCGGTTACCGCGAGGCCAACAGCGCCAGCGCCAACCAGCCCGAGCTGGCGATCCCGGGCCTGCTGGAGGAGCTGAAAAAAAAAGTGAACCGCCCGGTGCCGGAGCTGCCGCTGTCATCGGACACTGACGTCGTGGAACTCGACGAGCTGCCGGCGTCGGCGGCCGCGACGGCCACGGCCCGACCGGGCGCTGTCGCTTCGGCCGGGGTGAAGACGTTGAGCGACGCAGTCGCGCATTTTCAGCAGGACGCGCCCACCTGCCCAAACTGTGGGCATGTGACGGTGCGCAACGGCGCCTGTTACAAGTGCCTCAACTGCGGCGAGAGCCTGGGCTGCTCCTGATTCGGCCAATGCACAAGACAGGCCGGGGAAATCCTCCCCGGCCTGAGCTTTTTGTGCGCGCGGCGCCCGAATCCAGGCTTGAAGGCCCCCGGTCATCCGCTAACTTTAAGTTGGGCTTTGGAAGAGCGGAGAATCGCTCCTGCGCCGCGCAAGCGGTGGCGGGGGAGGAAAGTCCGAACACCACAGGGCGCGATGCCGCGTAACCCGGTCGGAAGGCCGGGATACACGCGGGCGGCGACGCCGCGAGGCGTCCCGACGGACAGTGCCACAGAAAACAAACCGCCGACGTTGCCCCGGCTGCCACCGGAGCAACGGGCAAGGGTGAAAAGGTGGTGTAAGAGACCACCGCGCGGAGCGCAAGCAACGCGGCACGGAAAACCCCATCGGGTGCAAGGCCAAATAGGGGACCCTGGCGTGGCCCGCGCCGGTGCCCGCTCACGCGGGCCGGGTCCCGGGTCTCGGCCGCTTAGACAAATGATTCTCTCCCCCGGTTTTTCCGGGGCAGACAGAATTCGGCTTACAGCTCTTCCAGGGCCCGTTGTTTTTGTCAGCAGGGCACATTGCGGTAGCCTGTTTGGGCAACACGTCGCCCGGGAGCGCCTCAAGATGCGCTGGGAGGGTTTGCCGGGCTGACTGTGCGCTTGCGTGCTCCGGTGCTTCGGACAACATCCCCGGACAATCGTCGCAGTCGAATCATGCATCGCAGCAAACTGGGTCGCGCGCTGGCGCTGACGGCGGGCCTGTGCCTGGGGGGAGGGGTGTTGTTTTGGGGCATCCGTTCCTGGCGGGAGAATCTGGGGATGCATCGCAATCTTGCCCGGCAGGTCGAGGTGTTGCTGGCCGAGGGGCGGGGTGCCGATGCGCTGGGATTGATCGAGCAACGGCAGCGGAGCGCGCGCCGCCAATCCGAGAAAGCGCGGCAACGCTGGGCGGAACTGGAGGCCGCTGCGCTGGCACAGACGGGCAACGGCCTGCGTTTGGCTGTGCTGCATCAACGCTTCCCCGAACCCTTTGAGCGGCAGGAAGCCGCCGCTCTGGAGTTGTGCCGGTTCTGGCTGCATGGTGGTGCATTTGAGGATTTCGAAAAGTTGCGCGCCCGCTGGCGCGGCCGCGAAAAGGCGGTTGCGGCGTGGTTTGAGGTGGATGTGGACGCGCTACTTGCGCGCGGTGAGCGGCAGCGGGCACTCGCGCAACTTCAGGAGCGGTCTTTTCCGGGCCCGGAGGACAGCGGTCGGTTGCTCCGACTGGCGCTGCTGCATCTGCCGGGCGACACCCGAACCGCCGCCCATTACCTGGATCAGGCCGTGGCTGCAAACCCTCGGAGCGCCGAGGTGCACCTGCATCGGGCGCGGTTGTTCGAAGCCGCCGGGGAGCGCGCGACGGCCTGGTTGGAATATCAAGCCGCTTTTCAAGCCAACACAAACAACCCGTATTTTCGCAATCAACTGGCCGAGTTTTTTCGCCGGCACGGCGAATATGAGCGTGCCGTGGACGTGTGGTTGGCCGGTTTGACCAACGCCACCGCCACCGACTCGATGTGGTTGCGCGCATGGTTTTGGAGCCGCGTGGCGCGACCCCGGCCTTTTGATTGGAATACGCGCCCGCCGCCAGCCGGCCCGCTTCAGCCGCTCCTGTTTGTTTTGGCCGGTTTGCCGCCGGGCACGTTTTGGAACGAGACTGCCTACGCCCAACTGCCCGCTCCGCATGCGGGCGAATGGGTGCAGGAAACTTTCTGGTTGCGGTTGCTCGCGGCGCTTCAAGCCGGTCAGGAACATGCCGCGCTGGAGCTGCTCCGGACCAACTCGTTCCGCGCCGAGTCCTACCATCTGGATTTGGAAAGCGCCCTGATTCGAGCGTTGGAGTTTCGCAGGACCGGCCAGTTGATTTTCCCCGACGGTGTGAACATCCCGCTGAATCCGGCTCCGCCCCGCACGCGACACCAGTTTTTTGAAGCGCTGGACGAGGCGACTCGCAGTGCCGGGCGTAAACCGGCCGACGCGTTGGAGCGGCTGTTACGCAGCCCGCACGCATTTGCCGCCATTTTCCTGGCGGCCGGGTGGGCGGAAGCTGCGCTCCGGTTGCCGCATCCGGAGGTCGTGCCTGACGATTACCCCGACTGGCTGGCTTTCGGTTTCAGCCGCGCCTACGCGCTAAATCGGAGTGCCGAAGCGGGACTGGCTTACGCAGGGCGTCAGAAATCTACGCCGGCCCTGGAGCTTTTGAGCGCGGAACTGCTGCTGAGCCTGGGACGCTACGCTGACGCCATTCTCAAGGTGATGCCCTTGGCCCGGGAAGACAGCGACAATGGCGCGCAGGCGGCGCAGCTCATTGCCGAAACCTACCTGCGCCTCAAACAACTCGAGGAGGCCCAAACTGCGGTGGAAACCAATCCCCGCCTGAAACAAAGTGTTCGAGGGCGGGAACTTCTGGCGCGCATCGCCCTGGCCCGGGGCGACCGGCCCACCGCCAACCAGATTTACACGGCTCTCGAGACCGTTTCCGATGAAGCCAAGGAATATCTGGCCCAGGAGGCTTTGGCCGATCGGAAATGGGAGCGCGCCCGTGCGCTCACCCAGGAGCTTCTCCGCAAACAGCCCGATCAACCCCGTCATTGGGCGCGATTGCAGGCCATCGAGGCGGCTCAGCAGCGTCGCTAACGCGCGACCTCGACTCGGTCACGGCAAGGGGAGACCCGCGAAGTTGCCGCGCCAAAAATTTTCTTCCGCCCCCTTGACGACCTCGGTCAGGGGCGACCATATTCCCTCCCAACTTCAGAACGGTCGAACGAAAACCAGAAGTTTTATGCCCAAGACAAAGGATCGTCGGCCCGCAGGTCTTTCATCCGGTCGCCTCTCCGCCCGCGCCACGTCACCGCGCGCGCCAACCACGCGCCGGCAGGAATCTTGCAAATCGGATACCGTCGTCGAAGCGCCGTCTCCAAGGTCGCCGTCGGCCGCCGCGCCGGCCGAAAATCACGCCCCGCTGCCGCCGCTCACGCCGGAGGCGCGCAACGAGAAGATCAAACAGCTCCTCCGGTTGGCCCGGGAGCACGGTTTCGTGACACGAGCCGACATCCAGGAAGCGCTCGCGACCCATCAGGTTTCGGACGAAGAACGAGAGGAGTTTTGCGCCCAGTTGCGCGGGTTGGACGTTGAAATCATGGACCCGAGCGACCCCGCGGAGGCCCACCCCGCCGAGGCCGACGAGGACTCCGGCAAGGAGCGGTTGGAAACCCTCGACGATCCGGTGCGTCAGTATTTGAAGCAGATGGGCCAGGTGCCGTTGCTCACCCGCGAGCAGGAGGTCGAGATTTCCCGTCGCATTGAGGAGGCCGAAAACGACATCACGCGCGTCATTTACCGGCTGGGGTTCGCCGCCAAGGAACACGTCGCGTTGGCCGAGAAACTCGTGGCTCAACCGCCGAAGGAGCGCTTCGACCGGATCGTGTTGGAAAAAGAATTGCCGCGGCGCGAACGACACCTGCGCCTGTTGAGGCGCTTGATTCGGCAGGCGCAACGGTTGGACCAGATGGCCGATGAGAAATACGTCGCCTGGCAAACCGCGAAAAACCGGGCTGCCCGCACCCGTGCGGCCCGGGCGCTGGCGCTCATCCAGGCGAAACTCGAAGCGCTTTACCCGCGTTTCGCCTTCAAACAGAAAATCGTCGAGGAAATGGCCCAGGTCGCTGAAAATGTGTTCGACCGGATTCAAGCGGCGACACGCCGGATCCAGGATCTTCAAGGGCAGGCCGGTTCAACGGCGAGGCAGGCCGAGTTGCACGAGGAACGGCAGAAGCTGCGCGAGTTGGAGCGATTTGTTCGCCGTCCGATCAAGGACTTCGAGAGCGACATGGCCGAATTGAAGGACGCCGTCAACCGGGCCAATCAGGCCAAGGGCGAAATGGTCCAGGCCAACCTGCGCCTGGTGATCTCGATCGCCAAACATTACGCCAACCGCGGCCTCTCGTTTCTGGATTTGATTCAGGAAGGCAACATGGGCCTGATGAAGGCCGTGGAAAAATTCGAATATCGTCGCGGCTACAAGTTCTCCACCTATGGCACCTGGTGGATTCGTCAGGCGATTGCCCGGTCCATTGCCGATCAGGCGCGCACCATCCGCATTCCGGTGCACATGATTGATACCATCAACAAGCTGATGCGCGCTCAGAAGCGCCTCTACCAGGACCTCGGCCGCGAGCCGACGCCGGAGGAAATTGCCGACGAAATGAACCTTCCTGTGGAGCGCGTTCGCGCGCTCCTGCGCATGGCTCAACAGCCCATTTCCCTGCAAGCGGTGGTGGGCGAGGGGGAGGACGCTTGTTTTGGCGACTTTATTGAGGACAAGTCCGCCGAGAATCCCATTGACATCACCAGCTTCAGTTTGCTCAAGGACAAGCTCAACGAGGTGCTGGGCAGCCTCACACCAAGGGAAAGGCAGGTGCTCGAAATGCGGTTCGGACTGATTGACGGCTCGCCTCGCACCCTGGAGGAGGTCGGGCGTCATTTCAACGTCACGCGCGAACGCATCCGCCAAATCGAAGCCAAAGCGCTGCGCAAGATGCGCCATCCAACACGCCTGCGACAGTTGCAGGGATTCCTGGAAAGCACCGTCCCGGCATTTGCTCCCGCCCCACCTGTTTTCTCGCGCGCCACGGCCTGAAGGGGTTTGCCCCCGGCAACTGCCGCGGCGCACAACGAAGCCCTTCCATGACCTGGGCCGGAAATTGAATTCCGAGCCGTCCCCGGGCTCGTCGCCCCGCCGGTTGCGATCAGAGGTCCGATACGGTGAAGCAACCTTTGGTGCCCACCACTGCGAGGCGAGAACGAATCTTGGCGTCAAGCGGCAGGACGACGATCGCTCGCTCGAGGCATGGAAAGCCCGCCGTGGGCTAAAGTTTGAGGAAGGCGGTAAAAACTGGTGCGCATGGCAGGACTCGAACCTGCACGGGTTGCCCCACTGCCACCTCAAAGCAGCGCGTCTGCCAATTCCGCCACATGCGCACAGTGGCCGATTTCAATCAAGCAACTCGCTGCCTGGGCTGCAAGTTCTTTTCAGCAAGCCCCGTTGGGAGCGCCTAGCCTGGTGAACGCAATGAGGCGCCGGTGAGAAAAGACCTTGGGTCGGCAGCGTTAAACGCTCGTTGCGAACGGACCACGTGACGTAGTCGAATCGGCAGCCATCATGGCGGGCGATTGCGCGATGGTTTTGGGAATTTGCAAAAGCAGTTCCCTTGCCCACGACTGAATCTTGGCGGCAGAAGGATTCAGGC
Organism: Verrucomicrobiia bacterium; assembly: GCA_026414705.1. Taxonomy (GTDB): domain Bacteria; phylum Verrucomicrobiota; class Verrucomicrobiia; order Limisphaerales; family JAOAIM01; genus JAOAIM01. The sequence continues at coordinate 375 of JAOAIM010000029.1, read as the reverse complement.
CTGCAGTTGGATTCCAAACCTCTCGGTGCACCCGCGTTCATGGCAGAGTTGCTTGCCGAGAGGTCATGGTCCGGCTACGGGGTTTGTTCCTCAGCGGGCTCGTTCACTTTAATGCAGTGGTCCGGTCGCGAACCCATCGGCTGTCGTTCGGGGAGGTCAATCCGGTGCCGGGACAAGGGAAGGTCCTCCGGACGGGGATTTTGGTATTTGCGTCCTGCCATTTCCGAATTTCGGCGTGGCCGTCGGCAAAGGAAAAACCGCAAGCCCCGCTATGAGTGGAAGCAGGCACGTCGTCCCAATATGTGGTGTGCATGAAAACCGTAAAATACCCGTCGTTGACGCTGTCCGGGCATTCATCGAGGAAGACCCACGTCA
>JAOAIM010000300.1 GCA_026414705.1 Verrucomicrobiia bacterium | reverse complement strand
GAGCGTGGAGCGTGGGAGCATCGCGCAGGCTTCCAGCCGGCTGGTTCGCTGACTTCCATCGGCAAACCCAAAGCGGCGAACAAGTCGCCGAACTCTCAAACGCCGGCGCGCGGGCGGGACGCAGGTCGGGGAATTCCCTTTGCCTCGAGGGCGAGGGGAGCGCGGGCTGCGCGATCAGGGATTGCCGGACGGCAGGCGTAACGTTTTGTCCAGCGGCCCCAGCTCGGCCAGTTCCCTGCCGGGCGCGGCGCCGCCCAGCTCCTTCAATCGCTCGCCGGCGGGCCGCACCATGCGTTCGTAGCTGCCCACCGCGTCGTTGAAGGCGCTTTGCGCGCGTTCCAGACCGGCGCGAATTTTCTCGAGGTGTTCGGTGAACGTGACCACGCGCCGGTAAAACTCCCGGGCGGCCTCGGCGATCTGGCGCGCGTTCTCGGTCTGCTGGTGCTGTTGCCAGATGAAATTGATCGTGCGCAACACGGCAATGAACGACGCCGGTGTGGCCAGATAGACCCGCTGTTCCTCCGCCCACACAATCAGGTCGGGATCACCCTCCAGGGCCGTGCTGAAGAGCGATTCCGCAGGCAGGAACAACACCACGTGATCGAGCGCATTGGGGAACTGGCGCGGATAGTCGCGTGCGGCCAGGGCTTTGATCGTCTCGCGCAGCTTGCGCGCGTGCGCAGTGACCAGCTCGCGCCGCCGCGCCGGGTCAGCCTGCTCCAACTCCTGCATGAACTCCAGGTCGGGCACTTTGGCGTCCACGATCACGTCCCGGTTACCCGGCAGGTGCACGATGAGGTCGGGCCGGTTGTCGCCGGCCCGGGCCTGCTCGCTGAAATCGCAGTGCGCGCTCATGCCCGCGGCTTCGACTACGCGCCGCAACGTTTCTTCACCCCAGCGCCCGCGCGCCTGGCTGGACTTGAGGACGATGCGGAACTGCTGGGTTTCCTGGGCGAGCGCCTGACTGGTTTGCGCCAGCGCGTCGAGCTGCTGCTTCAACTTGCCCAGTGCGTCGGCCTGCTGCGTCTCGCTCTGTTGCAACCGGCGCTGATACGCCTCCAACTGCTCTTTGAGTGGCTGCACCAGGCCCTGGATGGCTTCCTGGCGTTTCTCCAGGTCGCCCTTGGCGGTTTCCTGGAGTTTGGCCAGCGTTTGCTCGGCCAGGCGGACAAAGTCCGGCGCCGTTTCCCGGAGCGTCTCGACGCTCAGCGCCTTGAACGCATTGCGCAAATCCTCAAGCGCCTTGCTCTGCGCCTCTTTGAGTTCATTCAGCGCACGTTCGTGCAGGACGCGCTGCTCGGCGAGCAACCGGTCGGCAGCTTCTTTTTCCGCCCGGGCGCGCGCCAGGTCGGTTTGCGCCGACTGCGCTCTGGCGCGTTCTGCGGCCAGCTCGGCCTCGCGCTGCTGGAGTTGTTGACGCAGCTCGGTTTCGAGCCGCGAATCGGCGGCGGGCGCGCGGGCACGGCCCCACAGCCAGCCGAAAAGCCAGCCCAACACGCCGCCCACCACGAAAGCGATCAGTAATTGAAATCCCAGCGGCATGGCAGTGAACGGTTCGGCGTCCGGACGCGATTGTCTCCCCGGTCGGGCCGAAGCGCGGCTGTGCCCGGCTCGCGGTGCCCCGGACTGGGAGGCTGCATCCGAACACGCAAACCA
>JAOAIM010000299.1 GCA_026414705.1 Verrucomicrobiia bacterium | reverse complement strand
CAATGGCCCGGAACTTTGGGCCAAAGAGCAGGCCCTGACAAGGACGGCAACTAATCCGCCCGGATGCTCCGGCCGTCCGCGGCGGTTCACGATCGGTCTGAAACGAACCTGGCGATGCCGGTCGTGAGCCACCCCTGCCGGGCCGGCTCACCACCTCGACCCACGCGCGCTACGGATCGCCCGGCCCGACGAAATCGCCCGAAAAAATCTGCGCGTGTCTGGACCCGCTGCCGCCCGACCGCGCCCTCGTCGGCGCATCAAGCCGCCGGCATACAGGCCTGTTCGAGCTTCCGCCAGAACGCATCGGCGCGAATGTCACGCCCGGAAACGATGGCCGAGGCTTCACCAAACCAGTCGCCCTCCACCGCAATGTGCCGCTCGGCCAGATCCAGCACGCGTTCGACGATCGTGCGTTGCGCTCCGGTCAGTGCATGGCTGCCGGCTTTGAGGAACGCCAGCAACCGCGCCAGATGCGGTTGGAACAACGGGCCCGTCTCGGCCTCCAAGCTCAGAAGAAACAACACCGCCACGAGCGTTTGCATCAGGCGCTCCGAGTCATCTTTGCCCGGCAAACCACCGTCAGCCTGGATGCTGGCAGCCAGTTTCAATCCCAGCTCCATGAACTCGGGCGCGGGGGCAGTATAGCCCGTTGGCTCATCCACCGGTCGCCACGGGGATCGCATAAAGAACAAAGCCTGTCTGGGGTATTGCGGGGGTAGAGCCCCGACAACGTGGCAATGAAGCATCTCTCTTAGCGGTTGCTTCGGAGACCCAACACTAGCGATTGCACCATCAAAATACGCCCCAAAGGATGTATCCTCCGGCATGCCCACGGGCACGACGTGCGTCTGTGGCGGCTCGCCCGGACGGTCGCCCGGACGTTTCACCACGGCCACCAGCGCCATTCCGCGACTGGCCAGGCCGTAGGCGCGACTCAGCTTCTCGATCGCTCGCAGTTCGCTCTTCGACTCCCGGCCCGGAGCGGTGGTCAGCCGGCTTTCGGCCTCGGTGATCAGCCGGGCGCCCCGCAACAGCCGGGCCGTTTCAGCTTCGGCACTCGGCTTGAGCGCCAGCGGCAATTCGAGCTTCGCGGGCACACCCTCGCGCTGCCAGGAGATCAGCAGCGCGGCGGCATCCGCGCCGTCGGTCTGCCCGTAAATCACCAGCGGTGTGCCCTCAAAAACCGCCGTGGCCGGGGGCGGCTCGATTTGCACCGTTCGGGCATGAGACGTTTCAACCCGAACTTCCACGGCCACCGGCCGGCCGACCGAGGCAAACAACTCCAGCGCCGCCGCGTCCACGCGCTCGCGGGGCGTCACAAACCGGCTCACGCCCCCGGTTTCCCGCGCCAGCAAACTCAGAAAGCGGTCCTGACTGGCGCTGCCAATGCCCAGGCAATGCAATCGCACTCCACGCTTGGACGCCTCCTGCAAAATCGCCTCAGTGCCGGACACCTGCCCGTCGGTGACCACGAAGATGTCGCCTCCGTTTCCGCACAACAGTTCACACGCAGCCCGAAGACCGGCGGCCAGCTCCGTGCCGCCACGCGCCTCGAGCTTTTGCAGAAACTTTCTCCCAGCATCTCGGTGTTTTTGGTCGGCCTCGCAAAGCTTTTTGCCGAAAACGCTCCCGCTTTGAAACACTTCTGTCTGGTCGTCAAAC
>JAOAIM010000298.1 GCA_026414705.1 Verrucomicrobiia bacterium | reverse complement strand
GGCGGTGTTGGTGTAGCCGCCGCCCACGGTCGGATACCAGCCGCTGGCGGTGTTTCCCCAGCCGCCGCCCACGGTCGCATACCAGCCGCTGGCGGTGTTGCCGGCGCCGCCGCCCACGGTCGCAGCGAAGTGGCTGGCGGTATTGGCGAGGCCGCCGCTCACGGTGCCAAAATCCGCTAGCACCCGGTTCGTGTATGCAACCCCACCGTAATTCCCCGCACCGCCTCCGCCGATGGTCGCACCCACCACCGTGTTGGACACAAAATTGCCAGCATAACCGCCAATCACGTTTGGCGCCTGACTGCTGTTGGGTTCGAGCCGCAGCGCCCGCTGGTTGTTCACCCGCACCTCCAGCGGCTGATTATCCGTCGTGCCCATAAAATGCGTCCCCGCACTCGTGCCCGCGTTGCCACTGGCGCGCCAGAACGTGGTGTTGAAACTGGCCGCGTTCACATCCGCCGCCGTGATCGTCCCATCGGCAATCTTGAGACTGGTGACCGAGCCGTCCTGCAACCCCGCCGTGCCCACCGCGTTGGCGCTCACGCCAGCAGCGGTGGTCGCCGTGGCGGCCGCCCCCGCGTTGGCCGCTCGGATGGCGTAGGGCGCGCTGGTGACGCGCTGCCGCGGACTGAGCGTCACAAAACTCAGCAGATTCGTCCGCACCGCAATCTCCACCCACCGATCTTCCCCGGGAAACTGATTTCCAAAGTCCAAGGTCACGGCAAACAGGCCGTTGGTCACCCCCACCGGCGAAACCGTCAGGGTGCTGCCCACCTGGTTGCCCCCGCTGGCGGCATCCCAGAGGCTGAACTGCATTTCAGCCAGTCCGGTGTACGGCGTGCCGCCGCTGTCCAGCCGGCCCTGGTAGGTGAACGCCGTGCCCTGGGCGTGGGCGGTTGATAGTTGAGGGTTGATGGTTGAGAGAAGCGCCAACGCAAGCGCCGCGCCCGTTATCCGGTTCGTGTGCATCGTCTTCATCGTTTTTGAAGGTTCAGGGTTTCGAACTTTTGATTTCGGACAGAAAGCCGTCTCCGTCCGAAGGGAAGCCAACGGGAGTGCGCCCGGCCCGCAGAGCCGGAACGCTCCAAAGACAGGCCCAAAACCGCGCCCGAATCCGGCTGCCGCACGCAAGGGACCGCCTCTCCTTGAGCCCGCAATCGCTGGAAGCATGCGCGCGCATCGAAACCCCTCGCTCGGGCAGCTCCCCAAGCCCAAAGGCCCGCCGCCGAATCGGAACACTCTCGGCCCGGCTTGCCGAAAGCTCCGGGGTCGGATTGCCCGACGGGAAAGCTCTTCGGCTGCCGGACGCCGCCTCGGCATCGTCGCGCCCGACTTGGGGAATGGTGTTGTGGTGGTGTCGCATCTGGTTCGACCGCCAGCGGGTGGCGGCCCGACCACCCGTATCAAACCTCCAACGCCACCCGGCGTCGGACACGTTTGGGAACAACTTGCTTATGGTCAAAATGCCCCGGACTGTCAACGTTTTTTGCCTTCACCCGACCAGCAACGGGCAAGCGAACAGGGGGCTGAGGACTGGAGTTTTCGGGCGAGGGCTGTGGGCGTGGAAGCGAGGGCTGATGGGATGGGGCGGTGGGACAAGCACTGCGCGCGCGCCCGCCCTCCCTCTCCCAGCGGGAGAGGGTTGGGGTGAGGGAGAACGCGTCTTGGGCAGAAAGGTGTCCAAATGCTTGCGGAGTTTCACCCTCACCCTG
>JAOAIM010000297.1 GCA_026414705.1 Verrucomicrobiia bacterium | reverse complement strand
GTCGGCGACACGGCGGATTCCCAATCTGCGCTACGCTCGACGCTTTGACGCTTCACGCTCCGACGTTCCACGTCCTTCGCGCGGGATTGGTGACTCGGGCCTCTGGCTGCTAGCGACGCAGACCGGCGTCGGAGGTCGCAAGCGCCGCCTGCCAAGCTTGCGGAATCGTCGCCACGCACACGTCGAGGTTGCCGCGACGGTGTGAGGCGAAGATGACTTTCTGGCCTTTGCGATCCCAGCCGACATGCGGGTGTTCGCCGCGTCCGTAGGTGCGGTGGTCGGCGGTGAGCAGTCGGGGGCGGGTGGTTTTGCCTTCAAAGAGCATGATGTCGCCGTGCCAGTTGTCGGCGGCGACCCAGTGTCCGTCGGCGCTGCCGGCGGCGTGCCACCAGTTGAGCCGCGCGGCCTCGGCGGGCGCGGCGTTGGGCCACCAGGCGCCGGCGCCAACGATGCGCACTTCGCCGGAGTAGATGTCGAGCGCCTTCACGTGAGAGAGCACCGCCTGGCTTGGCTGCGGTGTCTTACCACCACAGAACAAGAGTTGATCGCGCACCCACCACATTTCGTGTGTGACCAGTTCGCCTTCCTCGGCCTGATAGACGTTGTGCGGAACGCCCTCGCGGACATCCACGACCCAGAGGCGCTGGTGACCGCGTCGGACGTAATCGGTCGGTCCCGCCGAGGCCGGTGTGGGTCCGGCGATGTCACGGCCCGGCCCGCGTCCGCCGGCGAAGCTCAGCAGGTGCGGGTTGGTGCGACTCCATTGGACGTGACCGCCAAAGCCCGGCGGGTCGGGCAGGCGGCAGACTTCGGTGATGCGTCCGGTTTTGAGGTGGACTTTGTAGATGGTCGGGCCCCGGCGTTTGTCGGGGAAACCTGTTGCGCCGAAGGCAACGTATTTGCCGTCGCAACTGGGATTGAGGGCCGTGGCGGGCGCGCCTTCGCGCAACGTGCACACGATGCGTTCGATGGCTGTCACGCGGGAGGGACGCCTTGCTGGCGCATCGGACAATTCCAGGCGCAGTCGCAGCTCGACAAGATCGCGTCCGCGCAGGGCGAACACGGCGTTGCCGCGGGCGGCGGCGGTGGCGGCGCCCAGCCCGCCCCGGGGCGTGTGGAGCCGGATCAACTCGCCGGTCGCGGTCACGTAGCCCATGAGGCCGCCGTTGGTCCGGGTGGAGGTGAACAGGATTACGGACTCGTCCTCCAGCCAAGAAAACTCGTGGAAGTAGAGGTTGACGTCCTCCGCAGGGTGGGTGGTCAAAAACAGCAACTCGGTGCCGGTCTGCGGGTCGGTGGCGCGCTCGTGTTCGGGGGGTAAAACTTCCAGGGGATAGGTCGTCAGGGTTGCGGCGGTCGCGGTTGCGCAGAACGGAAACAGGAGTGCGCACAATGGCGCAAGCAGGCCACGCGCTGGAGTTCCACCGGCCAGAGCGAAGCGTTTCATTGCTCGGATGCGGCAAGGCTAAGGGGTTGGGTGGATTCGCGCCACAGGATTTGAGTTCGAGGTGGTTCATCCGCATAGGGCGCATCTCAGTTTCCTGCGGGCACCTTTTCTCACCGCGGCACCGGGCTCGTAGCGCCGGTTGCCAACCTGCCGACTTGAGCCACCTGGCAAGCGCCCAAAAGAATTGCCGGAGGGCCGCGACGGTAAGGCCCGCAGGGCCGATCGCGGGGGGAGCGAGCTAATCGCCGACTTCCGGTCGGCACGCTGCGCCAGCGGCT
>JAOAIM010000296.1 GCA_026414705.1 Verrucomicrobiia bacterium | reverse complement strand
ACGGGACGGGTTCCTTTGCCGTGGCGTCCGGTTGAAGCGTGGGAGCGGCTTCCGATTCGGTTGTCACCCAGGCGTGGTAGAGCACAAACGCCGCGACGAACAAACTGAAGATCGCGCCGATGTCGGCGGCGTCCATGACGTTCAGGCCCACGCACAGACCTGCCAGCGCGTAACCGGCCCAGCGCCAGCGCGGCGGAGCGCCGACCACCGCCGCCAGCGCGAGGAAATCGAAACCGAAGGCGACCGTTTGCGAGCCGACCCCCCAGCAGGCGGTGGAAAAAAAGTCCGAATTGAGCGCCGCCGCCAGGCCGCCCAGGAAACACGCCGTCGTGCTCAGTTGCAGTTGCCGGAAAAACACCCACGCGCACAGGCCCACGAAGAGAATCGCCAGCGCCGGGAAAAATTTGGCGAAGTAAAGCGGCCCGAGCAGCCACGCCAGGGTTTGTGTGAGCGCCGGCGCAAACGCGCCGCCGTTGAATCCGATGCCGTTGGAATCGAACCACACGCCCTTGAACGCCGAGGGGGCCTCGACGGCCTTGAGGTTCAGCGCGCCCAGCGGCCCGTCGTTGGAGAAATGCACGTAATCCGGGTGCACGCTTCGGTGGAAGAGCAACAGGAGCAACCCGAACAGACACAGGGCGAACCCAACTCCGGGCGGCAGACGCCGACGTTGTGCAGTCATGATCGCTTCACTTGCGTGGTTGCGGACGCGCGTATTTCAGCAGGCTCGCGCGCGACGGCGCAAATCAAAAACCCGCCCGGCCTCTCACGCGAACTTGGGATAGCCGTGCTTGAGGGCGCGCGCGATTTCGGGCCAGCGGCCGAAGCCCAGTCGGAAGAAGCGCAACATCCACCAGTCGGAGCGTTTCCGAAACGTGGCGATGCGCCGTCGCTCGGCGCGAATGTGACCGAGCATCCGCGCGAACCCGATGAAGGCATCAAACGCACTGGCGCGCGCCAGCGACCACCGGCGCGTGACCGCCCAGGTCACCAGGCCCTCGACCAGAATCGTTGCGGCGCACGGCAGCAACAACAGCAACAACACGTGCTGGCAGTTCTTGGCCAGCGACACCAGCCGGTTGCGATTCGCGTAGTAGCGCTTGCGGACGCTGGTGCGATACGGCCCGGCGCCGGGATTCACCACCACCGCGCCCTTGTGGTGGATGCGCGCGCCCGGCGCGGGCACGATCCGCTCCCCCGCGATCCACAGCCGCCAGGACAGGTCCATCTCCTCGCTGGTCAGGTAGTAGGTGCCGTCCATGCGCCCAACGCGCTCGAAAGCGTCGCGGCGCACGAAGAAAAACGCCGCCGGGAAAAGCAGTTCCTCCGGCGGCGGGCCTTCGCGCGCGACGCCGTTGCCGCAGAAGTCAAAGCCCACCGCCGGGACGCAATCCGGCGCGTCGCTCTCGTATTGCAACACCGTGCTGCTGACGACGGCCGCCTGCCGTTCCTCGGCGGTGCGATACAGTTCGGCCACACACTGCGGCTCCAACCACGTGTCCGGGTTCAGGAAGTAAAGGTAGCGCCCGCGCGCGACGTCAGCGGCGCGGTTGCACGCCGCCGCGTAGCCCACGTCCGGCGTCGTGAGAAAGCGCGCGTTCGGCACGCCCCCGGCCAGCTCGCGCGCGATGCGGTCGGTGCCGTTGTCCGAGCCGTCGTCCACCAGGAGGAGTTCAAGGTGGTCGAAAACGGTTTGTTGGCGGATGGACTCGACGCACCGGGGCAGCCATGCGCCGTCGTTGTGCGAGACCACAACGACGCTCACCCAGGGGACGGGGTCAACGACATTTGACGACGGCGTCATGCTCACAGCCACGGCGGC
>JAOAIM010000295.1 GCA_026414705.1 Verrucomicrobiia bacterium | reverse complement strand
TTGTTGGCCCACGTGCCGCGCGTCGGGCCGCGGTCCTGGGGATGGATCGCATAGGTCACCAGCCAGTGGCTGCCGAACACGTAATCGCCCGCGGCTGAGAGAAACGGTTGTTCATCGGTAAGCAGAAAATCGTCGTCGCTCGGCGTGTTGCCGTGCCGAATCCAGCGCACGTCGCCCGCCTGCAACCCGGGCACGGTGTTGGTGTCGAGCACGATTTCGCCAAAGTGCGAGTCCCAGCGCGCGTCGTAGCGCCCGTCGCCGCGAATGATGTTGAGGGCGACTTCCCGGCCATCCGGGAAGACGCGCACGATGGGCATCGAACCGATGGGCAGGTAACCGCCATCGCCAAAACCGCCCGCGCCATTGTTGATGTGGAAGGCGATGCTGCCGTCTTCCAATCGCAGGGCGAAGTGACAGCGCGCGTTGGGTTGGGCTGCGAGTCGGGCGCGAATCGTCGCGTTGTCCGGCACTCCAAACGGGTCGGGATTCAGCCACAAATAATCCCAATGAATGCGCTGCCGCAGCAATACCAGTCCGTGTTGCTCGGCGATCACCGGCCAACCGTTGGCGAACGTGTGATGTTCATCCGGCGTGTGCGTGCCGGGTTTGACGCGCCACAGGCGCGTGCCGTTGCTGTTGCGGATGCCGTGGACATAAAGGTCTGCGGTGCAGACCACGACCAGGTCGCGCGTGGCGGAGTAGGCGGGCGGCGTCTCGACGGCGCTGCCGGCATGGTAAAGCCAGTTGGTTGCGAGCGTGACCGGATCGAGCGCCAGCACGTGTTGGCCCATCGAGGCGAAGACGCGCCCTTCGATCAGTGCCGGTGGCAACGGCAGGCTGCTGGCCGCGCCCAGCACGCGCGAGGCGATGGTCGAGCCGTTGGTGGGATTGAGTTTGTAGAGCCGGCCGTTGGCGGACACGGCGAACAGGGCGCGGGTGGCCGGGTCGTAGGCGAGGGTTGAGTTGATCGCGCCGCCCGGTTGGGCCTGCCACAGCACGGCGCCGTTGGTTTCGCTGAGGGCATAAACCCCGTTGGTGCCGGCGGCGATGTAGACGCGGCCTTCGGCGATGATCGGCTGAACATTGCGCGGCAGCAGCACCTTGCCGGGCGCGATTTTGCCCGTCGCATCCGACCCGTTCCATTGCCAGGCCCAACGCCACGGATGCGCGGGCGCAGCCGGTGCGTATCCGGTGCGTTGTGCGTCATGAGCGTGCTGCCACCAGTTGGAGTTGGGCACGGTGGCGCGCACCCGGTAAAAGGCGGCCGACGCGGCGGCGGGCACCGTGTCGGTGAAGACGTTTTGCGGCGGCGAGGCTGCGAGGTGCGACGCCACCGCGGTGAACGGGCCGGGCAGGGTGAGCGCGCGCTCCACCGCAAACACCTCGCCCGTTCGGCTGCTCCAGGTGATCCGGACGCGGTTGGTGGGCAGCGGGTCAATGGACTGGATGGGGAAGGCGGCAGCCACTGTCATCGGCACCGCCACGACGAAAAACCACTTCCACAACATGGTGCTTCCTCATCGTTGATCCGACTGATCGGGCCGATCGCTCGGGTTTTTGAGGTGACACGCGATCATGGGTCTCTCACCCGCAACCGCATCCAACGCTGGGGCGCCTCATCCACCGGCACGCTGTCGCGGCTGGTCACGCGCCACCACGCTCCCGCATCTTCGCGCCCGGTTTCCACCACGCCGTTGGTCGCCCACCCGCCAGAGAGCAACGTCCCGGATGCCACCGGCTCAAAGCGAAGATCGCTCGCCGCCTTGTTCTGCCGCCAGGTCATCGCCAAATACAGCGCCGCGCCGGACGCGCTCAGGCCGCCCAC
>JAOAIM010000294.1 GCA_026414705.1 Verrucomicrobiia bacterium | reverse complement strand
TATAAGAGACAGCGAGAGCGTTTTGGAGTGCGGCGGCTTGCCGCCGCTTTGACTCCGCCAACTGGAAGTTGGCGAACCCGCCGGTTGGGAGCCTGCGCTGCGCTCCGTCGCTTCACGCCCTCGGCGCGTCCCAAGCGCCGGCAAGCTGGCCCACTTCAAAGGCTTCGCCCACGGTTGGCCCGCTCCGTCAGCCCGAGAGCGTTTCGAGAGAGTGGATCGAGGAGAATCGAGTTAGTGTCGTTGCCCCGCGACCAGGGGCAGCAGCACGTGAGAAGGGCGCGCGGCGTCGCAGTAAATGGTGTTTTGCGCCACGCGCGTGGCGGTGTGGCGGCGCAACGGCTCGCCAGTGTTGGGGTTGGGGTCGAAGCCGGGCGCGCTGCTGGAGGTCACGTGGACGCGAAGGCGATGGCCCTTGTTGAAAATGATGCTCGTGGCCCAAAGGTCGAGGTCCAGCGCGCAAACGTCGCCGGGCCGGAGAAATTTTTCGCGTCGGAAGGATTCGCGGAAGCGCGCACGCAGGCGACCTTCGCAGATGTTGAAGGAGCGTCCGTCGGGATAGACGTCGCACAGCCGCATGAAAAAGTCCGTGTCCGGGGCGTCGCTGGCAATCCAGAGTTTGGCGCGGACATGGCCGGTGATTTCCAACGGCTCGGCGAGCGGTTCGGAGGTGAAGACCAGCACGTCCGGTCGGGTTTCGATGCTGCGCTGGTCTTTTGGCCCGGCGGGAAGGGTCAGCTCCGGCCCGCCGAGGGTGGGGACCGGGTTGGCCGGGTCGTAGGCGAAGCGAAGCGGCCCGGCGGCGGATGCGGGTTTGGCGCGCGAAAGGGTGCGATCCGCGTGCAGGTAAAAGGGAGTTGGTTGAGTGCTCAGAGGCGGCCAGCGGTCAGCGGTGCGCCAAAGATTGCCGGGCGCGCGCGGGTCGCTGGTGTCGCCCATGACGTAATAGGTGACGGGCGGGACGCGGTTCAGGCCGTTGTCGGCGGCCTTGAGGGTGTGGTCGAACCAGCCCCACTGGTCGCGCAGATTGTTGGGCGGGCGTTTAGCGTTCGGGAAGGTCAGGTCGCCGGCTTTTTCAGTGAACACGTTGTGTGTCCACGGGCCGATGATGAGTTTTTGGCGTCCGCGCGCGCGCGGGCTGCCGCGGTTTTGGTAGCCCACGAAGGCGTCAATCGTGCCATGGGCGAAGATGTCGAAGTAACCGCCGATGTGCACGGCGGCGGCGTGGACCTTGGGGTAATGCCCGGTCAGTTCGCGCTCGCGCCAGAAGTTGTCGTAGGTTGGGTGGTTCAGCCAGCGCTGGAGGGCGTCCGGGCTGAATTGCGTCAGGCGCAACCAGTCTTCGACCAGCGCCTTGCGGAAGACGCCGCCGGTATAGACGACGTGGAAATACAGGCTGGGCGCGCCCACGGTGAAGTGTTGGCTCAGGAGGTTGGTCACGCCCGAGCGGGCCAGCAGGAACTGGGTGATGGCTCCGGCGGAGCCGCCGAAGGTGCCGATTTTACCGTTGCACCAGGGCTGCTGGAGAATCCAGCCAAGGGTGTCGTGACCGTCTTCAACGTCCGAGTCAAAAGGCAAATTGGCGCCTTCCGATCCAAACCGTCCGCGCGTGTCCTGGATCACGGTGGCGTAGCCGCGCCGCGCGCCCTCCTCGCCCAGGCCTGCGGCAAGGGTTTTGTTGTAAGGGGTGCGGGCTAGGAGCGTGGGGAACGAGCCGTTGGTGGAGGGCAGATAAACATCCGTGGCGAGCCTGATGCCGTCGCGCATGGGCACGGCGATGGTTTGCTTGTGGACGGCGGGCCGGTCGGTCGGCTCGGTGGCCGGGGCGGGAC
>JAOAIM010000293.1 GCA_026414705.1 Verrucomicrobiia bacterium | reverse complement strand
AGACAGGATGGCTGGTGCGGCTCAAGCTGGTATCGTTCAAGGTAGCGCGAGCACCATCGCGGTCAACCCCAACGGCATCGGCCACAAGCTGGTCATCCCCTACTTCACCACGCAGGGCAACAACGCCACCTTCACCGTCAGCGTCTCGGGCACCGCGCCGTTCGGCTACCAGTGGCGATTCAACGGCACGAACATCCCCGGCGCCACGCAAAGTTCCTTCACCCGCACCAACGTCCAGCCCGCCCACGCGGGCAATTACTCGGTCGCCGTGTCGAACTTCGCCGGCATCGCCGTCAGTTCCAACGCACTGCTCACGGTTCATCCCGCGCCCGTGCCGCCCTCGATTCTGGTTGAGCCGCTCGACCAGACGGTTTATGCGGGCCAAACGGTCGCGTTCAGCGTCGTGGCCAGCGGCGCCGAACCGCTCGCCTATCAGTGGTGGTTTAACGGCGCGCCGTTGCCGGGCGCCACCAGCAACAGCCTCGTGCGCACGCCCGTCCAGACCAACCACGCCGGCGCCTACAGCGTCGTCGTCACCAACGCCCACGGCGCCGCCACCAGCCGCGTCGCCACCTTGACCGTCCTGCCGCCGTGCGTGCCCACCGGCATGACGCCTCTCTGGAGTCTCGCGCCCGGCTCGCGGCCCTACCTCACCTTCAACTCGCTGCCCTACGAACGCGGCATGGCCTACAATCCGGCCACGCGCCGACTGCTCATCGTCAGCCGCGTCGGCCCGCGCGTGTTCGTCCTCGACGCCGACACCGCCGCCGACCTGCACGAACTCAACACCAACGGCATCGCTGGCGGCACGTATCCGCTCCTGATGATCGGCGCGGCGGACGACGGCGCCGTCTATGCCGGCAACCTCACCACCGACGGCACCACCACCAGCTTCCGCCTCTACCGCTGGGCCAACGACAATTCCAACACCCCGCCCACGCTCGCCTATGCGGGCGATCCCGGCGCCGGCACGGCGCACCGCTGGGGCGACACCCTCGACGTGCGCGGCGCGGGCACCAACACCCAGGTCATCCTCGCCTCCCGCAGCGGACGCGTCGTCGCCATTCTGACCACGACCAACGGCACCAACTTCACCTCGCGCCTCATCAATGTGGCCGACGCGCCCACCGGCGCCTTCGGCCTGGGCATCGCCTTCGGCGCGGGCAACACTTTCTGGGGCAAAGCGACTTCGCAAAACCTCCGACAGGTTGCCTTTGATCTCGCCACCGGCACCGGCACGACCCTCCGCAGTCACGGCACGCCCGAAATCCCGGCGTCGCTCGCGCCCATCGGCGTGAGCACCGACCTGAACCTGCTGGCCGGAATCAACGTCGGCTCGTCCAACAACCATCTGCGCCTCTACGACCTGACGCCGACCAACGGCACGCCGGTGTTGCTCGGCACCAACCGCTTCGCCACCGACAACGAAAACGCCCAGACCGGCACCGGCTCCGTGGACTTCGGTCACGGTCGCCTCTTCGCCCTTGGCGCCAACAACGGCCTGCTGGCGCTGCAAATTGACTGCGCGCCCACAGCCGTGCCGCCCGCGATCGTTGCGCCGCCGCAGAGCCTCACGGTGAACCAGGGCGCAAACGCGACCTTCAGCGTCACGGCCACGGGCAGCGAACCGTTGGCATATCAATGGTGGTTCAACAATGCGCCCATCGCCGGCGCCACCAACAGCAGTTTCTCGCGCCTGAACACCCAGCCCGAACACGCCGGCCCGTACTTCGTTGTTGTGACCAACGTCGCCGGGGCCGTCACCAGCGCCGTTGCCACGCTCACCGTCGTCGTGCCGCCGGGCATCACGGCGCATCCGACCGACCAGACCGTCAATCAGGGCGGCACGGCGAGCTTCAGCGTCATCGCCACCGGCACGCCGCCGCTCTTTTACCAGTGGTATTTCAACGGCCTTCCGCTCGCCAACGCCACGAACAGTTCGCTCA
>JAOAIM010000292.1 GCA_026414705.1 Verrucomicrobiia bacterium | reverse complement strand
GCCGCCGCGTTCGCGCGCGGCAAACAACACAACCCCGCCACGCCGAGAAAGGAGATGTAGATCGTCCAGGCGAGCATCGTCAGAGATCCGGTGTTGACGGGGGCTGGTATTTGGAGTTCATTGGGCGCGGAGGCTTTGTTGGGCAGCAATGCCCGGCATTGCCTTTTTCATGGGTCAGCATCCTCTTCTCGTTCCCGTCTTGGGCGAAGATCATCCAGATAAAAGACGCCGTAACAGGGCCTTTCCCTGCCACTCTCATCGAACCGCCGGCCAACGTAACGCATATCGAACGCGAGCCTGGCAAGGGGTTCGATCTCGGGCCTTGTCGGTTCGACCATTTTGGAGCCGACTTCCCTTGATTTCAGTCGGGTGCCCCAATTGAAGCAGTATGCAACAATGTCCGCGAGTTGAACCGCCGTGGTCAGATCGCTGTGGACAAAAAACGGCTCCGGAACAATCCGGGAACTCCGTTGGTAGCCCTTTTCGGTTTCCAGAAAATACCGCGCCATCTGACCGATGAGGATTCGGGCCCGGGCTTTTTCCAATTCGTCAAACACCACCAGTCCCATTTCCGTGGCGGAGATGTCCTCCAGGTAGTAGTAAAACCGCTCGAAGAAAAATGCGTAGTCGCGCCGGAGCAGATTCGGATCGGCAGGCTTGGGAGCAGCCTTGCTCACGTTCGCACCGAACGTCTTGACGCGGTAATTCGCAGAAAGTTGCAACACCCGCGCCACAAACTCCACCACGGTCTGGCCGTAGGCGGCAAATTCTGCGGCCGTTCGCGGTTCCAGCGAACCTCCCCGCGCCTCTCTCCATCCTTTCATGAGAAACGCCCGGGCCAAATCCCGACGGCGGTTGGATTCGATCGAGGGTTGCTGACGGGCGTGCCGGAATGTCTTGGATTTGAGAAGCTTCCTGCCTTTGAATTCGATCCCGACTTCCGCCAGGTGAACGCCAAAAAAACGCAGTTCCTCGTGTCGAATGGCCTGGATGAGGTTCCACAAATCCCGCTCCGACACGGCAACGCCAGCCAGCACCTCGTAAGGCGCCTCCCCATGGTCATGACCGCTTTCATCTACGAAGAGCAGCATGGTTGGATTTATTCAAACTTCAATTGCTCCACCATCCCCACCGCCGTGGCGTTGACCACGTCCAGCACCACACGCGGCCACACACCCGGCGCAAACATCAACGTCACCGGCACGACCGCCTTGACGCGCACCCCTGCCAGCCCGCGCGCCGCCGCGTTCGCGCGCGGCAAACAACACAACCCCGCCACGCCGAGAAAGGAGATGTAGATCGTCCAGGCGAGCATTATCGGAAAAATTCTCGCACAATCTCGCGCGGCGTGGCAATCACCGGCGCCACCAGATCAAACGCGCCCAACTCCAAGACCAGCCGCTGAAAATCCACCGCTCGCAATTCCCTGTCGCCGGTCATCAGCAACCCGCAGCTCAACGCCGCCGACTCCACAAGAATGAGCGAATCGTGAACCTCTTGTGCGGGCAACAACCCCTTGGCTCGAATTCGAGCGGCAATGCGCGCCACCGCCTCCCGGCCTGGCGACACGTAGTTTACCAGGCGGAAACCGAATCGTTGATGCTCCCGCAACGCCCGTCGGGCCGTCGCGCGCAAGGTCGGGGATGAAACCTGTTCCGCCGCATACGCTAACTCGACCAGCACCGTGGGAGGCAACACCAGTTCGACCCCGGCCACCCGCGCCCGAATGGTGTCAATCGCGTCGCAAACCACCTCCACCTCCGCCCCCAAATCGAGGGCCACGTTGGTGTCAACGGCGACGCGTTTTGGCAGGTTGAGCATCGGCCCCATGGGCAAGTTGCATTGCGCGCTCCATCAGGCGCTCCCGTTCCGCCTGTGACAGCAGATTGCACCGCGCGCGCACTTGGGCGGCATGTCGTGTGAGAGACCGTTTCGACACCCGAGCGCGCGCCATCCGCTTGGCGGTGACCTTGGCAGCCGTGCTCATGTGTCCCTTATCCAATTTCGTGCC
>JAOAIM010000291.1 GCA_026414705.1 Verrucomicrobiia bacterium | reverse complement strand
GAACTTTGAACCTTGAACTTTGAACTTTGAACAGGCCCGTGCGTGCGTCACCAGCCATCGCGTTGCCCGTGCGCGGCGTGAGAATTCCCTCTCCCTCGAGGGAGAGGGCCAGGGTGAGGGTGAGACCCCGCAGAGCGGTGAACATCGAACAACGAACACTGAACATCGAACACCGAAGGAGGAACTCAGGAACGGGGAAACACGAACCGAGGGAGTGCGCGCACCGCGCGCTGGAAAACATCGAACGCCGAATACCGAAGGAAGCCTCGCAGCATGGCGCGGATTGGGAAACGCCGCGCCAGCTTGCTCAGCGCGGCTGCGGTGGTCGTTGCGACCGCTGGTCCTCGTGGCGGGTCAGGCGTTCCGTCAACTGCTGAACCAGATTCGTCAGCCCGCGTTCCTGCGCCAGGCGCAGGCCGGCCTGCCAGTGTTCCCGCGCGTCGGTCAGCCGTCCCGCGTCCGCGAGCAGCTCACCCAGTTGCAGGCGCACTTCAGGCACGTCGGGCCGCAGTTGAGCCGCGCGCGAACTGTGTTCGAGCGCGTCGGCGGTTCGACCGAGTTGGCGGCACGCTTCCGCCAGGTTGAAGTGCGCCTGGGCAAAGTCGGGATTGATCTGCAGCGCTGCCTGAAGGTGCGGCAGGGCTTCGGTCGCGCGGCCCAGGCTGACGAGGGCGCTGCCCAACGCATTGAGGGCTTCGACGTCGTTGGTGCGGGTGGCGACCACGACGTTGAAGTGTTCAATGGCGTCGGCAGGGCGGCCCAGGCGCACCAGCAGTCCGGCCAGGTTGAAGTGCGCGTCCAGATGTTGGGGATTGCGTTTGAGCGCCTCCCGAAAATGCGACATGGCCAGCTCGAGTCGCCCGGCGGCGGCGTGCAGGTTGGCCAGGTTGTTGTGCGCGTCGGAAAGGTTGGGGTTTAACCGAATGGCGCGCAGAAATTCGGCAGCGGCTTCGGCGACGCGGCCCTGCGCCAGCAGCGCCAGGCCCAGGCCGTTGCGAGCGCCGGCATCGCGGGGCTCGATGTCCAGGAGCGCGCGATAATGGGCTTCGGCTTCCGCGTGGTCGCCGGATTGGCGGAGCAGTTCCGCGAGGTTGAAGCGCGCCCGGGTGTTGGCGGGCTGCAATTCGACGGCTTTGCGAAAACAAGCCTCCGCTTCGGCCCTGCGCCCTTGCGCGACCAGCGCCGCGCCCAGGTTCAGGTGCGCCACGGGCGAATCCGGCGCGAGGCTCAACGCCGCGCGAAGTTCCTCTTCCGCGCGGGCGAAGTCGCCCTTGAGAAAATACGTGCCGCCCAGGTCAATGCGGGCGCGCACCTCGCGCGGGGCCAGGCGCAATGCCTCCCGAAGGTGACCAATCGCCTCGTCGTAGCGGCCGCGTTCCGCCAACGCGTGGCCCAGACCCGCGTGCACCACGGCGTTGGTGCGTGTCACGGCCAGCGCGTGCTCGAACAACCGCAACCCGTCACGCCAGTGCTTCAACTGCAACGAGGTCAGCACTGCACAGGTCGCCAGCGCGCCCGCGGCCATCACGCCTGCCAGCGTTCGGGCCAGCTTGGAAGGTTGGGCCAGCTCGCTCGCGCCCCAGACCACTGCCACAAACACGCCGATCAGCGGGATGTAGGTGTAACGGTCCGCCATCGCGTGACTGCCCACCTGCACCAGCCCGATCACCGGCACCAACGTCCCCACATACCAAAACCACCCTACCGCCAAATCCCCCCGCCCCCGCCCCTGCCACACCACCAACCCCGTCAGACCCACCAACAACGCCGCCGCCGCCAGCACTTCCCAGAGCCAGAGCACGTCGGGATACGGATAAAACGGCGCCAGGCCGGCGGGCCAAATGGTCTTTTGCAAATACCCCACGTAGGAGAGCACCGCATTGCTCAATCGCACCGTCAGCGGCAGCGCGCTGATGGCGCCCCCGGACTGCTGCGCCAAATACGCCACAACGCACGCCCCGGCCGTCAGACCGAAAAACGGCAGCTTCTCCACCACCAACCACCCCAGCCGCCCCCAAAATCCCCGCTCCCCCCTCCACCCCAA
>JAOAIM010000028.1 GCA_026414705.1 Verrucomicrobiia bacterium | reverse complement strand
AGATGTGTATAAGAGACAGGATTCAAAGCGGGCGGCGACGCCAGCGTGACCAACCAGATGCTCATCGCCGGCACAATTCAGGACGGCGCCGGCCGGGCCAACGTTGCGTTCCTCGACGGGGCCGGCAACTGGGTCAGTTACAAGGTCACGGGCAACAACACCTACACCGGCGGCGGCAACCTGTCGGCGGCCGCCAGCTTCGGTAACCAGCTCGGCACGCACATCCAGCAGGGCACGGTGCTGTTCGGGCATCCCAACGCGCTGGGCGCCAATCATCCCAACAATCCCATCTCCATCTTCCGCGCCACGGGCAACCAGCGCTCGTGTTGGGCCGGACTGCTGGCCGACACCGGCAGTGACATCACGCTTTCCAACCACCAACCCATCACTGTGCGCCCGTTGAACAGCGCCGTGACCATGTTCCGGCTCGGCGGCAATCAGCCCGTCACCGCCACCTACCTCAACGCCATCACCGTCAACAACGCCGGCGGCGCGGGTCCCGCCGACATGTCCAGCGGCTTTGCTCTGCTCCTCCACCAGGTTGCCGGCGGCACGACCCTTTTGCAGAACGCCATCACGTCCAGCGGTTGGACACCCTCGGTCATGAAGGCCGCCGTTCTCGAGAAAACCGGTGGCGGCACCGTCGTCTTGCGCAGCCCGGCCAGCAGCCTCAAAGCGACGCCGGTGGTGCGCGCCGGCACGCTGGTGGTGGAGGCGGATGCACCCGCCACCGGCGACAACGGCGCGTTGGGCGATCCCACAATCACCGATTTCGGCCTGCGAAACGAAATTCAACTCGGCGGTTATCGTGCCCCGAGCGGGCTGGCCCCGGTGCGCCTGGCGGCCGTCGGTTCGGTGGGCGGCACGTATAACCCCACCGGTGGCGCCCACGGCATCGGCCAGATCACGGGCGCGGCCAACGGCAGCACCGCCCTCGACAACACCACGCTGGCCACCGGCGAGCGCGTGCTGCTGCTGTTGGAGGGCAACACCCAGAACAACTCCGTCGCTCCGGCCAACGGCGTTTACCGCGTCAGCGCCAGCGGCTCGACCCTCACGCTGGATCGCGAACCCGACGCCGTGATGCCGGGCAGTTGGCTCACCGTCAGCAACCTCACCGGCAAGATCAACGCCGGAAAACGGTTCTATCTGGCCAATCAAAACCTCGCTTTCACCAACGGCGGCTCCAACGGCTCGGTCCAGCTCTGGTTGGAAGACGAAACCGCGACCAACCTCACCCCCCGGCTGTTGGCCCGGAGCGGAGTGACCATCGCCCGCGACGTCCTTGTGGCTTCCAGCCCGTTTGTCGCCAGCGCCACGTTGGGCAGCGACAGCACCAACGGCACCGCCACCTTCCAGGGCAACATCACCCTCCGTCGCAATCTTCATCTCACAGCCGCCGCCGGTGGCACCGTCAACCTGGCTGGAGCAATTGACGACGCGGGCGGCGGGTTTGGCCTGACCAAGGTGGGCGAGGGCACGGTGAACCTGACCGGCGCCAACACCTTTGGCGGGGGCGTCACCGTCAGCGCCGGCCGATTGCTCGTCAACAACAGCGCCGGTTCGGCCACTGGCACAGGCCCGGTTGTTGTGGCCAACGGCGCGTCGCTCGGCGGCAGCGGACGCATCAGCGGACCGGTCACCCTCCAGCCGGGTGGAATCCTCGCCCCTGGCCAGGGTCTCGGCACGCTCACCATCAGCAACGCGCTCACCTTGTCCGCCGGCTCGACCAATCTCTTTGAGATCAACGCGGCCAACAATTCGTCCGATCAGATCATCGGCCCGACGCACGTCAACTACGGCGGCGTGCTGGTGATTACCAACCTGGCCGGCACCATCACCAACGGCCAACAATTCCAGCTCTTCAGCGCCGCTTCGGCCACAAACGATTTCACAGCGATCGTGTCGGCCCTTCCAAACGTGGCCTGGACGTTCAACCCGGCCACCGGCGTCCTGACGGCCAGTGTCACCCCGAACATTCCGACGACGCCGACCAACCTCAGCCACAGCGTCAGCGGCGGCGTGCTCACGCTCTGGTGGCCACCGGACTACACGGGTTGGGAACTGCTCGTTCAGACCAACTCGCTCCAGACCGGCCTGGGCACCAACTGGACCGTCGTGCCCGGCTCGCACCTGACCAATCAAGTGGTGCTGCCCGTGGACCCGAACGCCCCGGCGGTGTTCTACCGGTTGCGCTATGCGCCCTGAGGCGACGATTCGAGCCAACACCTGCTCCTCGCCCCCCGCGCAGAACAGCCGGCTGCCGCAGAGCCAACTGGCAACCCGCTGATCGGCCCTGCCTTCCGGCGAACCCGAGTGAATTGGTGGCTCAAACGCCTTCTGGGTTCATTCGCGGCAGAAAGCAATCACGCGCACGGTTTCACCCGGACGCAACTGCGCCGCCGGGATCAGGTCCCCGGCAACCCGCTCGCCGTTGAGCACCAACCCTCCGGCGCCATCGCGCTGCACCTTGAGTTCCACCCGGCAGCCGCGAAACCGTCGCACCACCGTGAACCCGTTCCAATCCGGCGCTAACAACGGCGCGATCCGCAGGCCATCGAGTTCGGGGCGAATGCCCAGCAGATATTGCGTCGCGGCGAGGTCCATCCACGCCGCCGTGCCCGTCACCTGCGCGACGTTGGCCCAGCCGAACTTCGGATGATCCGGCCCGACAATGTTGCTCACCCACGCATACGGCTCGGCCTGATAACGCTCGAGGCCGATCTTTTGCAGCGCCAGGTGCGGGAGCAGTTGGCGGTAGTAGCCCCACGCGCGCTCGGCTCGACCCAGGAGCGCCTCGGCAATCACCGCCCACGCATTCGCATGGCAAAAAATCGCGCCGTTTTCGCCGCAGCCGGGTGAGTAGCCGCTGTAAGGGTCCTGCACCTCGGGAAACGTTCGGAAACTCGGATGCAGTTTTTTGATTCCGCACAGTTTCGTGTCCAGCAGCTCGGCCACTGAATCCATCGCCCGCAACTGCTGCTGGCGGGTGCCGACATCCGCAAGGACCGACCAGCTCTGCGAATTGAGCCAGATTTGGCCGAACTCGCACTCCTTCGAGCCGATCGGGCGGCCTTCGTCATCAAACCCGCGTCGCCACCAGGCCCCGTCCCAACCGCACGCCACAATGGCCGCTTGCTGCCGCGCGCGCAGTTGTTCCAGTCGCTCCGCCACACCGGCGTCTCCTCGCCAGCGCGCCATCCCCATCAGCAGGCGCAGCACGTAAACGTATTGCTGCGCCGCAAAAAGCGATTCGCCCCGACCCGCCCGCCCAAACCGGCCAATCGAATCGTTCCAATCCCCGTGATGAATCAGGGGCAGCCCGTGCGCGCCGAGATTCGCCTCGAAAAAATCCACCACTCGCAGGAGATGTTCCCAGACGGTGGCCGAGCCAACCGGGCTGAGGTTGTCCTTTGCGGACAGCCAGGGGATGGGTTCATCCAACAGCGCCCTGTTGCCGGTCTCGGCCAGCAACGCGTGCGCGAGCAGCACCAGCCAGAGCGGGTTGTCAATGTGCACGCGCGGCTCGGCGGGCAATTGCTCGAACGGGTTGCATTGGTGCGGCACGTGGCCGTCTTCGTATTGCTGCGACACCAGATACCGGAACACCGCCGTCGCCCATTCCGGGCGGCGATATGCGATGGCCAGCATGTCCTGGCAGGTGTCGCGAAACCCCAGCGTGCGCACGCCCGAGGCGTGCTGGCTGATTGAGCGCGAATAGCGTCCGGTGTGAACGCATTGCACCGGCCCCCAGACGTTCACCTGCCGCGCAACGTCCGCATCGGGCAGCTCGGCCTGAAAGGCTGCGAAATGCTCCTCCCACCACGTCCGCAAGGTGTCCTTGAGCCGATCCACCTCGCCCGCGCCCCGCAACCGGCCAAGGCTCCGGCGCGCCCCTTCGAGCGCCCGCGGCCAGGCCACAATCGCCCGCGGCTCGCCGCCAAGAAAAAACTGCAACCGCCTCCCGCCACCCGCCGGCACGGTCACCGCGCACTGCAACGCCCCGCACGGATCGCCGGCGAAATTTTCCACGTCACCGCAGTGGTTGCGTTCCAGGGCGACGGGGTTTTTTTCGGTGCGGTAGGGCCCGATGAACGCATCCCGGTCACCGCAAAAACTCACCACCGGCTCGCTCGCCGCGAAATAGACCAGCGGACATTCCGCCAGGCGCGGGTTGAAGTGAAAATGCCGGTAGAGATAGATGAGCGCGTCCGATGCCGCGTCGCGCGTGACCTGGAGGTTGTGCTTCACATAACACGCCCATTCGGTGTCCTGCCGCCAGTCCAACAACGACAGCTCCACGTAGCCAAACACGTCCAGTCGGGCGCTGGCCGCGCCGAGATTCCGCAGCCGCACGTCCCAGAGGAGCGCGTTGACGCCGGGCGCGATGAACAATTCCAGCGTCGCCTCCAACGCGCCGCGCCGGGCCACAAAGCGGCTCAGCCCCGGTTCGTGCTCGGCGCGCCATTGGTCGAGCGGCGCTTCAACAGGCCGCCACGTGGGCGACCAGACCGTGCCGTCAGCCTCGCGCAGGTACAGGTAAAATCCGGGCGAATCCAGCGGCAGGTGGTAAAGCCGGTAGCGCGTGATCCGGCTTTTGAGCGGGCTTTGCCACCATGCCAGGCCGCCCCCAGCCTGCGAGACAAACGCGTGCAGCGTGCCGTTGGACAGGTAGTTGATCCACGGCGCCGGCAACACGGGCCGATGGATCACCACCAGCCGGTGCGCGTCGTCAAAGTGATACGCAACACTCATGCTCCGGTTCCAAATTGAGCCGCCGACAGACAACGATGCACCCGGCTTGACCCTTGCGCGATGCCTTGCACCACGGCGCAGCCCCAACTGCCCGGTCTGCCGGGGCGCCACGAGCGGTTGGCTCCGCCGGACAGATTGCCCACCCGCGACACCGCAAGATGCCATCCTGGGCGACGATTCGACCGCCTCCGAACTTCGGTTCGCGTGTTCACGTTTCCACCAACGCCAGTCCCGGGGTTTCCATCTCCAAGACCGCCACCCAGCGGCCGCTGCGTGATTCGATGCGCAGAGCGTCTGCCGGGGCGGGCGCAAACGTGTTGACGGCCCGCAACTCTTTGAGTTGTTCCCGGCTCGGATACGGCGGCGCGCCCATCGCCCGCCACGCGGCCAGGATGTTGTTTTCCCGCGCCCCCAACCGCGTCAAACGGGGCGGGCGTTCCGGTTGGTTCGGCAAAATCAGTTCCACGGTTGTTGCCCGTGCCTCGGTGGTTTCGGCAAACGCATACACCAGCGCCTGCCACGCCGCACCGCGCCGGGTGACGATGGCGTGGGCCAGCGGCTCGCCGCCATCGCCGACAACCGGCACGCGTTCGTTGCCGAGGCGATTGAGCATTTGATGCGCGACGTAAACCGGTTTGCGCAGGCCGTGTAACGACAGCATTCCGTAGTGTGCCGCAAACTCGCTGCGCTGGTAACCGACCTGGTTGTAGATGTCGCTCAAACACCACCACGCGAAGCAATCGGCCTGGTCGGCCACTTCGGCCATCGTTTTGACGCACCAGGCCGCCTCCACCGGCGTTTCGCGCAACGGATCGGTCGGATGCCACGTGCGTCCCCACTCGTTCCAGTGAACCTCGCCCCGGTAGCCAAGCTCACCGAGCAGCTTGCGCACGCCCCGAATCACGCGCGCCGCAAAGTGCGGGCTGTGGCTGGCGCGTTCTTCCTGCGGCCCGTCGAATGGCGACAACGCCCCGAACAGCCCGTCGTTGTTATACACGTGCGTGATGAGAAAATCCGGCGGGCAGCCGGCCGCAGCCGTGTGCGCGAGAAACTCGGGCAACCATTCGCCCCGCGCCGTGCTCGGCCCGCCCACCCGCAGCGCCGCGTCCACCGACTTGATCGCCGCGCGCGTCCGTTCCCACAACTGCCAGAAATCCTTTTGCTCGCCGTCGAAAAACACCCGCAGGTTCGGCTCGTTCCACACCTCGAAATACCACTGGCGCACCTCCGCCAAACCGTAACGCGCCACGGCATGGCGCACCGCCTCGGTAACCAGTTTTTCCCACAGCGCCCAATCCCGCGGCAGGCTCACCCGGCTGCCAGTTTCGAAGACCGTCGCCTCGGTGGCCGCCAGCGCCCCGGGCATGAAGGTGGTGGTGAACACCGGGCGCAACCCGCGCTCCAGCAGCGCGTCCATCACGTAATCAATCACCTGAAAGTTGAGTTCGGGCGGCCGTTGCTCGCGCGGCTGCTGCCACGTGGCCGGGTCCACCGTGTAAAACCGCATCTCGTCGTCGAACATGCCCACCGCGCGCACGTGTCGCGCCCCCAGTTCGACCACCGCCCGCGCAAGCTGCTCCTGCATGTCGGCGCGCACGAACCAGCGGAATTGATCCACGTTGATCATGCCCGCCCAGGTGTGGGCAAACGGTTTTGCGGGCGCGTTCCAGAGCGGTTCGATCCGAAGCGCGGCGTTGGACGGAGAAACATTCATGTCAGCACGGGGGTTGTAGTTCGGCATCCCTCAACGAGACAAAGCGTTCCGCTTGCGGCGGCAGTTCCACCGCCAGCGCGTTCGTGAACCAGAAAGCCGGCAGGGGCCGTTGTGCTCCGGACGCCGTTTCGCAGAGCACTCTGACCCGAGCGGGAAACGCCGTGGGATTGCGCACCCACAGCGCATCACCGCGAAGGCCGGCTTCGACGTGGTCCAGGCACCACACGCGCCCCAGGTCAGGCCGCACATAAACGCCGGGCAGTTCGACGGCCGTCAACAGCATCGCCACCTCGCACCAGCAGGAGCCGAAAAACACGCCGCCCACGTTTTCGTCCCAGTCGCTGGTGTTCACGCGCTCGTTGATCCAGCCGGAGGGCAACGCGCGCCCCGCCGGATCGCGCACCGGACGGTCGGCGCGCGAAACCGTTTGCGGGATGAACCGCGCGATGTCACGCAGCAAATCCATCAGCCGCACGTCGCCGGTCGCGCGGAACAAATGCAGCAGCCCCGCGCCCGCGTGCGTGCAAATGCCCGGCGCGGCGTGCTTGTTTTGGGTGTTGGCGAACACCGCGCCGCGCGTGCGGATGCCCAGGCGGTGAAATTCTGTGCCGGCCGGAAACGGAAAATTCCACGGCATCACCCAGGTGGCCAGCAACGCCGCGGCGGCCCGGCCATGCTCCAGCCAGCGCGCTTCGCCGGTGGCCGCGTGCAGCGCCGCATAGCTTTCCACCAGCGCGGCGGCGGATTCGCTGTCGGGATTTTGCAGCGCGTCGCCCGGCCCGCCCGTGGTGAAACCCCGCGCCAGAAACTCCCCCGCAAAAAATTCACCCGCCTCCCGGGCCACGCGCAGCCATTCGGGCTGAGCCGTGCGTTGCCAGCTCTGCACCAGCGCCGCCGGCACCAGCGCGCCCGACGTCGAGCCGCCCACGAGGATTTCGCCCGTTTCCTGATGCAGGAACTGCCCGAACTGACCGTGCGCCTCCCAGAGCTGGACGAATCGTTGCGCGGCCCGATCGAGCGCCTGCGTCCAGTGCTCTGGAATCACAAAGGCCGGGTCGCTCCGCCGCAGCCAGGCCACCTGCCGTTCCAGGTAAAACAGCGCGTCGGCCTGCCTTCGCGTGAGCGTCCAGGCGTGCGTGTAAGGCCGCGTCGCATCCTGCGCAAAGTCGGCCGTCCAGACACCGTCGGGCCGGCGCTTGCCGTAGAACAGGCCGCACGGACGCGGTGCTTGCGCGAAAAAGGTTTCCAGGTTGCGCCGGACGCGTTCGCCGGTGAGAGCCTTGGGACTGGCCAGCAGCGGGAAGGTCGCAATCATTCCGCCGCACCAGCCGGTTTGAAACGCGTAAACCGCGCCGGGGTTGCAGTCGGAGGCAAAGAGTCCGAGGTGCTCCCGCCACGAATCGCGGTGGTAATGTTCTTCGATGAGGTCAAACGCTGCTGAGAACGGCAAAACAGGTGGGACATCCTGCCCGTGGGTCAGCGACGCGCGGCGGCTGAAAATGTGATCGAAAAAACCGGCCATGTCGGCGCAGGGCCATTGCTCGACGCGCAGTTCGATTGCAATGCGTTCGCCGGCTCTCACCGGCCGGGCGCGGTCGGGCGACGGCGCTTTCATCCACGGAAGCCGGTAAACCGGGCTTTGCCGCACGCCCGCCACCGAGACGCGGAACACGGCGCGCGTGCGGTCCGGTGATTCTTCGATTTCCCACAGCGCATCGGCAAGCGCGACGGGATCAGCCGCCGTGACAAACCACGCCCGGCGCTGCCGTGGGTCAAACCAGCCGAAACCGGGGAACGCAAGGTCGCCGGTTTTGAGCTGCAAGCGGGAAGGCCCCTCGCCGTGGTTCAAGCGCGGCACATCGGTGATCAGCGGCGGGGTGCGGACGCCGGCCACCAGTTCGGCGGGCACGCGCGGCGAATAGGGCACTTGCACGGCGGGAAACCGGTTGCCCGCATACGCGCCGGCCGGCAACAACACGTACACCTCCCGCGACCAGTCGTTGAACTCCCACGCCAAGCCCCCGGCCGCCGCCACCGGCGCGCCCGAAAGATGTCGGAACGCGACTGCAAGCCGACGGTCGCGTGCATCCCGCTCCACGTCCTCAAGCTCAATCTGCCAATCCGCCCCGGCGAAACGCACGCCACCACCGCCCTCTGCCATCGGGCGGCGCTCGCGTTCGATCACCCGGTCGCCGTCGTAAGCAGTGATTTCAGCAAAACCCTGCGCCTGCATCGTCACACGTACCCATGCGCGTGTGATGACTCGGTACGCCCTGCCCTGCCCGGGCGAAACGCGCCGGTCGTGCTACTGGTGAGTGCCGCCCCGGGACTGCCCGGCGCGCTGATTGGACTCCGCCCGGCCTCGTCAGTACTGCTACCGCTAGCACGAATTGCCCAAGCGCCGCGGTGGACGCCGCCACACAGCGCGCGGTAAAAAAAGCAAAAGAGGGTTTTCCGTGATTCCAACCGTCCAACGCTCCGAAACGGAGCGGCGCAACCAGCCGGCCAAGCCTTCTTCTCCGGTGTGCATCCTGTTGAACCCGGAGGTCGCGGGCCGGCCGCTGCGCCGCCCGTGGAAAAACGGGATCGCCGTCGGCCGTGCCCACGACCTGCTGCGCGCCGATTTGTGTGAACACCTGCGCTGGTTGCAGCAGGAGATCGGGTTTCGCGCCTGCCGATTTCACGCGGTTTTCCATGACGAGATGGCGGTGGCCCGACGCCGTTCGGATGGTTCACTGGCCTGGCAGTGGTGTCGGGTGGACCAGGTGTATGACCGGTTGCTGGGGCTCGGCCTCAAACCGTTTGTCGAACTCAATCCCATGCCGGCGGCCCTCGCGTCCGGTTCGCAAACCATGTTTCACTACGCGATGAATGTGACGCCGCCGCGCAGTTGGCGCGAATGGCACGATCTGGTGCGAGCGTTCACCGCGCACTGCGTCGAACGCTACGGGTTGCCCGAAGTGCGGCAGTGGCACTTCGAGGTTTGGAACGAGCCCAATCTGCCGTGCTTCTGGACCGGAACGCAGGAGGATTACTTCCAGCTTTATGCCCACGCGGCGCGCGCGGTCAAAAGCGTGGACGCCCAATTGCGCGTGGGCGGTCCGGCCACGGCCCGGGCCGCGTGGCTGACCGACCTGATCGAATTCTGCGCGCGGCAGGGTGTCCCGCTGGATTTCATCTCGACCCACCTGTATCCGCAGGACGAATTTGCGGAGGCCCGAGAGCAGACGGCGGGCGGGCGCGAGCCGGGCACGTTTTTTGCCGAGCAGGTCCAAGCCGTCCGGCGCGCCATCGCCTCCTCCGTCATGCCCCACCTGCCCGTCCATTGGACCGAATGGAACACGCAACTGGCGGCCTCGGCGGCGGAGGTCTCCTGGACGAACAACCGGTTCGTGGACAGTTTACCCGGTGCGGCCTTTGTGGTTCGCAACATGACCGAGTTGGATGAGGCTGCCGATTCGTTTTTCTATTGGGTGGCGAGCGACATTTTTGAGGAAAGCCCGCTGCCCCACGCCCCGTTCAGTCACACCTACGGACTGCTGACGATTCACGGCATCCCCAAGGCCACCGCCAACGCCTTTCGCCTGCTGGAGCGGATGCGCGGGCCGCGCATTGCAGTCGAGCACACCGGCCCGATTCCGACTTTTTGTGGCGCGGTCGCCACGCGCGAAGGTGAAAGCATCCAGGTGCTGCTATGGCACGACGTGCCGCCCGGACGGGCGGCGGCTCCGACCTGGCGCGGTGTGCTCAAGCTGGCCCGGCCGCGAGACAGCGCCGGTGCCGACCAGTGGGTGGCCACCACCAGCCACATCCGCTCCGGGGCCGGCAGTGCGTTTGAAGCCTGGGAGGCGCTGGGCCGGCCCGAAACGCTCTCACCCGTCCAACTGAAATATCTGCGACAATGCGCCGAACCGGCGATGGAATCGCATCTCTTGAAAGTGCATGGGACTTACCTCGAATTCCCGTTGGCGCTGGCGGCTCACGAAGTCCTGCACGTGGAGTTTCGCCCGCAAGCAGCGGCCGCAGAGGATCGCGCTCCGGCTGAAGCCGCTAGCCGCGAGGAATTGGAGGCGCGTCTGAGCGGGAAAACCAACCTTTGACCGGAACACAAAATCCCGCCAGAAACGACCCGGGATTTTTGGCCGGGGGCGGTTGCGGGCAAGCCAGCAAACGATAAACGCTCGCAGTCCAGGTATAGGCCCGGTCGCGCAGACCCTCGCCAGTGAGCGCGTCAAAGTTTTCCGCGAAACCGCTTCGCTCGCAGCTCCGGCAAAAGCGTCGCGCCACCGTTTCGGCCAAAGGCGCCGCGTCCGACGCCCGCAGGCCATCCACCAGGAGCATGGTTGCCGGCGCCCAGATTGGCCCGCGCCAGTAACCGTCCGGCTGGTAATGCGGGCTGTGCGGATGCTCGGTGGCAAGCCCGTGCCGGGTCAGATGTCGTTTGACCCCGGCGACCAGCTTTTCGCGCACGTGTTTGGGCAGGCGCTGCCCCAGAATCAGCGGGATGAAATTGATGAGGCATTGCGCGGCGCGGCAGATTTGGTGCGTGCCGGAGCGCGGCGCGACAAAACCGTCGCCCCGCCACGAGTGGTGGAGCAACCGCGTCAGCAGTTCATTCGCCCTGGCGCTCCACCGGTCGGCGTCGGCGTGGCGGCCCAGTTTCCTGGCGATCGCCGCCAGCGTGTCCATTTGCACCACCAGGTAGGCGCTCAGGTCGGGCGACTCGACCGGCAACCCGCGGTCAAACACACTGGCGTTGTCCCAGCCCGAGTCGTTGCCGTGATTGTATTGCGGCACGCCGTCGCGGTCGTCGTCGCGGTGCTTGAGCCACCAATGGGTCCAGCGAACCAGTTTGGGATAAAACGCCTCGAGCCGCTCGGTGGTGACGGCGGCCGAGTGGCGCATCATCCAGCCCACCGCCCAACCGTGGATCGGCGGCTTGGTGAAATTCCAGACCACCTCCGCGTCGTTGACCGCATCCGGCAACATGCCCGACGGGTGTTGGTGATCGAACGGGATGAGGAGTTGATCCCACGCCAGGTTTGGCTGCGGCCGGGCCAGCGCCATCGCATTGAAACAATGGTCCCAGCTCCAAACGCTGGGCATCCAGTTCTTCGACATGAGCATCGCCGGGCGGCGCAACTGCCCCTGCGCTCCGACCAGGGACGCCCACTGCACATACGCGGCCAGCTCCGGCGCGCCGCCGCGCCACTGGGCGAAATCGTTGCGAACCGACCGGACGCACAGATCGAACGATGGCATGTGGCGCGGCGGTCGCCAGGCGACTTGAAATTCCTCCAGCGCCAGCTCCCATGCCGGACCGGTCATCTCCAACCGGACGAATTCGGATCGGGGCGAGCGCCACGGCGCCCGCACACGCAAGCTGCCGGCCAGCGCGGTGAGCATCAATTGAATCCGCGCGCGGAACAGGTTGACCATGCAGCGATTGCCCACGGGCAGCGCATGGTCGTAGGCGGCCGTAGGCGCGCTCAAACGCAGGCCGACGCCCTGGCCACGAAAGCGAATCACCCTCGCGCTCTCAAAACAAATCTCGACGTGGCCGCCGCCGCCCTCCAGCCGCAGCACCTCGGGTGAGGCCACTTCGCGCGCGGGAATTGGTTTGCCCTGCTGCAGCAATTCGACGCGGAACAGTTCGCGCTCGCGCATGTCCACGCCGCCGTGCACGGTGCGCAGATACAGCGCCGGGGTTTTGCGCAGCTCCCGGGCACGCTGCGGAGTGAGCCGGTTGAAGCTCAGGTAGGCGCCGGCGCAACTGAACGGAACATGCGCCAGATCAAAGTTCATCGGCCAAAGAATCCGGGCACTTCCAGCAGCAACCGGCCCTTGGCCGGGGGCAGGATGAACGCGCCCTCGGCGTCGCGCGCGAGCGTCACGGCCGCCCCGAACACTCGCACCTGCGTGGCGGCGGGCGGCAGTCGAAGTCGTTCGCCGGCGAACGCGCCGCGTTCCTCAATCATGTCCACGTTGAGCGCCTTGCGCACGGGCACGTAGTGCAGGAGCGTCAGAATGAGGTCGTTGCCCCGGCGGCGGGGATAGACCTGCACGGTGCCGGGCAGGCCATGACCAAAAGGCGGCGGGCCGATGAGCCGTTGCATGGCCAGCCGCCACGCGTCGCGCGCCGCGATGTTGCCCGCCTGCCGATACTCCCGAAAAATCGGATCGGCGAAATACACGAACCGCTCTCCGGCCACGACGACGGGTTGGCCGCTGGCCTCGGGACGCGGCGGGGTTTGCAGGTGCGAACAGTAACGGACATCGTCGCGTTTGAAATACGGCAGCACCCGCTCGACCAGCACCTCACAGCCGGGTGCGGAAATCACCAGCCCTTGTTCGTAGAAAACGCGATCGGTGCGCGCCAGTTCAGCCGAGAACGAGCGCCGGGCACGCCAGTAGGCGGGAAAAAGGTCCAGCTCGCGCTCGATTCGGATCGGTAAAAAGTCCAGTGCCCAGCGTCCGCTGGCATCGCAGCCACCGCGATGGCTGATGAGCAGTTTTCCGCCGGCCTGATAATAGGCGCGCAGTTTGGCCACGAAGTCGGGCGTCAACGTGCAACCGTCACCAAGGATCACCAGCTCCAGGCCGTCGAGCCGGTTCTCGGCGTCGAGCACCTGACACTCGTAATGCGCCTCCTCGCACATCAGGATGGCGCCCTCGTCGGACTTCGCCGATTCGTTGGGGTCCACGCCCGGAGTGCCGGAGGTCGCAATGCCCACCTGCACCAGCGGTGTGGATCCGGCATAAAACGGTTCCGCCGCCTCGACCTGGGCATAAACCGCACCGATGAGGTCGTAAGCGGCGGGATCGAGCCGACCGCGCGGATGAAGCTGGTCGCCGATGGAGTTTGCGCCGCCGAGCGCCTGGGAGCGGAAGCATTCAAACTCGAGCGCAGGCTGAGGCTTGAGCCCGCCGAAGTCGCCCCACATCGTTTGAAAACGTCCGGTCATGCCCAGCCAGGGTTTGCCCCAGTGGCCGGTCGAGCGCGCCAGACGCGGGAAGTGATAGTAGCCCCAGAAACCGCTGGGCAGCGACTCGATTTCCATGTGCGTCATGTAGGGATAGCGTGCCCGTGCACCCAGCCCGGCTTCCAGAAACGTGTCCGAACCGGCATTGAAAAAAATCGTGGCATCGGGTCGGGCGGCGCGCACCAGATCGAAGAACCGTTTGGCGAAGGTCTCCTGGGCCTTTGCCAGGAAGCGTTCAAAGCCGGCGGGCGAGTCGTCGAGCAGGTTGTGCTGCTCGCGGAACTTGCGGGACTCCGGCGACCAACACGCGCCCCTGGGAAAGAAGCAGATGTCGTAGAAAAAGCCGTCCACATCCCGGCCATAGCGCGCGAGCACTTCGCGGGTCAGCTCTTCGATGTGTTGCTGGTATTCGGGGTGCAGCCAGTTGAGGAATTTCCACTGGCCCGGATGTTTGGTGTCCCAATCGCCGAAGCGCCCGTCCTTGAACATCGCGCGCCATTCGGGGTGAAGCTGCGCCGAGAGCGCGTCCCAACCCACCGTGATGTAGATCGGGCAGCGAATACCGGCAGCATGCAGCGCCTCGATTTGTTCGCCCAGCAAATCGCGTCCGGGAGGCACAAGCTGCGGATGCGGCGGACACACCCGCGAGGGGAAGTAAGCGTAACCATGATGGCACTTGGCAAAAATCGTGACGCTGTTAACGTGCGCGCGCTGGAAGGTGGTCGCAAACTCGCGCGCGTCAAAGTCCGCCGCCACCTCGGGAATATAGGGCGAGGTGTGAAAATCCAGATGCACCTGGCGCTGGTGGGTCAACACGGCCGCACCTGCAAAATCCGGTTTCATGCTCCAGCGAAGTTTCCGCGCGCCGGGGGCACCGCCAACGGTGGCGGCGTGCTATCGGTAGCGACTTCACGCGGACTGGCGCCGGGTCGTTTCTCCCGAAACCCAGCGTCCGGCGATGAACAGTTCGTGGCACTTGGACGGAAACCCGCGCTCGTTGAGCCGCAACTGTTGATCGAGCAAATCCACCGCGCCGGCGCCCACGTCCGGCATGTTCGGGTCAATGCCGCTCCAGCCCCGCACGTCTTCGGCCAGGTAAAGATGCGCCAAACCGATGTCGTGCGGCACCCGGCGACCGATTCGTTCCAGCCAGCCCCGGGCCCGGTTGGTCGAACAGATGACCGCGTCGGGTTGATGGCGCTCCAGCCACCGCCCGAGGGCACGCGAAGGCTCCGCGGCATTGTTGCTGTCGAACAAAATCGGCACGTGATCGGCCCGCGGCCAGTCCAACTGCTCGGCCAGAAACGCGCCGCGATATTGATAATCGCTGTGCACGTCCAACCACGGCGAGATCACCAGGCCGATGCGCCGATAGCCCAGGGCGCGCAATCGCTCGCAGGCCAGCCGCATGTTCGCAAAGTAATCGAAACTGGCGGTGTGATAGAGGTTGTGGGGCGTGTCCGGGGCCGGCGCTTGCGGGGGTGGCAGGGAATGTTGCAGCCCGACCACAGCGACCGCCACGTCCGGCCAGGGGCGAAACGCGTGCGAATACACAAACAACAGCGGCAGGATGATGCCGTGAATGCCCCGGGCGTGGATGACGCGGCTGTAACGGGCGATGTTGGCGTCCGGATCCTGCGAATTGACGCCCTCCAACCAGATTTCGTCCAACACGTAGCCCAGTTCGCGGGCGCGTTTTTGCGCGCCCTCGAACAGCCCGCGCGTCCAGGGCGCGTTGTGCCAAAAATTGCGGTCGGGATGATCGTTGATCCAGCCGATGGTGGCCTTGTATTGAGCCGCTCGCCCGGCGCGCACGTGCGCCTGATAAATCGAGACCAGCGGGTTGGGCCGATACCCCATCTGGCGGGCCAGCTTCTGGATGCGTTCGCGGGTTTCGGGCGAAATGCACTGATGATTTCGCAGTGCCCGCGAAACCGTCATTTTGTGAACGCCCGCCGCCCGTGCGATGTCCTCCAGGGTGATTTTGCTGAGCTTCACTCCCTGCAGTGTAGAATCGCACCCCGGAGGGTCAAGGTCGGCAGCCCCGCGTGCGCACGGCTTCCCATCCCCGACTCCCGCCGCTTCAGACGCCGGGCGAGTTGCTACCCGTAGCGCGCCGGCATAATTGAAAGCCTGCCACCCGCGCCAAAACTGCCAGTGTGAAAAGGCCGGGCCGCAGTCAGAGCGGCAAGGTCTCCCGAAACAGGCCTCGTCGGGCCATCGGCTGCTGGCAGACTCGACGATTCGGACCGATCAGACCGATTTTCCGCGATGCACATCAAACATCCTGAGCTGACTCTCGCTCGCGCCTCACAGTTCTTTGCGCGGCTCTGCCGGAAATTGCTGGCCGAGACGGCGCCGGTGAGGATGGAGATCGCCGGTCCCACCGATCGCATCCCGCGGGCTGAGGCCTTGCGGCTGAACTACCGCCCCGCCGCGCTCGGCGAAGAGTTGCAACCGCCCTGGAGCACATACTGGCTGAAGGTGCGCGGCGAGATTCCCGCCGCCTGGCGCGGGAAACCCGTCGTGTTCCGATTTCGCAGCGGCAGCGAGGCGTTGCTCTGGCTCAACGGCGAGCCGTATCACGGTTTCAATCACGAGGACTCGCCGGTGTTTCTGGACGGCGGGCGCGCCGAGGCCCTGCTGCCGGAGCCGGTGGTCCATTCGGGCCGATTTGAAGCCGAAGTGGAGATCGCCTGCCAGGGGCTGTGGGGAGCGCCGGCCGCCGCCACGTCGCCCACCAGCCCGCGGTATCGGCTGTTCGAGGTGCAACTGGCCCTCCGCGACGAGGCCGCGTGGCAACTGGCGCACGATTTGGTGATTCCGTTGAAGTGGTTGGAGGACCTGCCGGAGTTGAAGAGTGTCGAGCCCTGGCTTGGATTCACCGGCCCGCCCCCGGCCGCCAAAAAGCTGCCGCCCTGGCCGGGTCGGGTGCTTCAGTTGCTGAACCACTTTTGCAACGTGTGCGACACGGAGGATCGGGCGACCTGGCCGGCGGGCCGGGCGGTGCTGCGCCAGATTCTCACGCACCGCAACGGCACGTTCGCCCATCAGATCACCGCCGTCGGCCACGCCCACATTGACACGGCCTGGCTTTGGCCGATGGCCGAGGCCAGACGCAAATGCGCGCGCACCTTCAGCACCGCGTTGCGGCTCATGGAACGGTATCCGGCGTTCCGCTTTGCCGCCCCGGCCGCGCAGCACTACGCCTGGATCCAGGAGCATTACCCGGAGCTTTACGAGCGGATTCGCGCCGCCGTGCAACGCGGCCAGTGGGTGCCGGTGGGCGGCTCGTGGGTCGAGCCGGATTGCAACCTGCCCTCGGGCGAATCGCTCGTGCGCCAGTTTCTGTTCGGCCAGCGCTTCTTCCAGCGCGAGTTCGGTCAAACCTGCCGTGAATTCTGGAATCCCGACGCGTTTGGCTGGTGCGGTTCGCTGCCGCAAATTCTGCGCGGCGTCGGGATCAAATTTTTCCTGACGCACAAGCTCTGCTGGAATCAGTTCAACAAACCGCTGCACCACACGTTTTATTGGGAGGGCATTGACGGTTCGCGCGTGCTGGTCCATGCGCCGCCGGCCGACACCTACAACGCGCTGGATTTCGGCAATCTCATCCGCCATTTCCACCAGCACGAGCGCTGTGGCGCCGATCATGACCGCCTGAGCGAGGGGCTGATGCTCTTTGGATGCGGCGACGGCGGCGGCGGGCCGACCGAGCACATGATCGAGGTCATCGAACGTCTGGAAGATTTCCAGGGCTTCCCGCGCGTGCGCATGGGCCGACCGGATGAATTCTTCGAACGACTCGAAGCCGCGCTCGCGCCCGAAGCTGCGCCGGTGCACGTGGGCGAGTTGTATGCGGAATTTCATCGCGGCACCTACACGACCCGGGCGGCCAACAAGCGCGACAACCGGCGGTGCGAGCGCCTGTTGCGTGAGGTGGAAACGCTGGCAGCCGTCAATCTCTGGCTCAATCCCTCCAGCCGCTACCCGGCAGCGGCCTTGAACCGGGTGTGGCAGAAAGTGCTGCTCAACCAGTTTCACGACATCCTGCCCGGCACTTCGGTGAGCGCGGTGTACGAAGACTCAGCCCGCGACTATGCCGAGTGCCTGGAGACCTTGGAGGAATTGAAAACCGAGATGGCCCGTGCAGTTGTGGCCGGTGGCAAACCGGAGGGTTGGTCATTGATCAACACGCTGGGCTGGAGGCGAGCTGGCGTGTGCGACCTGCCTGACGGCTCGCTGGCCCTGGTGGCCGCCGAGCCATGCGGCGTCTCGCCGTTGCTGCCGCAGCAGCCGGCGCATGGACGTTGCAAGGCGGTCCGGGATGGCGACACCTGGGTGCTGGCCAACGGCCGGCTCCAGGCGCGGTTCGATGCCGGGGGTCGGCTGGTCAGTTTGCGCGACCTGGTGGCCGACCGCGAAGTCATCGCCGGCACGCCGGGCGGCAACCGGTTTGTGCTGTTTGAGGATTACCCTCACGCCTGGGACGCCTGGGAGGTTGACGCAACGCACCTGGAAAAATGGACGGATGTGCCGGCGCAAAGCGCGCGCATTGCCGAAGTGCACCCGCTCCGCGCAGCCCTTGAATTCGACTACGCATTCGGCAACAGCCGCATGACCTGCCGCGCAATTCTCACCGCGGATTCGAGCATTTTGGAGTTCTGTTGCGACGTGGACTGGCGCCACCCGCATCGTTTTCTCAAGGTTGAGTTTCCGGTTGCCGTGCGTGCGCCCGACGCGGCGTTTGAAATCCCGTTCGGCCACGTGCGTCGGCCCACGCATTTCAACAGCTCGCAAGAGATGGCGCGATTCGAGACGCCGGCGCATTTCTGGTGCGACCTTTCGGAAGAAGGTTACGGCGTGGCACTGCTGAACGATTCCAAATACGGCCACGCGGTGCACGGGAACATCATGCGCCTGTCGCTGTTGCGGGGAAGCACCAGTCCGGCCCCCTCGGCGGATCAAGGGCGGCACGGCTTCCGCTACGGCCTTTACCCTCATGCCGGCTCGCTGGCCGCGGCCGAGGTGGTGCGGCGCGCGCACGAGTTCAACACGCCGTGGCTCGTCGCGCCGGGGACGGTGCCTGCAGCGCGAAGCTGGTTTCGCACGGACTCGCCCCATCTGGTTTTAGAGACCGTCAAAAAGGCGGAAGACAGCGACGCGCTCATTGTGCGGCTCTACGAATGCCACGGCGCGCGGGGCCGGGCGCGGATTGAAACCTCACTCCGCTTTGAAACGGTCGAACGCGTCAATCTTCTGGAGGCGGAGCCGATTCGAATTGAAGCGGCCGATTCGCGCACAGGGGTCGTGCCGCTGCCGTTCCGACCGTTTGAGCTGATCACGCTCAAATTTTCGGGCCGCTGACCGCGGGGCTGGCTGATGTCAACCTGCGGCGCGGCGGGCCGGCAGCGCGTCGGCCAACGCCCGCAACTCGTGGGGACTCAGGGCGCGACCATACACCGCCAATCCACCCAAAAGTCCCGAAAAGCCTTCATCCGCTGGCATCGGCCCGTGCGGGTAATCGTGCCACAAGGCCATGGCGCGTTGAGCGACGGTGAAATCCGCTCCCGTCGGACCGCCGTCGAAAATCGGCCCTGCGAAGGGCAGCGGGTTGTGTTGCGGATGCGCGTCGAGCCTCCCGTCCAGATGAACTGCCAGCGCAGTGCCATCATAGGTCATCGCAATGCAATGCCAGCGGCCCGGCAAAACCGGTGTCGCGCCGGTCGCATACGAGAAACAAGCCGGGTCGCCGGGGGTATGGCCACCTTCGCGCGAGAGGTAGGCGTGGGCGCGGTCGGCGCAGGGCGTGCGCGTGTTTTTCACGTGGTTGAACTGCCAGGTCCCGTTGACGAACAGGGCGTATTGGCGTCGGTGATCGCGTTCGTTCCAAACGCCGGCGAGGAATTGCCACGGACGCGGACTGTCGCGCTTGATCCACACCACCAGGGTGAGCGGACGGTGTCCGTGGAAGTTGAGCGCACCCAACCCGGCCCGGGGCAGACGCAACCACTGGCCGTGGGCGATGTTGAGCGCGCGCGGGCCGAATACGCCCTCGTGGGCGCGCGCAATCGGGCCACGCTGTTCAAACAGCTCAAAGGGTGCGACGCCAACAGCGACGTGGCGACCGCCATCGCTCTGAAAATCCCAGAACGCCAGCAAGCCCGACAACGCAGTGGGCAACGTCATCGCGCAGGGTGGCTGTCTCCCAGTACCGAGGCTTCCATGCCCGGCGCCGGCGGCTGGCCGGGCCAGCTCCAATAGGTCAACTGGTAGAGCGAGGCGCAGCCGGGTAGCGTGGCCACCTGGCGGTAAGAGGCCAGGGCGGCTTGAAACCGGCCGAGGTCGGATTCGCGCACCGGCTCGGTGGAGATTCCGTTTCGGGCGCGCCATCGCCGAACCATCAATTCCCAGCCCAGGGCAATCAACGCGAACAGTCGCGCGCCGTATTCGGTGGAAGTGCGAATCGCATCGGTGGTGGCAGGGTCGGCGGTTCGCACGTGTGCGGCCCGGGCTGGCAGCGTGGCAAACAGGCGTGCAGCCTCACGCTTTTCGGCAACCGCCGCATCCAGTCGCCCTGCCTGCTCCAACAAGCGGAACATTTCACCCAGTTGCTCCAGGCCGCCCAGGCGGTCATCGCGCATCCAGAGCCAGGCCGAATCGCAATCGGCAAATTGACGCAGCCGCGCGAATTCGGGCACGGAGCGGCCCAACCAGATGGCCTGTTCGGCGACGTCGCAGATTTCCCGCAACGCGTAGATGGAATCATCGTTCATCCCATGCACCTGGCGACACACCCGCCGAAAGTGCTCCGCTTCGGGCGTGGCCGGGTCGCGCGTCCACGCCGCCAGAACCCGCGCATTGAGGTCGGGCCAAAACTCGTGCGCCAGATACGGGCCATACCAGCCGCCGCCGCGCGACCAGGTCCAAACTCCGGCGAACAACGGTGAGCGCGCCCAGTCGCGCAGGCCGCACGGTTCGGGCACTTCCCGGAATCCTTCAATCACACCCCGGGCAATGTAGTTGGGGTAAGCTCCTTTGCCCTCGTATTCGCGGGCGCACTGGACCTCAACGATTTGCGGATGGCGACCAACGCCAAGGCAAGGGTTGGGCTTGCAGCCGCGGAAAAAGTCGCCCGCCGTGTGTTTGATCGAAAAGAGCAGATTCGGATGCGGTTCGACCGCGTCGGTGACCGCACGGTAAAAGTCGGCGTCCGCATGAAAACGGTCGCCGAAGTAATCCCACGTGCGGTAGATGAGCCGGCGGCCGTGGCGCACGCAGATTTCTTCGCGGAGAAACCGGACCAGCAGCGTGAACCGGCGGATCATCTCCTCGCGCCCGACGTTCGGGTCGTGCATCGGCACGGCGGTGTTGCCAGCGTGATGGGGTGTGTCGAAGAGGTAGGTCTCGCCCACACGTGTGACGAGGCCGTCCACCTGCGGGTAGCGTGCGAACAGAGCGCTGAACAGTGCGCGGTGCAATTCGAGCACCGCCGGGCGCGTCAGGTCCACGCGCCCGTTGGCGTCGCAAAGTTCGGCACGGCGCGATTCAACGACGCAGCGCGGCAGCACGAACAAATCCACATGGTAATACACGTCGAGTCCGGCGGCTTTTGCGTCGGTGATTTCGGCATCACGCGCGGCCTGAGCCGCGGAAAGCCATTGCCGTTCGGCATCGCTTGCGGGAAAGGTGTCCAGAGGCACGCAAGCATTGAGGTGTTTGAGCACCTGCCCGCTGTAGCCGAGTTGCGCCAGAAATGCCGGGTCGGTGTAACGCGAAGCAAACGGCGGCTCACCCGGGTTATGGTGAACCATGTCCAGCAACAGGGTCATGGTCCGTGGCGCGCGGTCAACCGGAGCGCAGCCAGTTGGGGAGCGATCTCAAACAGAGGCGGCGTGCCGGGATGGCGATGGACCGGGGATGGAGCCTCCAAGGCAAGGTCAATGTTTTTGAGCCAGCCCCGGGCCGGCCGGGCTTTGTTGAACCAGGCTCGCGTGTCGCACGGGAGGGTGGACGCAAGTTTGTCCGGCGAAAGTTTCATCCAATGCGCTTTTGAGAAAGCCGCGCGAAACGTCAACCGCGGCGGCCAGTAGCGGCTCAACGGGCCGGTAATCGAGGTTTGATTCGGGAAGCGGGGTCGCCGGTCCCGGATCGCTGATGATTCGATTTTGCAATCCCATGTCCGTGAGCAGGTCGCTGACTTTGACAATTTTATCCGGCGACGAGAAAGCGGTGAAGGGCTTTCGGAAAATGAGGGAGAAGGCCACACCGTGGAAAAATCCGTTGAAGACGTAATCGGCGGCAGCGAAATGGCCGATCCATTCCTGCGGTGAGAGAGTGAGGCGGTTGATCGCGCCGTCCATCGGGTAGGCCATGGCGATGATGGGTTTGCCTTCGCGCTCGGCAAAACGGCGAATGAAATCAGCCTGCTTCCGGGGTGGGTTGGAATACACCAGGATGAAACCGGTTTCCTTCGGGCGGACTGCGACTTCATCGTAGGACGCGAAGAGCAAGGTCGGGTCGAGCACCTTGAGCGAGGAGCAACCGCATTCTTGCTGAAGGATGCGTTGGGTCTGGCTGTCCCGTACGCTGAGGGCGTCAAAGGCCCGTACCAATCGCGCAATCTCGTCGCGATGTTTGCCCGTGGTGGTGGTGTAACCGAAACTGGCCGCATACGCGATGCGGCGTGCCCCGTCGGCGAAATCCAGGAAATACGAGGGATCGAACCCGCGAAACGAATTAATGTTCCACACCTCGTCGCTGCCGGTGACCACGGCTTCATAGCGTCCGGCCAGCCGGGCAAATCCGTCGCGTGTGGTAAAGCGCTCCGGGCTGAGGGGGATGTGCCGCGTGACGAACTCCTCGATGCGAGCCGCCCGGGCGCGGTTTTCTTTTTCAACCGGGTTGTTCTCGAACAGCGCCTTGTGGTAGGCGTCGAGTGCCTTTTTGGGGCGGTAATCAATCGTCTCTACGTGGTGCCCCAACTCGCGCAGAAATCGGGAAAGCGCGTAGGCCTGGAGCACAGCCCCATAATTGACCACGTGGTGATAGGTGAGGATCCCAATTCTCATGACGATGTCAGCCTGCGTCGCCCGCCCTGGGTTGTTCGGCAAGCGGGCATCGGCTGCTGTCCTCCAACAATCCAGTCCGCCCCGTCGGACAGAGATGGCGCATGCGACGCGGGGTCGGACCGGCGATGGACGTGGCTTTTGCGCGGCGGCTTAACACAACCGTTTCAACACCATCCCTCGTTTCCCCAGGCCAGCGCTCCAGACGCTGCTCCCCCGGCTCATCAAGCGACCGGGAAAACAGGCCTCACGGACCGCTGACATATTTCGTGCGGAAAAATCCCGTCGGCGGCAGCGCATTGGTGTGGGTGTAATCAAAGCTCAGGAATCCGTTGGCAGCCGCTACCACTTCGCTTCCATACAACGGCGTCCAGGTAACCGGCGGGGTCAAATCTTCGGTGAATTCCAACCGATAGGTCCGGCCGGGGACACCGTAGGCGTCGAGCTTCACGTTGTTCCCGCTGACCTGCAAGCTGCCGGGGACAATGTTCGGCCCGTTGCCCACCGCCGACACAATGACCGTGACCGTTTTGGTGTCCGTGCCACCGTAGCCGTCGCTGACCGTGTAGGTAAAGTTGTGCGTACCCGCGCTCCCGCTGGCCACGTATGTCACGGTGCTGGAAGTGTGCGAAGCCGAGCCACTGGTGGGCGTGCTCACGCCCGTAACCGACACCGCGTCGCCGTCAGCGTCGGTGGTCGCGTGTTTCCCGGTCAGAATGCTAAAGCTGACCGACTCGCCCAACGTGCAACTGAAGGTGACGGACTTGGCCACCGGCGCGCGGTTGACGCGAATGCTGCCGTCAACTCCCAAATTCCCTGTCCACCAGTTCATGCCCGGCCCCAGTGGCGGCAGGTTGGTGGCCGAAAACGACCCGCTGAACCCGGTGGCGTCGAAAAGATCGAAAACCTCGCCTCCGACCAGGGCCGGGCCGACGTTGGTCACGGTCAAGACACCCCCGAAAGTCAGCGCGCCGCCCGTACGAACGAGCTTGTCGTTGGTGGGGGTGGCATCGGTCTTGAGCCGCATGCGCACGGTGCCGTTGAGCGAAACCGTGCTATTAACCGTGAGCGTGCCCGGCGCAGTCGCGCCGCCCGGTGCCAGCGTCCCGTTGACCGTTACCGCACCGTCAATTTTGCCCGTTCCGCCCAGCGTCGCCCCGCTGTTGACTGTGACCGCCCCAGTGCCAGTACCGCTGCTGGCGCCCGTGTTGTTCACCAGCAACGTGCCTTCCTTCACAACCGTGCCCACCGTGTAGGTATTCGGCCCGCTGAATATCACCGTACCAGGGCCGATTTTCTCCAATGCAGGGCCAGCGGTGCCTGAGATAATCCCACTGAAGATGACCGTGCCACCCGCAGCCGCCGTGACCTGATTCGTGCCCGTGGTTGCCGCCAAGTTCATCCAGCCGCTGAACTCCGAAGTATCGGCAGAAGCCCCGCCGACAACCCGGTTTCCGGAGCCGCTGCTCATGAAGATCCCCTTGCCAATCGTGATCGGCGCAGCGGTCAGCAAGCTGATATTGGCGGTGCTGGTGTTGCCGTCACCCATCGTGACCTGCCCACTGCTGGTACCCAACGCCTGGTTGTGGTAAAGCTTGACCGTGCCGGAGGAAACCTCGGCGTTGTTATTGAACGTGCTGGCGCCATAGACGTTGAACGTCATGTTGTTGCCCGCGCCGTACCCGAACCGCAGCCGTGCCGTGCTGTTAGGGTTGTCGAGCAGCCGCCCGTAGAAGTTGATGGTGTGTGTATAGGAGTCACTGTTGGACTCGAGGTCCAGCCGCTTTGTGGCGTCGCCCTGGGTAAAGGAATAATCACCATACAGATTGAGCACCTGCGTGTTCTGGGTGCTTTCGGTTCGGATGCGGATGTTAATGTTGCCGGTGATGGTGAGCTGGAAACTGGTGTTGACCGTGGCAGGGCCGCCCTGTAGCGATTGAATCACGAACCCGTTGTTGGGTTGATCTGAAATCAATGTGCCCGCGCCGATGGTGTAGCCGCTGGTCTGGACAATAAGCCGTCGGCAATGGGTCACGCTGGGGTCAATCGTGACCGTTCCAGCCGTGCCGCCGAATTGCGCCCGGTCCTGCCCGTGCACCGCGTTGTTCCAAACGATGTTGAACGGTCCGCCAGAACTGGACCCAAACCGCGGGTTGGATGTGTCCCATGTCCCCGACCCGCCCAAGTTGAGCCCGTCACCAGACCAATGATAGGTTACGTCAACACCCCTAGCCGGCAAAGCCGCCAGACTCAAAACCAACACCACGCAACACCAGGATTTTGTCGCCATAGACGTCTCCGAGTTGACTCAATTTTCATTTGAATCGGGTGGATTGCGTCTGTCAGGCGTGAGGTTGTGCAGTCGGTTGCATTTGTCCGGGTCCGGGCATATCCTTGGGGCACAACGGCATGAGAACGGTGACGTTGGAGATGGTGGCAAAGGCCGCCGGGGTGCACGGCACCACCGTGGGCCGCGCCTTGCGGAATCATCCCGGTATCCCCCCTGAGACGCGGGAGCGGATTCGCAAGATTGCCGAGCAAATGGGGTATCGGCCCAATCCGTTGGTCTCGATTTACCAGGCGTATGTGCGGGGTCGGCGCAAACCGCCCTATCAGGCGAACATCGCCTGGATTGATGATCAGGAGTCGGGGCGGGACTGGTTGGAGAAGCCCTGGTTGAGGGGGTATTTGCGGGGTGCGGAGCGGCGGGCGCAGGAGTTGGGCTACAGGATTGAGCGGGTGCGCCTGGAGGAGTTTGTGGAGTTCCAGCCCGACGTGAACGTCCAACGGTTTTGTCGGATTCTGGAGGCGCGGGGGATATTTGGGGCGATTTTGCCTCTGCTGCGGCATCCGT
This sequence comes from Verrucomicrobiia bacterium, assembly GCA_026414705.1. Lineage (GTDB taxonomy): Bacteria > Verrucomicrobiota > Verrucomicrobiia > Limisphaerales > JAOAIM01 > JAOAIM01. The sequence goes on along the minus strand of JAOAIM010000028.1, from coordinate 3,017 downwards.
CGCTGAGCACGGGGCTATGGACGACAGCGGTGGTGGAGATTGGTCGGTATGAGGCATGGCTGACGCACGCCCGGCAACGCCGCTACCCGCCACGGACCTGGAATGCGGTTCTGGCCAATTCGTTTATGAACGTGCAGACGGCTTTTCTGGCGTTGTTGCAGCGGGGTTATCAGCGTCCCGGGCTGCTGGTCTCCGCGTGGTATGATCGGGCCGAGGGGCTGGTGCCGCGGGGAGCATTTTTGGCTGAGCAGTGGGAGTTGCCGCCGTCGCGGCGTGTGCCGCCGTTGTTCTTTGAGGATTTGGAGGCCGCAGCGGAGCGGCAACTGCCTGCGTGGTTGCGGCGCTGGTCGCCGGACGCGGTGATTTGTGCCGACAGTCGGGTGCGGGGTGTGCTGGAGCGCCTGGGCTATCACGTTCCTCAAGACCTGGGTCTGGCGCATTTGAATGTGGCGGAGGATGTCAAGGGCTGGAGCGGCATTGACGAACAGCACGAGTTCATCGGCGCGGCTGCCGTGGACATGGTGGTGGCCCAACTGGAGCATAACGAGCGTGGGCTGCCCGCCAACCCCCGATCGGTGTTGATTGACGGCCGTTGGGTGGACGGCGAAACCACGCCCGGGCCAAAATAATCCCGGGCCGGATCACGGGCGGGGCGTCGTGGTTCAGGCCCTCGTCAGAGCTTCTTCAGGCGCGCCGGGGAGGTGTACCAACTTTCGGGTGGCCGGCGTTCAAAGGAGACAACCCCTCGGCCCGGCACATGTAGAAAAGGCCGTTGGAACATGTGATGACCCCGCGCACACCGTTGGTGGTCTGTTCGGGAGGCAAACTGCCCGTTGCTTGATCTGCGCGCCTGTCGCCCGCGGCACGGGGCACGGCCTGTTGGTCACGTTCAACACCTTCCGCCAGATGCCGAACCGTTGGGGCATGGCAAATGTTTTCAAATCGTTGTCCCCGGTGCACAGCCCGATCATCAGGAGTCCAATCGCTGTTGCGCCATCTGGAACAGTCGCGGGAGTTGAATGCCACCAGGAAGGGCCTGATCATTGCGCGCCCAAATATGCTCAGCACCGAGCCGTCCCGGTCGCACTTCGACGGCCATGGTTCGGAAGAGCGGGCGTCCATTTGACATGTGCCGCCGATGTTTTGAATCCGCCATCAATTTCGGCTGCAACCTCAGGCCCATAAAACCGGTGTGCAGAAATTCTACCGTGCCGGCGGGAACGCGCTGGTTCAAATGAATTGGGCTTCCCCTGACGTGGCGTCAAAGGAAGCCCAACACCACATTGAGAACGCGCCGTCGGCGGCGCGCACCAGACGCATCAATACTTCAGCCGGTAGAATACGTTCGTCTTGGTGGGATCAATGGAGATGATGACCTGATTGGTGGCGGTTGAGCCGGCGACCGGATACCAATCGCCAGAGCTTGTGATGCTGACGGAATTCGATTCCAACTGCCACCCAATGTAATTCGCCGGCCATGACAGCGTCAGCGAATTCCCCGACACCGAATAGGTGATATTCGTCGGCGTGGTGGGCACGGTTGGGACGCTGGCCGTTAGAACACCCGTGCTCGGATTGAAGGTCCAAGCGGTCACGCCCGGAACCTGGTTGATGATGTTGGCGAAATTGCCGGTCTTGCTGCCCGAAACGCTGAAGATTTGGAACGACTGACCATTGGTAACCACACCAGCATGGTTCGTTGTCACGACAAGCGTTCCAGCGTAAGCCACGCTGCTCAGCCCGACAACTTGATCCCGGGTGCCGTTGGCCGCGTTAATTTCGACCAGCATTTGGCTGTTGTTCGAGAACGTCAGCGAGTTGTTGATGGTTAGCGTGCCGATTGAGACGCCCGGCGAGAGTGTGCCCCCGGCCACAATCACCGGCCCGCCAATGGTGCCCGTGCCGCCCAGCGTTGCCCCGGGTTTGACCGTCACAGTGCTGCCCGAACTGAGCGAACCACTGACCAGCAGCCGCCCGGCCTCAATGATCGTCGGGCCGGTGTAAAGGTTGGCGGCGGCCAGTTCGAGCGTGCCGTTGCCCTCCTTGATGATTCCGGCCGCGGCGTTGGTGTAGGAACTGATCACGCCCGAAATCCGCCCGTCCACCTCAGCGCCCCCGTCCAGCGCAATGATCGTCCGGGTTCGATCATAGAGCTCAATCGGATTTTGGAAGTTCAGTGTCCCGTTGCAATAGGGCGAACCCAGGATAAAGGCAGCCTGATAGGTGGGATTGGGCCCGGCGCCTGGCCCGGCATTGAAGAAGAACCGACCCCCGCCCAGACCGCCCCAGATGCACAGAACCCCGCCTCCAATGTTCACGTTGATCGTCCCGCTCACCGCAGCAAAGCCGGCGCTGCCGTCGGCCTGCCCGGCAATGCCACCAAATTCCAACTGACCGTTCCCGGTGCCAAAGGGCATGGTAAAGCCGTTGGTCCAGCCGCTTCCCAGTTCAAGCACCGTGTAAAAGCCGTCATACCTCGGGAAAGCGCCAGCCTGCCCGATTCTCAAACGCCCCGATCCAAGAGCACTGGGTGACTCCAAACAAAGGAAGCCGCCTGTGAGAAACGTCACGCCCTTGTAATTGTTCGTGCCTTTCAAGACCAGACGGCCCGGCCCCTCTTTGCTCACCCCGGTGGTCATGTTCGGCGGAGCCGGATTGTTCGTATCCGGCGAGTCCGTAATGTTGCCCTCCACGATCGTTTCACCCGTCCCCAAAAATCGCAGCGTGCTGCTGACGCTCGTGTTGGTGCCACCCGGAAATGCGCTCATCGGCCCTTTGATCGTGACCGGGGCGGTGGCGTTGTTAACGAACTGATAATTCTCGTTACCGCTTTGAGAGCCGCCCAGCACCGGACCGGTAAAGGTCAATGGCTGATCCCCTACCAAAGCCTCGCCGCGCTGGGCGAACCCATGAATCCCCAAGAACACCTTGTTGGTAATCGTCGCAGGGAAACCTCGGGCACCAAGCTCGCCACCGTTGAGGTTAATCACGCCGCTGCCCAAGGCTCTGTCCTGGAG
>JAOAIM010000290.1 GCA_026414705.1 Verrucomicrobiia bacterium | reverse complement strand
TCAGCCATCCTGCGCGGCAAGGTAAAAACAGCGCGCGGCGGCGGCAACGGGGAAGCCGCCGGTCAGGATGAGCGATGGCGGAGTGGTCGGTTGCTGCGCTGGCGCGAATCGGGCGTGCGGTGCCCGCGTCAGTATTTGCCGGCGGTCGTGAGCGGAAAATCGTCGGTGCGAAACGGGGAAGCGGGCAGGCCATCCTTGTTCCAGAGGTTGACGACCGGGAAATCCGCCCAGCCGTAGCGGACGGCGACGGGCTTGGGGACCTGCGGGCTGCTGACCGCGACGGTGTTGTCGGGGAGGATTTCCGCGTTCGCCCAGACGAATTTGCGGTCTTCACCGCAGATGGCGAAACCGGTCAGCGGGCCGTCGCGGGCTTCAAGGCCTTTGCCGACGTGATCGAAGCGGAGGATGATCTTGTCGCCGACAATTTTCATGTCGCGGTAGATGGGGCCGGACCAGGTGATGCGTTCGCGGTAGGCGAGGGCGCGCGCGGCCAGGGCGAGGCGCGCGCCGACGGGTTGCTTGCGGGTGGGATGGATGTCGTCCTTGTCGCCGACGTCGGTGATGACGGCGAGGCCGACGTTGGGGAGGAGTTTGGTGGCGAGGAGTTGGGCTTCGCGCAGTTCGGCCCAGTCGCTTTCTTCGGGTTGTGCGGTGATTTCCTCCAGCGACCGTTTGCGGTTTTTGTCCCAGGGCGCCAGTTGGACGGCCAGGAAGGTGAAGTCGTGCCCCCAGTCGCGTCGCCAGTTGCGGATCAGGTCGGGGAAGAGCCGTCGGTATTGCTCGGCGCGTCCGGCGTTGGCCTCGCCCTGATACCAGATGGCCCCGCGCAGGGCGAAGGGGATCAGGGGCGCGATCATGCCGTTGTACAGCTCGGTGGGTCGCCACGGGGCACGGGGTTCGGGCTTGTCGAATTTTTGTCCGGCGCGTTCGGCGAGAGCTTTTTCGAGACGGTGCTCGGTGAGGGTTTCCTCGTAGCGTTTCCAGTTGCGCTCGCCGTTCAAGAGGACTTCACGCCAGTGCTGTTCGTTGATTTCGAGGGCCTCGCGGCTCATCCAGACCTCGACCGGCGAGCCGCCCCAGTCGGATTCGATCAAGCCGATGGGGACACGGCGCGCGGCGTGCAGGTCGCGGCCGAAGTAGTAGGCGACGGCGGAGAAGTTTTGCACGGCTTCGGGCGAAGAGATTTGCCAGGCGGCGTTAAGGCGCACGACGGGCGCGGTGGCTTTGGCGCGCGGGACCTGGAACAGGCGCAGGAGCGGGTTGGTGGCGGTGGCGATGTCGGCGGCCGGGTTGAAGGCGCGCTGCATGGGCCACTGCATGTTCGACTGGCCGCTGCAGAGCCACACTTCGCCCACCAGCACGTTGGTGAACGTGAGTGTGCGCGTGCGCGATGCAACGGTCAGGATGTCCGGGCCGCCGGCCCGCAGCGGTTTGAGGGTGACCGACCACTTGAGGTTGCGCGCGACGGTCGAGACAGACTGGCCGCGAAACTTGACCGTGACGCGTTCGCCGTCGTCGGCCCAGCCCCAGACGGTCAGAGGCAGTTCCTGTTGAAGCACCATGTTGTCGGAAAACACCGCTGGAAGTTCCAGGGCGACCGAGGCGCGGGCAATGGCCAGGCCCGCGATCAGGCCGGCCATAAAACGAACCGGGTAACGCTGTATCATGCGCGCCAGTGCAATGCCGCTTTTGACCGGGGTCAACCCAATTCTCCATGGCGTGTTGCCGCCGGAGCGAATCGTCTCGCACGCGCTCCTGGAACGCGCGCCGTGCGAGGAAAGTTGCGCTGCGTCCGGCCGTGAGCAATGCTTCGGCCCGAACAATGAATCGTGCCGAATCCAAGCTCGTGTCTCCCATCAGTCGCCGCCGCTTTTTGCGCGACGCGACAGTTCTGGCCGGTGGCGCGGCCGTGGCGCCTCTGGCGTCGCATCCCCGGTTTGCCGCCGCTTCGACCGGCGGAGCGCCAGCCGAGATGAACCTTCCCAAAAGTTCTGCCGGCGGCATGACGATCATCGAGTTTGAGCGCGAACTCAAACGCATGCGCCTCCAACAC
>JAOAIM010000289.1 GCA_026414705.1 Verrucomicrobiia bacterium | reverse complement strand
AGATGTGTATAAGAGACAGGTCCACACCACCCTGACGCCCACCGGTACCATTCCCGTCCATCGTGGCGCTAAGTCCGACAGACTCCCAGGCCAGGAGGCACAGCATCGGGACTTGCGCCGCCGCCGGGGGCTTTGCAAGGCTGGCGCGCATGAACAAAACATCCCACTCCCCGGGACGGATTGTCCCACTCCCCTCGGTGTCCAAACTGGCCGCGTCGGTGGCCGTGCTCACGGCGGCGATGTTTGTTCCAGCGCTCGGGGCCGCGCCCAAAACCCTCACGGCGCTGGACCGATACGTGGCGGCGCCGGACACCAACTACACCTATCGCTGCGTGCACACCGAATCCACGCCCCAGGGCAAGGTGCATGTGTTGGAGATGACCTCGCAGTCGTGGCTGACGAGCAACGAAGTGGATCGGACGCTGTGGCAGCACACGCTCTTCATCGCCGTGCCCAACCGGGTGACCAACCGCACGGCGTTTCTGATGATCGGCGGCGGCAATAACAAACGCCCGCCCGGCCGACCGGAGGGCAACCTCGCTCGCATCGCCGTCGAAACCGAAAGTGTCGTGGCCGATCTGCGGCACGTGCCGAATCAACCCCTGATCTTTCACAATGACGGCAAGGAACGCGTGGAAGATGATTTGATCGCCTACACGTGGCGGCATTTTCTCCGCACCGGTGACGAGCGCTGGCCGGCGCGCCTGCCGATGACCAAATCTGCCGTGCGCGCTATGGACACCATCACCGCGTTTTGCGCCTCTCCCGAAGGCGGCGGGATCAAGGTGGACCGCTTCGTGGTGGGCGGCGGTTCCAAGCGGGGCTGGACGACCTGGACGACGGCGGCCGTGGACCCGCGCGTGGTGGGCATCGTGCCCATCGTCATTGACGTGGTGAACGTGAAGCCTTCCATGGAACATCATTACGCCGCATACGGGTTTTGGTCGTCAGCCGTGGGCAATTACACCGCAATGCGAATCATGGACTGGGTGGACACGCCGGAGTTTGCGAAGCTGATGCAGATTGAAGACCCCTGGTCCTACCGCGACCGGTACACGATGCCCAAGCTCATTGTCAACGGCACGGGCGACCAGTTTTTCCTGCCCGACTCCTGGCAGTTTTACTGGGACGGGATGCCCAATCCCAAGCTTCTGCGTTACGTGCCCAACGCCGACCACTCGCTGCGCAACACTGACGCCTGGCAAACGTTGCAGGCTTTTTACATGAGTCTGCTCCAGAACAAGCGGCTGCCCCGCTTCACCTGGAAGTTTCTCCCGGACGGCGGCATCAAGGTCAAAGCCACCGACAAGCCCCGCGAGGTCCGCCTCTGGCACGCGACCAACCCCGAAGCGCGCGATTTCCGCCTCGAAATGATCGGCCCGGTCTGGACCAACTCCGTGCTCACGCTGGAAAAGGGCGAGTGCATCGCGCGCGTGCCCGAACCGGCGAAAGGCTGGACGGCGTTTATGGTTGAATTGACCTTCGACGGGCCGGCGGGCCTGCCGTTCAAGCTCACCACGGGCGTGCGCGTGGTGCCGGACAAGGTCAATTACCGTTTCGTGCCGAATCCCGCCGGGCGCACGGCGCGCTGAAGCGCTCTGCGATCGCGGCGGCCGCAGCCTTGAGTCGCGCGGCAGCCCGAACGTCACTTTTGGCAGCGGACGCCCCTGCGCGTCGGTCAGGCCCCCGCTTGCGGAGGCTGTTGGTGAGCTTCACCAGCCTGCATATTTCACAGTCGTTGAGTCTGATTTCATTAGCACCGGGCTTCAGCCCGGTGAACCGGGGCCACACGCCGCGCAAGCCGTTTCAACGGCTTTTGACACGCTGCAAAAGCCGCTGAAGCGGCTTCATGCGGTTGACCGGCGTTTGTCACCGGGCTGAAGCCCAGCGTGAATGAGAGGTCCGTGAATTATGCAGGCCAGCAGCGGCCTTGTCCCCTTTGGCAGGCGGGTGGGCACAATATCGCGGTCCAACTCCGTCGTGCGCTCGCGCGCATGATCGTGTCCGGGCCAGCTCGTCACCAAATCACCTCATACCGCACTGCGGGCGCGTC
>JAOAIM010000288.1 GCA_026414705.1 Verrucomicrobiia bacterium | reverse complement strand
TCGTAGACCACGACGTTGATAGGCTGGGTGTGGAAGACGTGCAAGCGTTTGAGCTAACCAGTACTAATTGCCCGTGAGGCTTGACCCTATAGCTTTGCATGTAGCGTGCAAAGCTGCCCAAGAAGACGGCCGTCGAGACGAGAGTCTTGATGCGCGTCGAGACAAGAGACGTGAGCACGCGCTGTGCGCTTGTTCGCCCTGTCTTCAGCTCCGACAACCCCGAGCCTGGTGTGCGCACTCGCGCAGCGCCGGCGGTGCTGGGGCGCAAATCCAACGCAATGATTCAAGCGACTGCAACGATTCGAACTCTGTGAAGGCGGCGCAAGCCCTTCCCACGCCAAGCGTGCACGGAAGACGGCTGAGCCGCCCCGACCGGTTATGCCTGACGACCATAGCAAGGTGGTCCCACTCCTTCCCATCCCGAACAGGACAGTGAAACGCCTTCGCGCCGATGATAGTGCGCAGCTCGCGTGTGAAAGTAGGTCATCGTCAGGCGGTTATTGCCCGCAACCCCGAAAGTTCTCAACGAGCTTTCGGGGTTTTTGCGTTTTGGCGGACGTGCGCATGGCTCGTGTGCGCGGCACAATTCAGGATATGACGGTGAACATCTACACGCGTGGACGGGCGTTGGCGGATCTGTTGGCTCGGCGCATCGTGTTGATCGATGGTGCGATGGGCACGATGATTCAACGGTTTCGGCTCGACGAGGCGCAGTACCGCGGGGCAGGGCTATCGGGCCGGCCCGCGGATCCGCGCTTTGCCGATCACCCCGGGGATCTCAAAGGCAACAACGATCTGCTGAGCCTGACCCGCCCCGATGTGATTCGGCAGATCCACGAAGGCTATCTGGCGGCCGGGGCCGACATCATCGAGACGAATACGTTCGGCGCGACGTCGATCGCCCAAGCCGATTACGGGCTGCAGGCGTGGGCGCGGGAGATGAATCTGGCGTCCGCGCGACTGGCGCGCGAGGCGTGCGATCGCTATGCAACAGCGGACCGCCCCCGCTTCGTGGCCGGGGCCTTGGGGCCGACGCCCCGCACGGCGAGTATCAGTCCGGATGTGAACGATCCCGGCGCCCGCAACGTGACCTTCGACGAACTGGAGCAGGCCTACCACGAACAGGCGCTGGCGCTGATCGAGGGCGGGGCGGACGTGCTGCTGGTGGAAACCATTTTCGACACCCTCAACGCGAAGGCGGCGCTGTTTGCCATCGAGCGCGCGTTTGACGACAGCCGCGAGCGGTTGCCGGTACTGATCAGCGGCACGGTGACGGATGCCTCCGGCCGTTTGCTCAGTGGCCAGACGGTTTCGGCGTTTTGGGCGAGCGTGCGCCACGCGCGGCCGCTGGCCGTGGGGTTGAATTGCGCGCTCGGCGCGGCATTGATGAAACCGTATATCCAGGAACTCGCGCGGGTGGCGGAAGGCACCTACATCAGTTGTTATCCGAACGCCGGGCTGCCCAACCCGATGAGCGAGACGGGCTTCGACGAGACGCCGCAGGACACGTCGCGGTTGTTGCACGGGTTTGCAGCGGAGGGGCTGGTCAACATCGTGGGCGGCTGTTGTGGCACGACACCGGACCACATCGCGGCGATTGGCGCGACGGTCGCTGGTTGCGCGCCGCGTGCGGTGCGGTGGCATCGCGACGAATGATCGCCGCTGCGGCCGCCCGAACGGGCGGTGCGCGTATACTTGGCCGCACGGCCGTCGTCGTGCGCGGGGGAGGGAGTTGCTCGCGTCAACGCGGGCCTTCCTCACCCATGAGCTTGCCCACCTTGCGCCTGGACCATGCCCGAGCCCTGCTTCGGCAGGCCGGGGTTGCGCTGCCGGAGCCCGGCGCCGGCGGGGGGGCGGCGGAGCTTCAGGCGATCATCGATGCCTTGTGCGAGCTGAGCGAGCGCGATCCGCTGACGGGGCTGCCCAATCGACGGGCGTTCACGGCCCGGCTGACGCAAGAGCTGGACCGCTCCAGTCGATCCGGCGAGGTGGCGTTGCTGTTGATGTTGGACATCGATCACTTCAAGGCGGTGAACGATCGCTACGGGCATCTTGCCGGCGATGCGGTGATCCGCGCCGTGGCCGATACGTTGAAATCGCACATCCGCCC
>JAOAIM010000287.1 GCA_026414705.1 Verrucomicrobiia bacterium | reverse complement strand
CTTGTGGGGAATCGAAGTGCCGTTCGCCTCTGCACGGTCGTGGGCAACACCAACGTCGCGGGCATCGCCGTCGGCCACGGCGCGGTGGTGCAGGACTGCGTCGTCGCGTCCAATGCGTTCCGGGGCATTGTGGCTGGTGACCGCGCGCGGATCACGCGGTGCACCGTGCTCGCCAACGCCACCGGCGGCAACGACGGCATCGCGGCAGGCCTCGGCGCGCTGGTCGAACACTGCGTGGCGGCCTTCAACGGCAACATCGGCGCGGGCACGGGCGGCGGCATTGCCGTGCAAGAGGGCAGCACCGTGATCGGTTGCACCACGATGAGCAACGCGGTGGAGGGCGTATTTGTATCGTTTGATTCGGTCGTGCGCGACACCGCCTCGCGCGGCAACGGCGTGGGCATTTCCACGACTGGCAGCGCGCGCATCGAAAGCTGCACGGCGGCGCTGAACCGGTTTTTGGGCATTTGGGACATGGGCGGCAGCCTGATTGTGAATTGCACCGCGATGGAGAACGCCGGGCCGGGCATCGTCGCCACCAACCAGAGCATCGTGCGCGGTTGCCAGGCCAGTTTCAACGCGCAGGAGGGCATCCTCATCGGTGCGGCCAGCCGTGCCGAAAACAACCATTGCACGTTCAACGGCGCGGCCGGCCTGCGCGCGCTCGGCGCCGACAACCGCATCGAGGGCAACCTGGCCACCGACAACCTCATCGGCATTCAGGTCCCGGGCAGTCCCAACCTCGTGGTTCGCAACCAGGCGTCGTTCAACACCACCAACTTCAGCGTCGCGGCGGGCAACCTGTTCGGCACCGTCGAAAACGCGACCTCCCTGAACACCAACAAGAACCCGCACGCAAACTTCGGGTTCTGAAAGTGAACGAGCCCCGGTTTCCGGGCGACCATGCCTTTGGCTCGTTCAGCCGCGCGAGCGCGTCTTGAGGCCGCCGCGGTCCGCTGTCGCTTCCCAAGCGGCTCAAGTCAGCAAACTCGCAACCTGCGCTACGCTCCCACGCTCCACGCTCCACGCCCTCCCTGACTCTGCGGTGAAAGCTGTTTTCGGCGGGACGCCGAAAACGCCACGCGAGACGCGTGCGCTCCCACCCGTTCCTGAGTTCATCCTTCGATGTTCACTGCACTGCGGTGCGCTCACCCTCACCCTGGCCCTCTCCCTCGAGGGAGAGGGCGTTGCGCAGGCCGCCGTGGGGCAACATCGTGACCCGTGACGCGCGTCCGGCCCTGTTCAAAGTTCAAAGTTCAAGGTTCAAAGTTCAGAGTTTTCAGTTTTGGTATCGCGGCTTTGGCTTCGCCGACTGGAAGTCGGCGAACCAGCGGGCTGGAAGCCTGCGTCACGCTCCGACGCTCCGACGCTTCACGCTCCGCGTCCACGCCGTCTGCGCCTCGGCGATTGACGCCCCGGCAACGCGCCCCTAGGTTGCCTTGTCATGAACGCCCTGGGTGATTCGCTGCTGGAACTGATCCGCCGCACCTCGGCCGAAATCCCCGACGATGTGCAGCGCGCGTTGCTCGCGTCGCTGGAGCAGGAAAAAAAGGGCACGATCGCCGAGAACGCGCTCAAGATCATCGAGCGCAACATCGAGCTGGCCCGCCAGAAGTCGCAGCCCATCTGCCAGGACACCGGCAGCATCCTCTTCTACGTGGACTGCCCGGTCGGCCTCGACCAGATCGCGTTTGAGGAAACCGCCAAAGAGGCCGTGAAGCTCGCCACCAAAAAAGGCTATCTCCGCCAGAACTCGGTGGATTCGCTCACCGGCAAAAACGACGGCACAAACGTCGGCCCCGGCTCGCCCACGATCCATTTTCATCAACATCGCTCCCCCGAAACGGTCGTGCGGCTGGTGCTCAAGGGCGGCGGCTGCGAAAACGTCGGCGCGCAGTATTCTTTGCCCGACGAGATGCTGGGCGCGAACCGCGACCTGGCCGGTTGCCGCAAAGTGATTCTCGACGCGGTGCTTCAGGCGCAGGGCAAGGGCTGCGGGCCCGGCATTTTGGGCGTGTGCATCGGCGGCGACCGCGCCACCGGCTACGAGTTCAGCAAGCGCCAGTTCCTCCGCAAGCTCGATGACCGCAACCCGGTGCCCGAACTCGACGCGCTGGAGCGGGACATTCTCCAAACCGCCAACGAACTGGGCATCGGCCCGATGGGTTTCGGCGGACGCACGACGCTGTTGGGCGTGAAAATCTGTGCCGTCAACCGCCTGCCCGCATCTTACTTCGTGAG
>JAOAIM010000286.1 GCA_026414705.1 Verrucomicrobiia bacterium | reverse complement strand
CGGTCGCGGTCTCGGCGGCTTACCTTTACGAGGCGGTGCGGCATCGGCACGTGCGGGTGGTGCATTCGGACTGGCTGGCCGCGCCGAGTCGCCGACTGTCGCGCGCTGACGCGGTGGTGGCGGCGCGACCGGCGCGGATGATTCTCACGGCGTTTGACCGGTATCGGTTTTACGGCGAGGCGCTGCCGGAATTGCAATCGCGCACCAACGTCGTGGAACTGCGGTTCACGAACGCGGGGCGCGTGCCGGTGCCGGACGCTTCGCCGCGTTTGCAACGGGTGTTGCAGCACATTGCCTGGGCGCCGGTGATTGTGGACCTGGAATGGAAGCGCGAGACGAATCGGCGTTGAACACGGGTGCGGCAGACCGCGCGGAAGCCGGTGAGGTTGACAGCGAGCTGCCCGCATTGGTGCGGTTGTTTGTGGCGCTGCCGTTGCCCGAGGCGGTGTGTGGCGAAATTGCGCGGGCGCAGGCCGAACTGCGGCGCGCGCTGGTGGACAGCACGGTCAGTTGGGCGCGCGTGGAGCAGTTGCACCTGACGCTGCGGTTTTTGGGCTGGGTGGAGAGCGCGCGCCTGCCCGAACTTAACGAGCGGCTCGCGTCGGGGCTGGCGGCAATGGACGCGGTGAATCTGGAGTGCGCCGGGGCGGGCTGCTTTCCCGACGCGCGCCGCCCGCGCGTGGCGTGGGTGGGCGTGAGCGAACCCGCGGGCCGGTTGAGCGAACTGCATCAGCGCGTCAACGCGGCGGTGGGCGACTTTGCGGCCGCGCCGGCGGAGGATGTGTTCGTGGGCCACATCACGGTGGGGCGCATCAAACGGTTCGCGGCGTCGGACACGGCACGGTGGCAACGCTGGTTGGAGGCGGCCGCGGCGCGGCGCTTCGGCGGATGGCTCGCGCGCGAGGTGCTGCTGTTTCGGAGCGAGTTGTTGCCGACCGGTGCACGGCACACGGTGCTGAATCGCTTCGCGCTGCGGGCGTGAGCGCAACAGTTTTGAACGCCAGACGGCCCACGCTGGGCTTGATGTTTATGGTTCATTGGGCCGCGTTCGAGGTTGCCCGTCGGAGGGCGCATTGCGCATGTCGCCGAGACGGGTTTGGCGGGCGTGAAGTCGCGCACTCCGACGGCGATCGGGTTGTCTGGGGCGCGTTGCCGGCCTAGGTTTGGGCCGTGCGACCGGTGGACATCCAACCGATTGGCAACGAACTGGCCATCAAGTGGGACGACGGCAGCGAGAGTTTCATCCCGCTCGAAAAGCTGCGTCGCGCCTGTCCCTGCGCCGGCTGCCAGGGCGAGGTGGACATTCTGGGCCAACTGCACAAAGGCCCGGAGCGACCGCTGCCGCCGACGGCGTTTCAGTTGGTGCGGGTGACGCCGGTGGGCGGCTACGCGCTGCAACCGCTCTGGGCCGACGGCCACGCCAGCGGGTTGTTTTCCTTCGACTACCTGAAACGCCTGGGCAGCAGCGCGGTGTGATGTCGAACGCGAGGTTTCGACCCAAACGGGCCGGGGCGCGGCGGGAGTGCGTGGGTTGCCCGCCCGGGACACGCGGCGCGGGACGCAACAGGTCGCGCCACACGGCCCGATGGTTGCGCGGCGACTTCACGCTTGAAACCATGCAAACGGAAGCCGACGATCCGCTCGCCGCCGCGAGGCGCGCCAGGCCATGCACCACGTCGTAACCCGCCAGACGCGATTTCAAGCGCACCTGTGGAAACCGCGCGCGTTGAGCGTCGGGAGCTTCGGCACTGTTGCATTTGTGGCCTTGCTGAGCGTTGCCTCGGCCCAAACCCTGCCCCTGCCGCCGCGTCCGGCGCACGCGCCCACCGGCACGCAGTTCACCAACGTCATCACGCCACTGAGCCTGGCCGAGCGCGAGCGATGGATTTACGCCGAGGTGCTGCGCGGCAACGTGCCGGGCTGGTTGCGCACGCTCAAGCCCGTGAGCGTCAGCGCCGCCGGGCACACGGCGCTTTACCACGTGCTGCCCGATTACGTGGCGATCGGTTCGGACGCGGATTATTTCCTCACGCCGATGACTCCGGTGCTGGCGCAACGGTTGGCGGACCGGCTCGGCTGCACCCTCCCCACGCGCAAAATGGTCAACCAAATCTGGACCAACGCGGCGGTGAAGCTCAATCCGCAGCCGATCCCGCCCAGCCCGGAAATGACGACGGTGCCGGTGTTCGCACAGCACAACGCAATGGTGCGGGCGCAGCGTGACTCCTTGACCAACGCCCACCCGCTCGGCGCGCTGGTCAGCGG
>JAOAIM010000285.1 GCA_026414705.1 Verrucomicrobiia bacterium | reverse complement strand
GACAGAGCTGTGTCTTCGGGCGATTGAAGAACGGGGTTTCGAGGAGATCCGGCAGCTTGCGCCAGCTCGTGATTCGGGTCACGGGCACGCGACCGCTCACGTCGTCGCCGATGACCGCGAACTCCGGCCACTCTGGCACCTGGTTGAAGTGGTGCAGCCCCGGTTGCGCTTCGCTGGGCTCGCTCATGCGGCACCTTCGAGCGGGACGCGGAGTTCGCCGGAGATGAGCTTGGGAAGGAGCGTGTCCCGCAGGGCCGCAAGGGTACGGGACTCAAATGCGGCGATCTCAATAAGATCGTCAAGTGGCACAAGAATGGTCTCGAAAGATGCAACAACCTGTGCTGGCGGGACAAGGCATGGAATTCCGTGCAAATCGGATTTGCTGATGGAACCGAAGACTGTTCCTTCCGCCTCAAAACGGGAAAACACGGCTTCTAGGCTGTGCATGAACTGGTAAGTGTAGGAGCGGCTTCCCGACTTGTGCCGCGCAGCGGCGACTCCCCGTCCTATCGCGCAGTCCTCAGCTGCCATATTTATGGCTCCAACGGGAGCACGCACGCTAATCAAGGTGTCTCCGCGTTTTGCCAGTTTCTTAGGGGCTGAGCAGTAAACCCGCCGCTTGGGGAACCTTGATTCGAAGTCGGCGCGACCTTGATAAAAAGGTATGCCGTTTCCAACCTCGTTGTAGGTTTCGCCGGGTGGCGACTGCCCCATCGTTAGGTCGAACTCCTCATCAAGACGCCCCACCCCCCACCCCTCCGGAATCTCGCCGAGTTCGGAGTCGACGAGGCGGTCGGGGAAGAGGGCGAGCAGGTCGGGGGTGAGGCCGAGGCGGCGGCAGATGGACTCGGGCGGCTCGCCGCTCGCTTTGGCGCGGACGGGGTCGAAGTCGACGAACCAGGACTTGAAGATCGCCCGCGCGATGGCCTCCAGCGTCTCGTTCATCCGGCGGTTCAGCTCGATCTTGTCGTCGAGCGTGCCGAGGATGTGGGCGATGGCGCGTTGTTCAGCCAGCGGTGGTATTTCGGTTCTGAAGTTCTCGACCGCAACAGTCGGTACCCGCTGGCGTCCAGAGGTGCCTTCCATCCGAGCAATGGCGTAGCGTCTAAAGTCTGGCGACCGTGCAAGGTAGTACGCGAACAAGTTGTCGCTTTCTCCTGGTCTTCCAGCAAGTACGATGAACTCGGTAGACCCGTGTCCAATTTCGCCGTGCTTCAGGCCCGAGACGAAAGCTGTTTTCCCGTTCTCGAGGCATGGCGTGATGCGGGCGATCAGTGTGTCGCCGTTCTGAAATTTGGCGCCGGAGCCCGTAAATGCCCTGCTTTCAAATCGGCGCGGTGCTCGTTCGTTTTCTGGAAGCGCGTCCATAGGAAGAAACGGGGTAACGCTACCCCGCGTAATTTCTCGCGGTGGATTGACGGCAAACACATCCGCAATCCGCTGTCGCTTCCACTCACCCTCCATACCCCAACCTCGCCGAGTTCTCGCGAATCACCTTCTCCAGCCGCGCGCTCTTGGCAAACGGCTCGTCGAGCCGCGCCATGAGCCGTGCCTGCGGCGGCTCGAACGGCCCGCCGTGACGAAACGCATGGCGTCCAATAAATGCATGCGTGCATTTCCCGTCCGAATCCATTCATTTCCGGCCGTCATCGCGACGCCCTCCGGCAGAAGACGCCAAGTTCCCGCCCGCCTTCTTGCTGCAGAAGCCCTCGTTCCGTCTGGCGAGTGAGCAGGCGGGCTTGTCCCGGACCGCCCCGTTGACGACGGCGGAGCGGTGCCAGCTGCGGCCCTGCTTCTGACCAAGCGGTTCCGCGAGCGCCCATTCGATTCCATCGGATTGCCGTTGTTCCATCGAGCGGTTTCCCATGCGACCGGAGCGTGCGCGCTCAACTGCTCGCTCCAACGCGGCCCAGCAAGTCGAGATAGCCGCCGTAGACAAACACCCGCTCGCGGGCGCGGCCGGTGATCTCGCGCACGATGCCAAGCTGTTGCAGCGCCTCCACCGCGCGCGCGGCGGTAGCGAAGCTCACGCCGGCGCGTGCTGCCATGAGCTTGATGTTCGCAACAGGCCGATGGCGCAACACGTCGAAGATGCGCAGGGCATTGGCCGCCGCACGGCCCAAGGGCAGGATGCGTGCGCGGTCGGCAGCAAAGAGCGCGAGCAGGCGGTGAGCGGTCTGCACGGCGTCCTGCGCGGTGAGGCTGACGCCTTCGAGGAAGAAGTCGAGCCAGGCTTCCCAGTCGCCGGTGAAGCGCACGGCGTCGAGCTGGTGGTAGTAC
>JAOAIM010000284.1 GCA_026414705.1 Verrucomicrobiia bacterium | reverse complement strand
GCAGCGTCGGCGGCCGGTTGCGCCGTGCTTTACGAACAGGAACTTTCCGAAGAGGAAATGCGTGAACAGGAATGGAGGAAATACGCTCCCGACTGGAAGTCCCCGACACCGCCGGATCCGCGGCCCAAATGGGAACCATTCTGACACCAGCCCGGCGCGATTTCGGCCAGGGCCTGGCTCGCGCGGACCGGGAACTTCAAAACGGTGCCGGTTCGCCGTAGATGCGCTCGTAGAGGCGGCGTTTGAATTCCAGCGGCGGCAGGTCTTTGGGGAGCGAGGCAATGAAGATCGCGCGCGCGGCCTCAAAGGAGGCCACGCCCATCCGGAAACGCTCCTCCGGCGAGCGCGCCATGAGCATCTGGTGCACACGTTCTTCGATCTCCGGCGGGGTGTCGGTTATGGGACTAGCTGCCGCGAGTTCTGGTGTTTCAGTGCACATGGGATTGGCTCCCTGTCTTGGAAATTTTCGGTGCGTCGCCGGACACCCCGGTTCACGCAAACAGCAGTCGGCCCTTGGGCTGCGGGATGGGGCGGCCCAGCGCTTTTGCGGTCTCGATCCATTCTTCAATCACGGTTTCCACATTTTTGAGCGCCGCTTCTTTGGTGGGGCCGTCAGCGGCGCAGCCCGGAAGCTCCGGCACTTCCGCGATGAACGCGTTGTCTTCATCGCTCCAGTAGATGATGACCTCGTATTTGCTCATGGCAATTCCTCCGCGAGTCTATACTTCAAGATCACGTGCCGCACCTGTTTTACCTGGTAAGGTTTGGCATGTGAACCGCGCGGCTGGAGGTTCAAGATTTCCTCGACCCCGGCGCGGAAGAAAATGTAGTGGTCGCCTCGGATCCGCATTTGAAAACCCAGGCGCTGCAACAGATGACACAGTCCCTCGAAAGGGATGTTGGCATCGGCGGTCCCCAGAAGGATCCGCTCCAGGAGTTTGGTGTGCCTGCTCACACGGACGCGTTGCGAAATCAAAACTGCCTCAAAAACCGCACGTCGTTTTCGTAGAAGAGGCGAATGTCGTTGATGCCGTAGCGGAGCATGGCGATGCGCTCGACGCCGAAGCCAAACGCCCACCCGGTCCAAACCTCCGGGTCGTAGCCGACGTTCTCGAACACGACGGGGTTGACCATGCCGCAACCGGCGATTTCGAGCCAGTCGCGACCCATTTTTTTGACCAGCGGGTTGCTGAAATCAATTTCGTAGCTCGGCTCGGTGTAACTGAAATAGTGCGGGCGAAAACGGATGCGCACGTCGCGGCCCATGATTTCCTTGAAGACAAATTCCACCGTGCCCTTGAGATCGCCGACCGTCACACCGCGGTCCACATACAGGCCCTCGACCTGATGGAACGTGGGGTTGTGCGTGGCGTCGGCGTTGTCGCGGCGGAACACCCGGCCCGGCACGATGATGCGCACCGGCGGGGGCTGGCTTTGCATGACGCGAATCTGAACCGAGGAGGTGTGGGTGCGCAGCAACCAGCGGTTGGTCGAGGTTGGGAAGCGCGGGTGCGGCGCGTTGGGCGGGGCGTCCACGTAAAAGGTGTCCTGCGTGTCGCGCGCGGGGTGATCGGCGGGCGTGTTGAGCGCGTCAAAGCAATGGTACTCGTCCTCGATCTCCGGGCCGTCGGCAACGGCGAACCCGATTTTGCGAAACGCGCGCACGATGTCCTCGATGACCTGCGTGAGCGGGTGCAAGCGGCCCAGCGCCCGCCGCCGCCCGGGTAGCGTGAAGTCGGTGGGATGCTTCGGCATCGCGGCAAGCTGCTCGAGCGCCTCACGTCGCGCGGCCAGCGCTGCTTCCAGTTCGGCCTTGGCGGCGTTGATGGCCTTGCCGGCGGCGGGACGTTCTTCTTTCGGGAGCGAGCCGAGCTGCTTCATCAAGGCGGTGAAACGCCCGTGCGGGCCGAGCCACGCGCCCTTGGCGCGCTCAAGCGCCGCGGCGTCCGGCGCGCTGTTGAGTTCCGCCAGCGCGGTTTGTTTGAGCGGTTCGATTTCGTCGAGCCAGCCAGCCATAGGTGCGGGCAGTTTGGCCGGAGCGGTTCGGAGTTGTCAGTCCGAAAACAGACCGCCGGGAAACCACGAAAGACACGAGAGACACGAAAGCGTGTCGGGGAACAGGATCCCTGCCCGCGCCCGGGCCGTGAAATGTCGTCGCTTTTCCTGTCCGTTCGTTGAGCAGTCGAATCGTCGCTTTCCGAATCGGCAATTTTGCCTATTCGGGCGGGCCGCCGTTGGTACCGTTGACGGCTTCGGCGCGGCGCGGCCAGCGGCTGGGTCGCGTGGGCGGGGTGCGATCCACCTTGGCGTAGTAGGTGCCGCGTCCGAAGCG
>JAOAIM010000283.1 GCA_026414705.1 Verrucomicrobiia bacterium | reverse complement strand
CGCCTACACCCAATGCCCCGATTGCGACGGCCAGCGCCTCAACGCCAACGCGCGACTCTACCTGCTCACACTTTCTCGCGAAACCGTAGCGACCCCCGCGCACCCCGCCGTCAACAACCCCGCCGCCACTGCCCCGCCCACTGCCCTGCCCTCGCTCCCGCCACGCATGACACTGGGCGATTTCTACGCGCTGTCCGTCTCACACGCCCTCGCGCTGATCGAACAACTCTCGCAAAAACTCCAACCGCCCGCCGGCAAACGGCCCTCGCCGGTGGACATCGCGCTGGCCGAGGTCCGCGCGCGCCTGGCCTATCTCAACGCCGCCGGGCTGGGCTACCTCACCCTGGACCGCCCCACGCGCACGCTGTCCGGCGGCGAAATCGAGCGCGTCAACCTCACCTCCTGTCTGGGCACTCGCCTGGTCAACACGCTCTTCATCCTGGATGAACCCAGCGTCGGCCTGCACCCGCGCGATACCGAACGGCTCGCGCGCCTGCTCGAACAACTCCGCGATGCCGGCAACACCGTCGTGGTCGTGGAACACGAGCCGGCCCTGATGCGCGCCGCCGACCAGATCGTGGACCTCGGGCCGGGACGCGGCGCCGCGGGCGGCCGGGTCGTCTTTCAAGGCTCGTTGTCCCGGTTGCTGAAGTGTCACCGCTCGCTCACCGGGCTGTATTTGAGCGGGCGAAAAAGGATTGAAATTCCGCAACGCCGCCCCGTGCACCTGACCGGCAACGGCCCCGCCGGCGCGGCCAACCCAACACCCCGGCTGCGGCTTCAAAACGCCAGCCGGCACAACCTCAAAAACCTCACCGTGGACATCCCGCTCAACCGGTTCGTGTGCGTCACCGGCGTGAGCGGTTCGGGCAAAACCACGCTCGTGCGCGAGGTGCTTTATCCCGCCCTCCTGGAAAAGCTCGCGCAGGGGGAGCGGCCCCCGCTCGAAAATCCGTTTGATCCGTCCGATCCGTCGGAGCCGTCGGATCCGTCAGATCTCTCCGTCGGGTTCGCTTCTCTCACCGGGCACGAAGCGATCGGGGGCATCGTGCTGGTGGACCAGTCGCCCCTGGGCCGCACGCCGCGCTCCAACCCCGCCGTGTATATCGGCGCCTTTGACGACATCCGCGAACTGTTCGCCGAGTCCGAGCCGGCCCGCCGTCGCGGCCTCAACGCCAGTGCTTTCAGCTTTAACTCCGCCGAGGGCCAGTGTGAGCGCTGTCGCGGCGCGGGCTTTGAGAAAATCGAAATGCAGTTTCTCAGCGACGTCTTCATCCGCTGCCCCGAATGCAACGGACGCCGCTACCGCCCGCACATTCTGGAGGTGAAGCTCGAGAACCGAGCCTCGAAAGCCCGGCGCCAGCGTGGCCATGCCAACTCCGCCACAGCCTGGTCCATTGCCGATCTGCTCGACGCCACCGTGGACGAGGCGATCGAATTCCTGTCTGGCTTCCCGGATTCGCGGTCCGCGCAAAGCGCGGTGGCGGCGCTGCGCTGGTTGCAGGACGTCGGCCTCGGTTACCTGCGCCTCGGCCAGCCCATCAACACGCTCTCCGGCGGCGAAAGCCAGCGACTCAAGCTCGTGCGCCACCTGGCGGAGGCGAACCTCGGAAGTCGCGACTCCCAACTCGAAAACCAGACAGCCTTCAACTCATCCGACCCTCTGCGCTCCACGCTCCACGCTCCACGCTCCACGACCAACCCTCGACCCTCGACCCTCGACCCTCGACCGATCCTTTTCCTGTTCGACGAGCCAACCACCGGCCTGCACTTCGACGATGTGCGCGTGTTGCTGGAAGTGTTCCAACGGCTGGTGAACGCCGGCCATTCGCTCATCGTCATTGAACACAACCTCGAGGTCATCAAGTGCGCCGACTGGGTGATTGACCTTGGGCCGGAAGGCGGCGAAGGCGGCGGGCGCGTCGTGGCGCAGGGCACGCCCGAACAAATCGCCGCGTGCGCGGAGAGCCACACCGGCCGGTTTTTGAAAGCGGTCCTTGGAGCTTGCGCGGTGGCAGAGGAGAAAAGGGGAAAAGGAGAGCAGGGGCGAACCTCATCCGAATCTCCTTTTCCCCTTTTCTCCTCTTCCCCTTTTCCCGTTGTTGCCATCCGCGGCGCGCGCGAGCACAACCTCAAAAACCTCTCGCTCGACATCCCGCGCGACCGGTTCGTCGTCGTCACCGGCGTGAGCGGTTCGGGCAAAAGCACCCTGGCGTTTGACCTCTTGTTTGCCGAGGGCCAACGCCGCTTTCTCGATTCGCTCAACGCCTACGCCCGCCAGTTCGTCGAACAACTCGCCCGCCCGGATGTGGACGTGATCGCCGGCCTGCCGCCCACCGTGAGCATCGAGC
>JAOAIM010000282.1 GCA_026414705.1 Verrucomicrobiia bacterium | reverse complement strand
AGATGTGTATAAGAGACAGCTGAAGGTCTGCGCCTGCGCCAGCACGACCGGCACGTTGCAGGTGGACGAGCCGGAGGCAAACACGCCCTGCACGCCGCTGTTGAGCCGCAGCGAATTGCCGTGAAGCGAATAGTTGTTGCTGCTGACGGTAATCGCATGGAACGTCGTGCCGGCGGGAAAATCGTTGGTGTTGTTGGCCCGCGCCGCGCCGGGCGGGAAGAGGAGATTGTCCCCCTGGGCGGGCGTGGTGTTGCCGACCCAGTTCGTGGGGTTGGTCCAAAGGCCATTCGCGCCCGCGCCGCTCCAGGTGCGCGTCACCCCCGAAGGGTTGTAGCCTTCCGCCGTGAGGGTCACGTCGTTGCCGTCGCCGCCCGCGTAGCTGACCCTGAGCCGGAGATTGCTCACGGTCAGGATCGAACCCTCCGGCAGGTTGGTGAACGTGGTGGTGAAGGCGGCGGCACCGGTGTTGGTGATGACCACAAACGATTGCCCCACGATCGGGGAAAAACCGGGAAGGACGCTGAGCGTGGCCCCGCTCAAGCTGGGCGGCGCCGACACCCGCAACTGGTCGTAATCCGTGCCCGGGGCAGGGCCGTTGAGGTTCACCTGGAAGGTCGAACCCGCCTGAAAGGCCGCCGTGCCGCCGGACACTGTCAGCACGCCCACGGACGACCCTCCCGGACGAACCGTGCCGGCGCACACAAACGGCGGCACCGTGCCGGAGCCGCTCAAAACGGCACCGTTGGAAACAGACAGCGAACCGGAGAGCGTTCCCTCCACCGTCAGCGTGCCGTCCCGCACCCGGCAATCGGGGATCGAATTGGCCGGGCCGCTCAAGCTCAGCCGCCCGACATTGTCCTTGAGCAACTGCGCCGCGCCGCTGCCGGTGACGTTGCCGCTGATGTCCACCGAACCCCCGTCGGCCAGCGTCAATCGGAAGGTGCCCAACGCCACATTGCTGGCCAGCGTCAGCACGGTCTTGTCCGCCAGCGACCAGGTTTGGTTGGCGCGCAGTTCGAGGTTGGCACGAACGGTGTTGGATTGATTGATGGCCGGGGCGTTGGTCAGCCCGTTGGTGAGCGCCAGGGAGATGGGACTGACGAGGGTGTAGTTCGAGCCGGTGAAGGCGAGGAACACCAGGTTGCTCGGCCCGCCGACGGCGTTGGTGTTGGCGAGCCGGGCCGCGCCGGCGGGAAAGATGAGTCCGTCGCCGTTGACCGGGACGGTCAGGCCGCCATTCCAGTTGGCGGCGTTGGTCCAGAAACCGTTTGCGCCCGCACCGGTCCAGGTGCGCGTGGCGGCGGCGGCCGGGAGGGTGAGCGCAAGCAGGGCGAGGCCGCCCAATAAAACGGCCAAACCGTTGATCAACGAGTGGAGTTTGGTTTTCATCCGTTATCCTTGGTTTGTAATTCTCAGGCTTTTCGGTGGGAGTTGCGCGGATCGTTTTCAGATCAGGGTTTGAAAAGACGGTAAAACGTCGTCGGCATCGTGGCCGGCACGGTGACCGGATTGGTCCAGCCGCTGGGGGCGTTGGTCCAACTGCCCGCCGTCAGGCTCAGGCGCTCTTGCAAGACCCAGTTCGTGCCCGTGGCCGGTGTCCACAGCACGATGGCAAAGCCCGCGCTGGCCCGGGTGAGGGTCAACGGTGGGGAGCAGCTTGAGCGCGACCATGCCGTGGGTTGGGGGATTCATGGTCGCGCTGGTGTTCATTGTGTTGGGCTTGAAGCCGCCGGCGTCGAATCGCTCAGGGCCCGCGCAAGCGGTAGAAGCGTTGTGGGAAGTTGGTGGCACTCGAGTCAGTGAAGTTCAGGTTACCGTTGCCGTCGGCGGTGTTGGTCAGCAAGGGCAGCCACACGATGACGGGGTTGAGGTTGGTCGTGGCATCCAACACATGGGGCAGGCCCGGTGAACCGAAGGCGTTGATCTGCATCGCGCCGGAGGGCTGGCGCGCGATGCTGCTGAACTGAAGCACGGGATTGACGCGCGTGAGCACGACGTCGTTGCCGTCGCCGCCCGCGTAGTCAATTTGCAGGAACATGCTGCCGGCGACAGTGATCGCCCCCTGCGGCAGGCCGGTGAAGGTGCCGTTCACAGCGTCGTTGCTGTCATTGGTGATGATGATG
The DNA here is from genome assembly GCA_026414705.1 of Verrucomicrobiia bacterium. Taxonomy (GTDB): domain Bacteria; phylum Verrucomicrobiota; class Verrucomicrobiia; order Limisphaerales; family JAOAIM01; genus JAOAIM01. The sequence goes on along the minus strand of JAOAIM010000282.1, from coordinate 197 downwards.
AACTGGCTGCCGATGACGGGCACGACCGGGCCGGGTTCGAGGTTGAGGGTCGCGCCGTTCAGTTGCACCGCGCCGCGCACGCCGATGCCCAGCAGGGCGTCGATGAGCAAGTCCTCGTCGCGGAACAGGGCGGGGTCGGGCGCGTCGGGCGCAGGCAGCGCGGGGATACCATACGCCTGAATCATCCGCCACTGCAC
>JAOAIM010000281.1 GCA_026414705.1 Verrucomicrobiia bacterium | reverse complement strand
CCGCCGCGGGGATCGCCGAGGCGATGGTCATGCCGGCGAACAGGCCAAGATAGGTGTTCGCCGCGGCGAGGATCATCGCCAGCACGATCGCCAGGACGACGGCGCGGACGGTGAGCTGCGGGGGCGAGACGGCGGCGGTGTTCATTGTTTACCTCACCAGCCGCACTGCTGGCCCTTGTTCTGCTCCTTGAGCCAGCCGCGCAGCGTCTTGAACCCGTCTGCCGCGCCCAGTTGCGCACAGAAAAACCGGAACAACGGCGGGCGGTTGTGGAGCAGCGGGATTGGCGCGGTGCAGGCGGGCATGGGTTAGGAAGATCGTTGGGTTCGACTGGCCGTGCGCGTCCGGTAGAGCCGCTCCGTGAAGCCGCCCTCCTGCTCAAACGCGCGCGCCTGGGCCTGAAGCTGCCGGTCCAGCAGCGCCATGGCCACGCCACAGAGCACGTGCGCGGCGTTGGCGGCGGTCTGGGCATAGAGCTGCTGAATGGACGGGATGGACGATGTGGACTGTCCACCCTGGCCATACCGTCCATCCCGCCACTCCTGCTGCGCCACCTCTTTCACCCAACGCGCCACTTCGTCCACCGTTTGGCAGCGGCGGGCCACCAGCGCCGCGCGGCGCGGGTCATTCGAGGGCCACAGGGCCAAACGGCGCTGGCGCAGGAAATCCTCGTAGTCGAGCCGCAGTTCCTGAAGGCTGGCACGGGCCACGTTGGTGAGCTTGAGCTCCATCTTCTTGGACGTGCCGCTGGCCACGCTGCCCTCGGCAATGTTCTGCACGCCGGAGCGCGCCGCCTGCACCATCTGGTCATGGGTGCGGCTGCGCTTCTCAATGTAGCGATCACAAAACCGCACCGTGACGTCGTAGAGCAACTGCGCCACCTGAAAGCTCTTGAGCTTCCGAAATCCGCCGTGCTTGGGGATCAAGCCATTCACACGTCCATTCTGTCCATTTGCTTCAGCACAGCGCCGCAAACATCAGCCGCTTGAACTCCGGCTCAATGGCCTTTGCCCCAGCGACGGCGTAGCGGGCGAAGGCAGCATCCACGCGCTGGGGCAGGCGGGTGGTTATGAACTCCTCGATCTCGCGGCGCTTGAAGTTGAGCACCCGGTAGATTCCGAAATCGAGGTCCTGGCAGTCGAACTGGAACAGTTCGCGCAGCAGCGACTGGAAACGTTCAAGCGGCGGTTGCATGGCAGTGGTGGTGCGAATTCAAGCAGGTCTCCGAGGAGAGGTCGAGGGGAGACCGGGTTTCAGCGCCTGTTTTGCGTGAAGCGATTTGCTGCGCCGCCTGGCCATGGATTTGCAGGCTGGCCGGTTGTGCTGGTCCGGCCGAGACGCATCCCAAAGCCTCCCGTTTGCTCGCCATGTTCGATACCCAAAGCAGGTCTGAATTCATTTCACGGTTTGATCTTCTGGTAAATGGCCGGCAGACGCGCGCGATACAGTTCGGTCACCTGCGCCTCCATCTCGGCCAGCGGCTTGACCGGGATCAGGTCCATAACCTCGGCGGGTGCAAGGCCGGATTCGAGCAACGTGCGCGTGCCGCCGCAGACCATGCGCTTGAGCGCGGGCACAATCTCGGCATCGCTCAGGCCGAACCCCGCCGCGACCTCTCGCAGGGCCTGCAACTGGAACCACAGATAGGTTGGCCCCATGGCGGTCAGCACGGCGTAGGCCTCCAGCTTTTCTTCGGCCACTTCGGGGCATTCGCCCAGCGGCTCGAGCAGGGTCTTGAGGTCAGACCGGTCTGACGGTGTCAGAGTCGGCGCAAAGCTCACCGGGTTGTAGCCCGCGCCGATGAGCGAGGGCGCGTTGGGGATCACGCGCGCCAGTCGCCCAAAGCCGCCGAGCAGCTCGGTCAGTTTCGCAATCGTGAACTTTGGCGCGAGTGACACGACGAGCGCGTCTGGCTTGAGCGCCCCTTTGATTCCGGCGCACACCTCGGCCATGACCGGCGGATGCACGGCCAGAAACACGATGTCCTGACCGGCAGCCGCCGCGCTGGCGGAGGTTGTTTCCACGCCCGACCAGCGGGCCTTGAGCCGGGCCAGCGCGTCCGCGTTGCAATCGCTCACCACGATGCGGGCGGGCAGCTTCTGCGCGCGCTGCCAACCCTCGAGGAAAATGCGGGCGAGGCGCCCGCCGCCAATGAAGCCGATGGTTTTGTTGTTCATACGCCAAGGAGTTTGAGGATTTCGTCTTCCGTCGGGACGCGCCCGCTGATTTTGACCACGCCGTCAACCGCCACCGCCGGGGTAAACATCACCTTGCGGCTCGCGATTTCCTTGAGGTCGCGCACGTGCACGACCTCGGCGTCCTTGCCCGACCGGGCCAGCGCGTTGATGACGCGGCGCTCCGTTTCCTGACAGCGCGGACAGCCCGGGCCGAAGATTTCGATTTTCATGGTTTCATGCTCCTTTCGTTTCGCAGGTTCAAAACACCAACCAGCCCGCCAGCCACCCGGCCAGCGTGCCCAGAACGATGATGGTGCAAACGTAAACGACCGCCTTTT
>JAOAIM010000027.1 GCA_026414705.1 Verrucomicrobiia bacterium | reverse complement strand
GCCCCACGATTACTACCAGCTCATCATCGCGCCGTTTCTGGCGATCGTGTCGGGGAACGGCGCGCGGTGGTTGCTGCATCGCGGCCTGACGGCGTCGCGCGCGGCGTTTCTGGCTCTGAGTGTTGTTGTGCTGGCGGCGGCCCCGTTCCACTATCTGGTCTGGCGAAAGCAGCCGCGATTGTGGCCGCCGCTGGTGCGGTTGCAAAAGTATTGCGAGGGCCGGTTCAAACCCAACTCCTCCGCGATGTTCTTCACGACCGTTGAGGCGACCCGATTGGGGAAGAATTTCCACCTGCCCGAATACCTTTATGCGCTGCGACTCTGGGGCGTGGCGCGCGTGGCCCCGGATGCGGCGACGGCGCGCGCGTGGTTTGAGGAACTCTCCCCCACGTTTCCGAGACTCGATTACGTGATCTTCCACGGACTGGAGTTCCCCGACTGGATGCCACCGACGTTCCGGCTGACCATGCGCGATGACGCCGAGAGGTTTTACGTCTTCGAGCCGCAGGACTCGCCGAAGGAGGGAACCTCGCGCTGAGGCGGTGCGCGCGGTTGTCGCCGGTGTCCGGCGGCGGCCGGCGGCAGGCACGGTTCAGCAAGATTCTAACGATGGGCGTCAGCGGTTGGCTGGTAGAAGACCGGCACGCGGACGCGGGCGGGTTCGGGGCGGCGGGGTGCTTTCCATGCGGCGCGCACACCCCACAAAAACCAGCGCAGGTATTCCTTGACCCACGGGCCGACCCGAAAACTTGATTGCCCGCCAAAGAGCCGGTCAATGCTCACCAGCGGCACCTCGCCGAGCTTCAAGCCCAGGTGCTGCGCCTTGATCGCCATCTCAAAGGCAAACGCCCAACCCACGGGCCGGCTTTGCAGGTCGAATTTCTCGAAAAGCGCGCGTCGGAACATTTTCCCGCCCGTGGTCGCGTCGGTGAACGGCGAGCGCACCAGCCGGTGAAAGAGCCAGTTGGCCGTGCGGGAGAGCAGACCGCCGATGAGCGACCCGCCCAGACGGCGTCCCCCGTGCGCATAGCGCGTCACACTCACGAAGTCGCACCCCTCGCGCATCAGCGCGAGCATGTCCTCAATCACCAGCACCGGCCCGGTGTCGTCGGCGCACAGGATCACGACCGTCTCGGCGCGGGCGGCGGCGACGCCGGCGCGCACGGCGTTGATGACGCCCCGGCCCAGGGTGTTGTGGATGAGGCGCAACCCCGGATAGCGCGGTTGCAATTCGCGCACGACCGGGATGCTGCGGTCGTCGGGCGTGTCATGAATCACCAGCACTTCGTGCGGGAACTCGAGCACGGTCTGCAAGATGCGCAACATCACGCGCAGGTTCATTTCCTCGTTGCGCACCGGCAACAGCACGCTCAGCTCGGGTTGCGCCGCGGTGGACGCGCCGGGTGCGGGCGTTTCGGCTGGGCCCCGGGACGGAACAGCGGGCGGCGCGGGCAGGGGGTGGTCCTGGTTCGGCGCGTTCACGCGGCGGGGATCGGCAGGTTGAAGCGATACCGGACGCACTGTTCGAGCGATTCATCCACGCGCGTTTTGGCTTCCCAGCCAAAGAGGCGCTTGATCTTGCTCACGTCCGGAATGCGCTTTTTGACGTCGTCGGCATAGACGGGCTGATGCTCGAAACTCAGTTGGTAGTTGGCGTCGAGCAGACCGAGCCGTTTGCCGATGGCGACGATTTTGGCGGCCAGTTCCTTGACGGTGACCGGTTCGGGGTTGCCGATGTTGATGGCCTGGTTGGTGGCCTCGGGCCGGAGGCTGAACCGGGCGATCGCGTCGGCCACGTCGCAGATATTCGTGAAGCAGCGGATTTGCTCGCCGTCGCCGAGCACGGGCACCGGTTGGAGGCGGCGCGCCAGGATTTTTTCGATCATGTCGCTGAAGACGTGGCTGAAGCCCTCCTCTTCGGGTTTTTCGAAGGGAGTGATGATGTTGAAGGGTCGCCAGATGACGTATTCAATGCCGAACTGCTGGTGGTAGGCCTGGACGACGCGCTCACCAATGTATTTGGAGAGGCCATAGGCGGTGCGCATGACCGGCAACGTGTCAGTTTCCTCCTCCCGATGCGGCCAGGAGCGCGAGGTTTCATAGACCATCGAGGAGGACAGGTAAATGAACCGGCGCAGGCGGTCGTGGCCGTATTTGAGCAGGTTGATGGTGATGAGGTTGTTGTCGGCGATGATGTCGGCGGGTTTTTTGTGGAAACCGACGACGCCATAGACCAACGCGGCGAAGTGATAAACGACATCGAAGTTGTGGCGGGCGTAGAGGTCGCGAACGACCGCGGTGTCGCACAAATCGCCAGTGTGAAACTCATAGGGTCGCTGACGCTGGATGTGTCCGTAGCGGGCGAAGTTGTCCACGCCCACGATGGTGTGCCCGGCGGCGAGCAAATGCGGAATGACCATTTGCGCCAGCGAGCCTTCACTGCCTGTGACCAGAATTTTCATCGTTTCTTTGAAAGGCGAACCGTCGTTACCAACCCGCGCGCACCGCCGCGAGCACCGTTTCGACGTCCTCGTCGGTCAGTCCCGCGTGGAGCGGCACGCACACCTGCCGCTGGTTGAACTCGTCCATGTTCGGCAGATCACGCCGCACGCCGCCGAAGACCGAGTTGCGGTCAATCCGCTGATGAAACACGGTCGTGGGCACGCCGCGCGAGCGGGTGGCGCGCAGAAAATCGTCCCGCCGTTCCACCAGCATGGTGAAAAGCCAGCAGGCCGATTCGCGGTCGTCGCGCTGTTCCAGCAACGTGACCCCGGGCACGGAAGCGAACGCGTTGCGATAGCGGGTGTGGATTTCGCGCAGCCGGGCGAGCACGCGGGGAAAGGCTTCCAGGTTGCCCAGGCCGACCGCGGCGGCCAGGTCGTTCATGTGATACTTGAACCCGACCTCGTCGGCGTCGTATTGACGTTCGCCCAGAAACGAGGGCGGACTGTTGTCCCGGTCAATGCAGAACCACCGGCGGATGCGCGCGCGACGCTCGTCTTCCGGGCGCAGGCAGCACAACGCGCCCCCGTCGCCGGTGGTCAGGTGCTTGATGGCCTGAAACGAGAACGCCGTGAAACGGGAGATGGCGCCGATGGGTTGGCCGCGATAGCGCGCACCCAACGCGTGCGCGGCGTCCTCAATCACCGCAAGGTTGTGCTCGGTCGCGATGCGATTGATTTCATCCAGGTCGCATGGATAACCGGCCCAGTGCACGGGAATGACCGCCCGGGTGCGCGGGGTGATTTTGGCTGCGAAGGACTGCGGGTCGAGATTGCCGGTGTGAAGCTGAATGTCGGCAAACACGGGTGTGGCGCCGGTCATGAGCACGGCCATGCCCGTGGCGATGAACGTCTGCGGCGGGATGATGACCTCGTCACCGGCCTTGACGCCCGCAATGACCAGCGCCAGATGCAGCGCGGTGGTGCCGCTGTTGAGGGCAACCGGGCGCACCAGGCCCAGGCGCGTGCTGAGTTCCTGCTCGAAGCGCTTGACCTGCGCTCCCTCGCTCAGGAAACCGGAGCGCAACGTGGCCACTGCGTTGGCGATGGCCTGCTCGGTGACGGTGGTGTGATTGAACGTCATGGCGCGTGAAAGCGGGCTGGAGGGTCAGGCCGGGTGCGCGGCCAGCAACCGCGCGATGGTTTCATCGAGTCGGACGTGGCGGCGGCGGGCCAGCGGTTTGGCTTCCCAACCGCCGTAGAGCGTCCACGGCTCGTAATCCTGTTTGCGCAGCACCGTGTGCGCGGCGGTGGCGACGCCCTCGGGCAGGACCACGCCCGGCAGGATCACCGTGTGCGCGCCCAGCAACACGTGATCGCCCAGGGAAACATCCTCGACCGTCCCGCCAAATTGAAACTCCGGCGGCACGCTCGGCAGGTCGAGTGACGCGTTGAGGTAATCTGAACTGGTCGCGTAAATGCAGCAGCCGCAGGCGATGCCGACGAAATCGCCGGCGCGGATGACGCCGCGCGCGCCGATGAGGTTCACATTCGGTGCCACGTGCCCGAAGCGGCCGATCTCAAACCCGCCGGAGATGTAGGTGAAATCGTCTATGATCGTGTAATCACCGATGCGCACGCGTTCGGGACGCCGCACGCGCACACAACGGCCCACAATCGCGTTGCGGCCCAGGTAGGCGAGCGATTTGAGGTCGAAGAAAAGATTTTCCGGCGAGGACATGGGCGGAGTCACGAGGCACGGCGCACGACCTTGAACCGGCTGTCGTGCAGCGGGCCGTCCACAACGATGATTTTTTGCGGGATTTTGAAGTCTTCGAGCTTGCCGCGGCAGAACTCGACCAGCCGCGCGCGGAAGGCGGTGACCGGTTCGGGGCGCATCAGCGACACGGTGGCGACGACCTGTTGGCCGAGCAGAGCGCTGGGTTCGCCGCGCACCGAAACCTCCCGCACGCCCTCCATTTGCAGGATGACCGACTCGACCTCGGCGGGAAACACCTTGTCACCGCCGACGTTGATGACATCGGACTTGCGACCCAGAATGCGAATCCATTCGCCCTGCACCTCGACCTGATCGCCGGTGCGAAACCAGCCGTCTTCGGTGAAGGGATTGGGCGCGTTGAGGTAACCGACCATCGCGCTGCGGGCGCGAATTTGCAGTTCGCCGTTGACGACGCGGATTTCGACGCCCTCGCCGCCGAGCTTGACCCAGACCGAGTCACGTTCGCGCGAGCGGGAACGCAGCGCGCCGAACTCGCTGGCGCCGTATTTCTGGATGAACTCGACGTTGGGGAACGCAGCGGCGCAGCGACGCAGCAGTTCCGGGGGCATGACCTCCGCGCCGTAGGTGATGATGCGCAATGAACTCAGGTCGTAATGCCGGTGCGCTTCGGCCAGCAGCAACAGGTTCAGGAACGTCGGTGAAGTGGGCAACACCTCGGCGCGCTCGGCAGCGATCACGCGGCAGACGTCGTCCACCGAACGGCTGGGCACGGCGATGAGTCGGCTCAGGTTCGAGAGGCAGTAAAACATCGTGTCCAGCCCGCCGATGTGATCGAACAACAAAAACGCGACGGTCGAGTAGTCATGTCGGCGCGGGAGGAACTTTTCCAGGAGACGGTCGAGATCATGGACGATGCCCTTGGGCGCGCCGGTGGCGCCCGATGTGAAAAGCACCAGGCCGGGGTGTTGGCGCTCACGCAGGGTCTGGATCGGCGGCGGGGGCGGCGGTGCGGGGCGGGCAGTGAGGCGCGGCTCAAGATCAAGTTCGGTCTCGACCAGCCACGCGGCAGCGGTCAGCGTCATGAGTTGTTCGCGTCGCTCCGGGGAGGGTTCGCTGAACGGCGCAATCACCGCGCCCAGGCGCATGAGCGCCAGCAACGCCGCCAGTCCTGCCGGATGATAATCCGCCACGAGCGCCACCACCTCACCCGGCCGGATGCCCGCCGAGCGAAAGATGGTCTCCGACGCGGCGATGCGTTCGAGCAACTGGCCGTAGGTGAGGTCGCGTCCCTGCCAGCGCAGCGCGACGCGCTGCGGGGCCTCAGCGAAACGCGCCAGCAGGAAGTGCTCGGCCATCAGACGCCTCCCAGATACACGTTCTGGCCGGTGACAAAGCCGCTGCGGGGCGAGAGGAAGAACTCGATGACGTTGAGCACGTCTTCGAAGGTCCCGTAACGCGGGATGGCCTGACGCGCAATGAGCCGCTCCATCTTGTCCTTGGGCACGGAGCGGATCAGATCGGTCTCGATCGGCGTGGGGCCGACGGCGTTGACGGTGATGCCGAACGGGGCCAGTTCGCGGGCGAGCACCTCGGTCAGCGAGACGATGGCCGCCTTGGACGCCGCGTAAATGGCCTCACCCTCGAGCTTGAGCGGCGTGGCGACGGTGGAAAAGTTGACGATGCGCCCGTAGTTGCGGCGCTGCATCAGGCGGGCGGCCTCGCGGCAAAACAGGAAACTGCCGACGACGTTGGTGTCGAGCACGCGTCGCACCGTGTCCACGGGCGTGAGCAGGCAGTGGTTCATCGAGGCGATGCCGGCGTTGTTGATGAGGTGGTCAAGCCGCCCGAACCGCTGGCGGATGGTGGCGAAGAGTTGCAACACGGCCGGTTCGTCTGACACGTCGCAGCAGATGTGCAGATAATTCGGGGCCGACCAGTCCGGCGCCTGGCGGGAGCAACCGACGACCTGGTGACCTTTGGCGACGAATTGCTCGGCCAGGTAACGCCCGATGCCCTTGCGCGTGCCGGTGATCAGTGTCACGGGCACGTCGCCCTCCGGCGGGCGGTTGGCCGGGCCGCTGTTGGAGGTGCTGACGGCGGGCTCGCTCATGAGTTTGGAGAATTCGGGGCGCAGATTTTAACGATGTAATCCGCCAGCGTGGTCACGGAGATGAACGGGCTGTGACGTTGGGACATGGCACGCTCGTCGGTGAGCGCCACCGACTTGCCGGTGCGGCGCTGGAGGTTCTCCTCGACCAGGAACACGAAGCGAACGAGGTTGAGCGAATCCAAGTGGCCGCCGGGGCCGAACAGCCGGGTGTCCGGGGCGGGCGGCACGGGTTGATCGCGGCGATGAATCTGGTTGAATTCGCCCAGTGCGTCCAAAACCACCTGCAAAGCCTCTTGCTGATTCATAGGGAGCGGATCATTCGGAGTTGCGTCGCGGCGCGGGATGCGTGTTTCGCGTGATGCCCCAGAGGTCCACGACCTCGACGCCGCGCGGAAATTTCAAGGTGCGATACGCCTTGTGGGGCACGCCGATGATGATGACCTGGGCGCGGCGGCACACTTCCTCTTTGGGCAGGAAATTCGGGTCGCGGACGTATTCGTCGGAGGCGAGCACCTCGGCGCCCTCGAAGCGGAGAATTTTGGCCAGCTTGTAGGAGAGCGAGTCGCGGATGTCGTCGGAGTCGGCCTTAAAGGCCATACCGAGGATGCCGATGCGTTTGTTGCGCAGGTCCATGCGGCGGCGGAGCTGTTCGACCACGAAGTTGGGCAGGCCCTCGTTGATGGTCATGGCGACCTGGCCCAAGGGGAAACTGTGTCGCCCGAAGGCGAACAATTGCATCGTGTCCTTCATCAGGCACGGCCCTGCGGCGAAGCCGGGGCCGGGGATGTAAGCCATGCGCGGGTAGCCCTCCCGCACTTTTTCGAGCAAGCGCAGGTAATCAATTCCGGCTTGCGAGCACATCATGTAGAGCTGGTTGGTCGCCGCAAAGGTGATGTAGCGGAAGGTGTTGCAGATGAGTTTGGCAAATTCCGCCTCCAAGGGTGTCATTTCGATCACGCGTGGAGCGATTTTGGAGAAGAGCTCCCGCGCCACGCGCAACGCGCGGGGCGATGTGGCGGCGATCAGTTGCGGAATTTCCTGAATTTCAATCACACCCCTGCCCTGGACAACGCGCTCGGGACAAAAGGCCAGGCCCACTTTCGAACCGCGTCGGCGCAGGTAACGCTCCAAGAAATCGGTCGCACCGGGCGCGACGGTGGAACGCAAGATGATCGTTTGCGACGCCGTCAGGTGCGGCAGCAACCCGTCAATGCAGCGGGTCAGAAGGCTGAAGTTTGGATTGAGAAACTCGTCAATCGGGGTGCCGATGGTGACGACCACCGCCGGGATGCCGCGCAACTGGGCCGGGTCCTGGCTGAAGCCGAGCATCTGCCGTCGCAAGGCCCGGCGCAGGAGCGGCTCGCCGCCCTCCTCCATAAAGGGCAGACGGCCCGACCGGAGCGTTTCAACCGCGGCCGTATTGATGTCGAAGATCAGTGTGCGCAGGCCGCGGTCGGCCATGACCAGGGACAACGGCACGCCCACGTGGCCGGCGCCGCCCACCACCGCAACGTCGTAGCGCGTCTTCATCCAACAAGCCTCAATGGAAACGTTCGGGTCCGCACACGGCGGCACAAAAACCGGGTCGCGGGTCACCGGGGTTCAACGCGGATTGGAAAGCGTGCGCTACCATCATACAAGGGCGGGCAGAATAAAATCCGAACGCGCTACTTCAAGGCAAAAAGCGCCGGGCCGTGGCGCGCGACGGCGAGCAACAGCGCCGCCAGATTCAACGCGTGATTGAACTCGCCCCGAAGCAGAAGCCCGGTGAGCGCCGCCGCGGGCACGAACACCGGTTGCACGTCAGTCTCGGGCCGGAAGCCATCCACCCGCGCGGTCTCGCGCGCAAAAAAGCACCAGAGCCGGTTTTCGATGCGGCCGGTGTCGCTGAGCAACACGCCCAGGCATTCGAGTTGCGGCGCGTGCAGGCCGCATTCCTCGGCCAGTTCACGGCGCGCGGCGGCTTCGGGGGTTTCGCCGGCGTCCACATGGCCGCCGGGTAATTCCAGCGTGACGCACTCCACAGCGGGTCGAAACTGGCGCACCAGGGCCAGTTCGCGCTGGGGGGTAAAGGCCACGACGCTCACATAGTCGAGTGTGCGCAGCGCGTAGTGTGGGGCGGTGTGGTCGCCGGTGTTTTTGGCGACGATTTGAAACCAGGGGGTGGTGAATTCAACGCGACGCTGGCGGATGTGCATGAGCGCGGGCGGGTTCAACGTTCCAGCGGTTCGGCGGCCTGGATGGCTTTTTTGATGGCGGCGAGCACGCGGCGTTGGATCGAAGCGGGGTTGCCGTGAACGCGCGCGCCCGCGGCCGCCGGATGGCCGCCCCCGCCGAACTGGGCGGCGATTTCGTTGACGTTCACGCGGGGGTGTTTGGAGCGAAGGCTGATGCGGGTGCAATGGTTGTCCATTTCCTCGAACACGACCGCGACAATGACCGGCTCGATGGCGCGGATGTGGTCAATGAGGCCCTCAGTGTCGCTGCTGTTGACGCCGGTGCGGGTGAGGTCGGCCTTGCGCAGCCAGAACCAGGCGATGCGGTTCTGGTCGGTGAGCTTGAATCGGGAATAGACGTGCCGGAGCAGGCGCACGCGGGAGAGCGGGTAGGAGAGATAGACCTCGTTGGAGATGGTGGCCAGGTCGGCGCCGTGCGTGACCAGTTCGCCGCCGGCGTGAAACGTGCCGGGCCGGGTGGTGGGATACTGAAACGAGCCGGTGTCGGTGGAGATGGCGGTGAAAAGACAATCGGCGATGCGCGGGGTCACGGGCCAGCGGGCGACCTTGATCAAGCGGTAGATGAGTTCGCCGGTGGACGGCTCGCGGGGTGAGACCCAGTTGATGTCGCCGTAGCGGGTATTGCTTTCGTGATGGTCAATGTTGATGAGCGGTTTGCGTCGGGCGATGAACGGCCCGGCGGTGCCGAGGCGCTCGAAGCTGGCGCAGTCGGTGGCGATGACGCAGTCGAACTTCATGCCGCGGCGCGGTTTTTGGAAGACGCCCTCGCGGTCGAGGAAGCGGTATTTCTCCGGCATCGGGTCCTGATTCCAGCAGGCGACCTGTTTGCCCTGGGCCTTGAGGGCGTAGGTCAGGCCCAGTTGCGAGCCGACGCAGTCGCCGTCGGGCCGGATGTGGCCGACGACGCAAATGGACCGGGAGTCGCGAATGACCTCCAGGATCCGGTCAATGACGGGCGGATGCGGTTTCACGATGGATGGAGCGGCGGCCGGGCGCGAGGGCGTTGGGGTGGTCGGAGCGCACGTCGGCCGACGGCGCTTGCAACACGCGGGCGCTGGGGACGGGGATCATTCGCCAGCGGGCAGGGTTTTCTCCAGTTCATCGAGGATTTGGATGACGCGGTTGCCGCGCACGATCGAGTCGTCCATGACGAACCGGAGCACCGGGGTGTATTTGAGCACGACCGCTCGCGCGACCAGGTGCTGGATGCGGGCGCGATAGCGCAGAAGCAATTGCATGCCGCGCCGTTGCTGCTCGGCGTTGCCAAGGATGCTCACATAAACGCGGGCGGACTTGAGGTCGCCGGCCACCTCGACGTCGTTGACGGAGATCAGGCCGCCCTCCTCGGCGGGGATTTCGCGGCGGATGACCTCGCCGATCTGGCGCTTGAGCAACTCGCGCACGCGTTCGCGTCGGTGTGAGGGCATGGTTGTGGGGAAACCGTGAAGCGTTGGAGGTTGAAGGTTTGACCGGCCCGACCCGATCCCAACCCGCTGCGGTCGGGCGGGGTCTCAAAGTTTGGGCGCGATCTTTTCCACGGTGTAACACTCGATGACGTCGCCGACCTGCACGTCGCTGAACCCCTCGATGCGGATGCCGCATTCCAGTCCGGCGCGGACCTCCGAGACCTCATCCTGGAAACGGCGCAACGACTGCACGACGCCCTCGAAGATGACCTCTTTGCGGCGGCGCACCCGCACCTTGCCGCGCACGATGCGCCCGGAGGTGACCATCGAGCCGGCCACGGGCACGCCCTTGGAAAGGTGAAAGACCTGGCGCACCTCGGCGGTGCCGAGCACGACCTCGCGGATTTCCGGCTCCAGCAGGCCGGCCATCGCCAGTTTCACCTCGTCAATCAACTCGTAGATGATCGTGTAAAGCTTGATCTGGACGCCCTCCTGTTTGGCCCGCTCGGCGGCGGTGCTGTCTACGCGCGTGTGGAAACCCAGGATGATGCCGTGCGAGGCGGAGGCGAGCACCACGTCGTTTTCGCTGACGGGCCCGACCGCGCTGTGAATGACTTCGAGTGAGACCTTGTCGCTCTCGATTTTCTTGAGGGCATCCACGATGGCCTCGACCGAGCCCTGGGTGTCGGCCTTGACGATGACGCGCAGGACCTTCTGCTGCTGGGAGGCGAGTGTGGCGAAGAGGTTTTCGAGTGTGACCTTGGCGCGGGATTCCTGACTGCGGGCGCGCGCGGCGGCTTCGCGTCGTTTCTCGGCTTCCTCGCGGGCGACGCGTTCGTTTTCGACGACGGTGAACTCGACGCCGGCTTCGGGCACACCGTTGAGACCGAGGACCTTCACGGCCATCGAGGGCGTGGCTTCCTTGAGACGTTGGCCCTCGGCGTTGATGAGCGCGCGCGCTTTGCCGTAATACTCGCCGCACAGGAGCATGTCACCAACGCGCAGGGTGCCCTTGCGCACCAACACGGTGGCGGTGGGCCCGCCGGGTTCGAGGCCCGACTCGATGACGTTGCCCTTGGCGGGGCGATTGGGATTGGCCTTGAGTTCGAGCAGGTCGGCCTGGAGCAGGATCATCTCCAGCAGCTTGTCCACGCCCTGTTTGGTGAGCGCGGAGCATTCGACAAAGATCGTGTCGCCACCCCAGTCATCCGGGACCAGGCCCTGATCCTGAAGTTGCTGGCGTACGCGGAGGGGGTTGGCGTTGGGATGATCGCATTTGTTGATGGCGACGATGATGGGGACCTTGGCGGCGCGGGCGTGGTTGAGCGCCTCGATGGTTTGAGGCATCACGCCGTCGTTGGCGGCCACGACCAACACGACAATGTCGGTCACGTTGGCCCCGCGGGCGCGCATGGCGCTGAAGGCAGCGTGGCCGGGCGTGTCCAAAAACGTGATTTGCTGCAGCTCGTTCTTCCGCTCCGGGTGCGGGAAGGAAATCGTGTAGGCGCCGATGTGCTGGGTGATGCCGCCGGCTTCGTTGGCGGCCACGTTGGATTTGCGGATGACGTCCAGGAGCGTGGTTTTGCCGTGGTCCACGTGGCCCATGATGGTGACGACCGGGGGGCGAGGCTTCAGGTCGGCGGGTTTGTCCTCCTGGTCAACCTCAACCTTTTTGATCTGCGGTCGAACCAGGCCCGCACCGCGCTCGCGCCGCTCCACCTCAAACCGAAAACCGTACTTCGCGCAAACGCGCCGGGCGACGTCCTCCTCAATGGTCTGGTTGACGGTGGCAAACACGCCCATCTCCATCAGATCGCCAATGATCTTGAAAGGTTTTTGACCCAGTTGCGTCGCCAGGTCACGCACAGCGATGGGCGGCTTGATGACCACGACCGGCGCGTCGGGCGGCAGAACGGTTCTTATTTGGGGCTTGGGCACTTCCACCGGGCGCACGACCGGCGGGGGGGAAGCGGGTTTTGCCGGTGGCGTGACAACGGTGGTCGTGGAGCGGGTTGCGGTGGTCTTTACCTGCTCGGGCCTGGCTGGGGGTCGAGTCGGCGGACGGCCGGCGGATTTCGGGGCCGGGCGCAAGGGCAAATGAACGGAGCCGACTTTTTCACCGATGCGCGGTTTGGGTGGTTCGGGGGGTGGCGCAGGGGGAGGCGGGGGCGGGGGTGCAACTTGAACGGTGCTCTCGCCGCTGGGGGACAGGGAGATCGAGGGGACAGCCGCCACGGGAACCGAATCTACTTGAGCCGGAGGCTGTGTGACCGGGGTTGGAGGTGGCGGCGCGGCGGGCGATGGCGGTGCAGCCGTCGGAACATTTTCCACAGGCGGCGGCGCGGGCGGTGCGGTGACCCCGGCCTGAGCACCGACCGGTAGTTCGACTTCGCCCGGCTTGGGCGCTTCGGAAACCGGGGCCGCGGGGGGCGCTTCGGTAATAATTTGGATCGGTGGAGGCGGCGGAGGGGGTGGAGACTCGGGCTGGGCGGGCGTGGGGCGGTTGATTTCGGGGTGGTCCTTGATCAGTTCCTCTTCGAGGAATGAGGCGCTGATCTTGTCAATGGTGCTGGAGGCGACGCGAGCAGTGGTGATTTTGAGGGCCTTGGCTTTGGCCAGGACCTCTTTGCTCTCCAAGCCCAGTTTGTTTGCAATCTCGTAAATCCGAACCGGCATAAAGTCTGGTTGCCGCGGGCCGTGCTCTGGCCGTTGTCCGCACCGCTTTCATGGTACAAAGCGGTTGCGCGAATCTGCGCAGCACACTTTCATGTTCCGGCGACTCCAACCCCGGCATCGGGATTGACCGGGATTTTACGGCGTTCGGCCTCGGCGCGTGCCGCTTCCAACACGGCCGCCGCCTGTTCCCCGATTTGCGGAATTTCAGCCAAATCGCTCACGTCCGCCTGCAACAAATCTTCCAGTCGCGTGAAGCCGGCGTGCACCAGCGCGTCGGCCTGTTCGCGGGAAATCCCGGCCACTGCCGCCAGCGCGTCCACGGCTTCGGCCACTTTCTCCTCGAAGCCCTTCTTGACCACCGGCTCGGCCTCAATGTCCACCTGCCAGCCGGTCAGCCGGGAGGTCAGCCGCGCGTTTTGGCCGCGCTTGCCAATCGCCAGCGACAGTTGATCCTCGCTGGTGAGGATCTTGACCCGTTTGTTGGCCTCGTCAATCTCGAAGCTTTTGAGCTTGGCCGGGTTGAGGGCGTTGGTGATGAAATCGCGGATGTTCGGCGACCATTTGATGATGTCCACCTTTTCGTTGTTGAGTTCGCGCACGATGTTTTTGACGCGCTGACCCCGCAGGCCGACGCACGCGCCGACGGGGTCCACTTTGTCGTCGCGCGTCCAAACCGCCAGTTTGGTGCGCACGCCCGGCTCGCGCGCGATGGCTTTGATCTCAATGGTGCCGTCATGGATTTCGGACACTTCGCGCCGGAACAACTGAATCACAAACCGCGGGTCGGCCCGCGAGAGAATGATCTCCGGCCCGCGCGGGCCGATTTCGATTTCCTTGAGGTAGGCGGAGATGCGCTCGCCGATCTGGTATTCCTCGGTTGGCACGCGCTCGCGCGAGGGCATCAATGCCTCGCACCGGCCCAGGTCCACAATCACATCGGAGCGATCAAACCGCCGCACGGTGCCGGAAACCACGGTGCCAACCCGGTCTTTGAATTCGTCGAGGATCAACTCCTTTTCAATTTTCCGCAGTGCCTGCATCAGCGCCTGCTTGGCCACCTGGGATGCAATGCGGCCAAATCCTTCGGTGGTGACCTCCACTTCGATTTCCTCGCCCGGCTGCGCGTCGGGCTTGAGCCGCCGGGCTTCAGCCAGTGAAATCTGGTCATGCCGCGAGACCACCTTCTCAGCCACGATCAACCGGGCCAGGGCGCGGATTTGGCCCGTTTTGGGGTCAATCGTCGCCCGGAGTTCGCGCGCGGGCCCAATGGCCCGTTTGGCCGCTGTCAACAGTGCCTCCTGGACCGCCGCGATCAATCGCTCGCGGGAAATGCCCTTCTCCCGTTCCCAATATTCCAGAACGGACAACAAATCTGCGTTCATATCCTTCATCATTCTCGCCCCCCGTTTCGGGGAACAAAAAAGTCGGCAGAAAAGGTTTCTTCCGACTTTCGCACCTGCGGCCGGACACACCGGCCAACTCTACCGTTGTAACGGACAGTAAAAACTCTGCCCCCGCCCGTCAAGCCCAAAGCCCGGCCGGAAAACCTGACCCCTGTCCGCATCCTGCGGGAAGCACCGCCGCCGGCCCGAACCGTCGGCGCGTTTTCAGTGGCCTGACGGCGCGTTGGTGGGCGAGGCCTCGAATCGTATCACCGTTTCACCCGGTCGGGCGTACCCCAGCCGTTCGCGCGCAAGCCGTTCCACCGCCCGGGGGTCGGTGCGGAGCGCTTCGATGGAGTTCTTCAACTGGCGTGCTGTTTCCTCCTCGCGCTGAATCTGCGCGTCGAGCCGCAGCAGTTCCTGCCGATACCGCTCGTTGGTTCGAATCAGTGGCAGATACCACACGCCGATCAACAACAGCAGCGCCAGCAGGATCAACCCCATCGCCAGTCGCGTGAGCTTGTGCCAGATGCCGGGTTGAACGTTCACCGCGCCGAGTTAAACACCGGCTCGCCGCGCTGAAAAGCGGGAAAGCACTTCGTCCGTCCCCGCAGGGCATCAGCCCCGAGCCAACCGCACCGGACGCCCTTCACTTCGCGAACTTCTTCCAGGACTTGAGCTTGCCGTCAGGTCCGAAAACCAGCCGCAGGTAGTAGTCCGGCGCGTAGGAATCCACATACGTCGGATAAAACGGCCCGTAATACCACGGCGGACAATGCCAGGGGTAACCGCCGATGGGATACGAATAGCGGTAGCCGCGCCGTGTCAGCCAGTCCGCCACAATCGTGCCGTCGGAAAGCTTCGCCTCCCGATCCGGCGGGCCCAGCTCCGTGATCGCCTGGTCGTAGCTGTATTGGCCCACGCGTCCGGCCCAATCCACTTTGCGCGTCGCGCAACCCGCCAGCACCAAAGCCACGCTGACCAAACCGATCCACCGGGCCACATCCCACATGCCAAAACGCACCGTCTTCATGCCGTAACGTTAATCCCGTCCGGCGCGATGGCAAATCCGTCAATGGCCAGCGGCCCACATCCCTGGGCGGCTTTCTCGGGGAACGGGCCGCGACGCTGAAATGCTTCAGCCCCAACCCGCCGGCACTTGAACCTCAAAACCGCCGTTGAGCCACGAATGAAACGCGAACGAAACTGATTGGAAGTCGTTGCACAGAAACTGCCGTTCCCCTGCCCGATGAACGCTGTTCTCCGGGAGCAATCCGTGTTGAATCCCTGTCTGATGCCTTGGCCGGGCGATGCCACCTGCTGGCAACTCCGGTTCAAGATTCAAGGCTTTGACACGCCAAAGCCCTCGCTTGGACGGGCAGCCTCTGCGTGGCCCAGCGCGCCCCGGTTCAGGGCGCGAAGTTCAGAAGCCGCATCCCGAACCGTATCCACAGGGGAATCGTCAACAGTCCTGCGAGCGACGTGCTGATGATCACGCGCAGGGCGGTGGGCGGATCGCCGCCGTAATGCCGCGCCAGCAGAATCGGAAACACCGCTGAGGGCATCGCGGCCTGCAGCAGCAGCACGCGCTTCAACTCAATCGAGACCGGCAACACCGCGGCCAGCGCCAGGAACGCCACGGGCAGCAGTCCGTTGCGCAAAAGCACGGCTGCGACAATCGTGCGCCAGCCCGTGGCCGAGTGAAACTCGTGGAGGTGATCGGCCACCACGGCGCCGATGAGCACCAGCGCCATCGGGACGGCACACGCGCCCAGCCAGTGGATCGCCGTCAGCAGCAGCTCGGGCACGTAGCGTTCGCCGCCGCCGGCGTTGAGCGTCACGGCCACGGCAATGGCGATGAGCGGCGCATTGAGGATTTGACGCCAGTTGGCGCCGGGTCGCCGTCCGGTCAACAGCATCACGCCCAGCGTCCAGATGCCCAGCTCCACGCCCACGTTGTGAACGAAGAGCACGCCGGCAGTTTCCTTGCCGAAAAGCAGCAGGGACAGCGGCAGGGGCACGTAGCCGTAGTTGTAGAGGCCGACGCTCAGCGCGAAGGTTCGGGCGGTCGGCGGGTCGCCAAAACGCAGGCCGCGCGCGACCAACCAGCCTGCCGCCACGCCGAGCGCCATCGTTGCAAAACCGACCACCGGCGGCAGGAGCAGGTTGTCCAGACGCGCCAGCGCCGGGTTGCCCGTGGCCGCGTCGAAGATCAGGCACGGCAGCAGGAGGTTGATGTTCACGCGAAGCAGGCTCTGGTCGGCCTCCTCGGTGAGCCAGTTGAGCTTGCGAATGAGCAGGCCGATGCCGATGAGCAAAAAGATCGGCAGCACCGCGCCCAGCACGGTCTGAAAGGCGTTCATTGCAGGACGGGTCGAAGCCAGTGCTGGAGGGCGGTTTCGGTTTCAATGCGTTGAATCTGGCGCAGGCGCAGGACCAGGGGGTCGTTGGGTGGATGCCCTGCGGCGGCTTCGCACGCGTCCACGAATGCGAAAGCGTCCCATTGACCGCCGGGGATGATCTGGCGGGCCAACGCGGAGTCGTCTGCGGCGTGAAGAAATTCGCTGGAGCGCCGGGCCAGTTCGGCAAAGCACGGGTGCACGCCCACGCGCCGCCACCAGTATTTGGAGTTCCAGTAATCCGGCTCGCGCCGATGCATGATCGCGTGCACGAAACTGCCGTCGCGGGTTTCGAGCGCCTGGGCGATGCGATGGGCGGCGTCGAGATGATCGTGCCAGAGCAGAACGAGCGCTTCGATGGCGCAGCGGGTTTGACCGGGCAACGGCAGCGCGCCGAGACGCTCGTTGACCAACGCCTCAACGCGCGCTTGCGAATGGACGCCGGGGCGCGGGCCGGGGCCGAGTTCGGGCGGCGCGATGTCGCCCAGCAGGGCGCGGGTCAGGTCGGACAACTCGACGTTTTGCATCGCGCCATCATTCGAGTTTGAAGCTCAGGGGTCAACCGTCCGGCCGCACGGCGGGGCTGGTGGTTCGGGCGCGGGTTTCAAGCGTGACGGAGCTCCCGCGTGTGGCCAAGTTTGGGCGTTCCCATGAAGCGCCCGATGGTCGCCGTGGCGGCGTGGTATGCTGCCGGACTGCTTCTGGCCGAATGTTGGCAGCCACCGCTGACGGTTTTGTTTGGGGCGGCTTTCCTGACCACGGGGCTTGGGCTGGCCCTGGCGCGCTTGCGCCCGGTCGCGCTGGTGGCCGCGTTGGTGCTGGCGGGCTGGGCGCACGTGACGGCGCGTCAGGCGGTTTTGTCGCCACACGATTTGCGGCGTTTGGTCCCGGCCGAGGGCGCTGCGGTGGAGCTTCGCGGGCGGCTGTTGGAAACCCCGGCGCTGCGCATCTTTGAGCGGGACGAACAGGAAAGTTGGCGAACGCTCGCGCGCGTGCAGGTGCGCGCGCTGCGTCTGGGCGCGCACTGGCAACCGGCTTACGGCCGGATCGTCGCCACGTTGCCCGGAACGCTGCCGGCGGATTTTTTCAAAGGCCGTTCCGTGGAAATCACCGGAGTGCTGGTGCCGCCGCGTTCGGCACTGGCGGCGGGGCTGTTCGACTATCGGGCGTATCTGGCGCGCGAGCGAATTTACTTCCAACTCCGGACTGACGGGGCGGCCGCATGGCGTCCGCTTGGCGACGGGCCAACCACCCCGCCGTTTTCGGATCGGTTTCTGAACTGGGCGCAACGGACGCTGGCGCGGGGCCTGCCGGAAGAGGACGAACCGCTGCGCTTGCTCTGGGCAATGACGCTGGGCTGGCGCACCGCGCTGACGGGCGAGGTGAGCGCGCCGTTCATGCGTTCGGGCACGATGCACATTTTCGCCATCTCCGGTCTGCACATCGCGCTGATCGCGGGGATTTTGGTGGGTGTACTGCGGGTGGTGCAACTGCCGCGGGCGGCCTGCGGGGCGGTGGTGATTCCGCTGATCTGGTTCTACACGGCGGCGACGGGCTGGCAATCCTCGGCGGTGCGCTCGACGGTGATGATGACGATCATCGTCGGGGGCTGGGCGTTGCGGCGGCCGAGTGACCTGCTCAATTCGCTCTGTGCGGCGGCGTTTCTGATTCTGCTCTGGGAGCCGGAACAACTCTTCCAGGCCAGCTTTCAACTCTCGTTTTTCGTGGTGTTGAGCCTGGCGCTGTGCCTGCCGCCGCTGACGACGTGGCGTGATCGGTTGCTGGCGTTCGATCCGTTGCTCCCGCCGGCGCTGGTGCCCAGATGGAAAAGAGCGCTGGCCGGACCGCTGCGATGGATCGGCGGGGCCGCGGCCACGTCGCTGGCGGCGTGGCTCGGTTCGTTGCCGCTGACGGCGCACTACTTTCACCTGTTCAGTCCGGTGACGCTGTTGGCGAATGTGCTGGTGGTGCCGCTGAGCGCACTGGCGCTGGCGTCGGCGCTGGGGAGTTTGCTTTGCGGCGGGTGGTTTCCGTGGGGCGGGGAACTGTTCAATCACAGCGCATGGTTCTGGATGCGGGCGATGGTGGAAATCAGCCATCGAGCGGCCGAATTGCCGGGCGCGTGGTTTTATGTGCCCGCGCCTTCGACGGGCGCGTGCGTGGTGTGGTATGCGGCGCTGGCCGGCGTGGCCTCCGGAGCGGTGTTTCAGACGCGTTGGCGCGCGGTGATGCTGGGCTGCGGTGTTGCGGTTGGCGCGCTGGCGGCCATTCACCTCCGCGAGGCAATGCGCAGCACGACGCTGGCGGTGTTGCCGCTCAACGGAGCGCACGCCGTGTTTGTGGACGCGCCCGGGCGCGCCCGCGACCTGCTCGTGGATTGCGGCAACAGCAACGCCGTCGAGTTCATCACGCGTCCGTTTCTGGCCGCCCGGGGCGTTAACCGCATCAAGCACCTGATCCTGACGCATGGAGATTTGCGCTGCTTTGGCGGATTGGAACTGCTGGACGCGGAATTGCCCGTTCAGAACGTTCTGGTCTCGGAGCAGCGCTTCCGGTCCGCGCGCTATCGTGAGTTGGTCGGGCGACTGGAGAGTAGCGGTCGAATCCGGCAGTTGAACCGGGGCGAGACGCTCGGCTCGTGGCGGGTGCTGCATCCGCAGGCGGGCGATCGGTTCAGCGCGGCTGACGACGGGGCACTGGTGTTGCTGGGCGCGGTTCACGGCACGCGGGTGTTGTTGCTCTCCGACCTGGGCGCGGCGGGTCAGGCGAAGCTGCTGGAGCGGGAGCCGGAGTTGCGCGCGGACATTGTGATTGCGGGTCTGCCGGAACGCTCCGAAGCGCTGAGCGATTCGCTGCTGGCGGCGGTTCAGCCGCGCGTTGTGATCGTGGCCGACTCGGAATATCCGGCGACCCATCGCGCGGGGGCCGGACTGCGCGAGCGTCTGGGTCGCCGGAACGTGCCGGTGCTCTACACGCGCGAGACAGGCGCAGTGACGCTGACCTTTGGGCCGGGCCGCTGGCGGCTGCGGACGCACAGCGGCGTGGAACTCCGGAGTTGTGATTTGTCAAAAGAAAACCCGCCAAAGCCCTTGTTGTAAGTCGGCAACCTCACTCGAAGTGTCTCGGGCATGATGGGGATGGCGCGACCCGTGTGCGCTCAACCCCAAATCTGCCGGTCGAGGGTGCGGTATTGGACGGCTTCGCTGACGTGGTCGGCGGTGAGGTGCTCGGCGCCGGCCAGGTCGGCAATCGTGCGCGCGACCTTCAGGATGCGGTCGTAGGCGCGGGCGCTCAACTGATACTCGGCCATCGCGTGCTGGAGCAGCGCGCGCGTGGTCTCGTCGAGCGCGCAAAACTGTTTGATCTCGCGCGGGCCCATGCGCGCGTTGCAGGTGATGCGCGGTTTGTGGGCGAAACGCTGTTGCTGGCGTCGCCGCGCGGCCACCACCCGCTCGCGAATGGCGGCGGAGGGTTCGCCCGTGCGTTCGGCGCTGATCTCGCGGAATTTCACCGGGGGCACTTCCACGTGCAGATCAATCCGGTCGAGCAACGGCCCGGAGACGCGCCCCAGGTAGTTCTGAATTTCGCGCGGGGAGCAGCGGGATTCGCCGGGCATTTTGCCGTCGGGCGTCGGGTTCATCGCCGCCACGAGCATGAAGTGCGCGGGAAAGGTCATCGTGCCGGCGGCGCGGGAGATGGTGACGTGGCCTTCTTCGAGCGGCTGGCGCAACGTTTCCAGCACGCTGCGTTTGAATTCGGGCAACTCGTCGAGGAAGAGCACGCCGTTGTGGGCGAGGGAGATTTCGCCGGGGGTGGGATTGATGTTGCCGCCCAGCAGGCCGGCGTCGCTGGCGGTGTGATGCGGCGCGCGGAAGGGGCGTCGCGTGACCAGCGCCTGGCCGGGCCGGAGCAGGCCGACGATGCTGTGGACCTTGGTGGTTTCGAGGGCCTCCTGCAACGTCAGCGGCGGCAGGATGGTGGGCAGGCGCTTGGCGAGCATGGATTTGCCCGTGCCCGGCGGGCCGATGAGCAACACGTTGTGCCCGCCCGCCGCCGCAATTTCGAGCGCGCGCTTGACCGATTCCTGCCCTTTGACCTCGGCGAAATCCACGTCGTCCTCGGTCGGCTGGTCAAACAGTGTCGTCACGTCCACGCGCACGGGCGGGATGTGGATTTCACCCTCGAGGAACTGCGCGGCTTCGCGGAGGTTCTGGACGGGGATGACTTCCAGGCCGTCCACGACGGCGGCTTCGGCGGAGTTTTCGGCGGGCACGATGACGCCGCGTCGGCCCTCGGCGCGCGCGCACAATGCCACGGGCAAGACGCCCTTGCACGGGCGCACGGCGCCGGTCAGCGCCAGTTCGCCGACCACGAGGAATTCGTCGAAGCGCTGCGTTTCCAACTGTTCGCTTGCGGCCAGCAGCCCCAGGGCGATGGGCAGATCGAAACTCGGCCCTTCCTTTTTCACGTCGGCGGGCGCGAGGTTGATCGTGGTGCGGCCCATCGGGAATTTGAACCCGGAGTTGGTGAGGGCGGTGGAGACGCGGTCGCGCGACTCGCGCACGGCGGCGTCGGGCAGGCCCACAATGACAATGACTGTGTCGCCCCAGCCGGAGTGGACTTCGACCTCGACGGGGTAGGCGTCAATGCCGTTGAGCGCGGCGGAGCGGACGTGGGCTAGCATGGGGGTTTTATGTGCCAGCGCGGGGTTGCGCGCAATGCGAAAACCCGCCTCGTCCACACGCCGAGCGCAGTGCTTGGCGCCGGGGCGCTCGCGTGTTAACCAGCCCCCATGCAGTCACCGGTGCTCCCGTCGAACGCCCTGACCCGTCGTCAAATGCTCGTGCGCTCCGCCGGCGCGGTGGCGGCCCTGGCAACGCTCTCCTCGCTCTCGCCCTTGTGGGCCGCGCCGGCGCGCCGGCGGTTCAAGGTCGGCGCGTGCGACTGGTCGCTGGGCAAACTGGGCGATCCGGGCGCGTTTGACCTGGCCAAAGAAATTGGTCTCGACGGCGTGCAGGTGAGCCTGGGGACGGTGGCGGACGACTTGAAGCTGCGCCGGCCGGACGTGCAGCGGGAATGCCGGGAGGCAGCGCGGCGCACGGGCGTGGCGATTGCCTCGCTGGCGATCGGCGAGTTGAACCAAGTGCCGTTCAAGAGCGACCCGCGCACGATCGAGTGGGTGAGCGATTCGATTGACGTGTGCCGGGCGCTGGGGGTGCGGGTGGTGTTGCTGGCGTTTTTCGGCAAGGGCGATTTGCGCGACGACCCGGCGGGCGTTGAGGAGGTGGTGCGACGGCTCAAACGGCTCGCGCCGAAGGCCGAAAAGGCGGGCGTGGTGCTGGGCCTTGAAAGCTGGCTCAGCGGCGAGGCGCACCTGGACATTTTGCGGCGCGTCGGTTCCCGCGCGGTGCAGGTTTATTACGATTGCTGCAATTCCAACGAGCGCGGCTACGACATTTACTCGGAGATCCGCGTGCTGGGGCGCAAGCGCATCTGCGAGTTTCACTTCAAGGAGAACGGTGCGCTGCTGGGCCAGGGCCGGGTGGATTACCGGAAGGTGCGCGCGGCGCTGGACGCCATCGGTTATGGCGGCTGGGTGCAGATTGAGGGCGCGCTGCCCCCGGGGGCTGACCTGTTGGAGAGTTATCGCGCGAACTGCCGGTTCGTGCGCGAGGTGCTCGGTTGAGGAACACCCCGGCGGATGTTGCTGGCCATGCACGACGGGCGCGGTGAACGCAAAACTGCTGGGCAGCGGTGCCGGGTTGCTCTAAAACAGCGGCGACAGTTGCCCTCGGAATGAAGAAAGCTCTGGCCGCAGTTGTCTGGGTGCTGGTGGCGGTGTTTGGCGCCGTGGCTTACGCGACGCTGGCGCTGCGCCGGGGCGAACCGATCAATTCCGCCTACATCCTCATCGCCGCGCTCTGCTCCTACGCGATCGGTTTCCGGTTTTGCTCCAATCGGGTCGCCGCGTGGGTGCTGGCGCTGGATGACCGGCGCGCGACGCCGTGCGAGGTGCATGATGGGAGCAAGGATTCGCCGGGCACGAACCCAGGGATGAGTTTGGACCAACGTTGCGGCGCACACGTATGAGTGTCTTGTTGCTGGCGTTGCTGACTGCCGTTGGGTTTGTCGTTGCCTATCACACCTACGGGCGCTGGTTGGGCCACAAGATTTTCGTGCTTTCGGCGAAGGCGATTTGCCCCTCGGCGCGGTGGAACGACGGGCGGGATTACGTGCCGACGCCGCGCGTGGTGGTGTTTGGTCATCATTTCACATCCATCGCCGGCACCGGCCCGATTGTGGGCCCGGCGATTGGGATCATGTGGGGCTGGCTGCCGGCGTTGTTGTGGGTGGTGCTGGGTTCGATTTTCATCGGGGCGGTGCATGACCTGGGCGCGCTGGTGGTGAGCCTGCGGAACCATGGCCAGACGGTGGGGGACATCGCCGGGCGTCTGCTGAACCCGCGGGTGCGTCTGTTGTTTTTGTCGGTGTTGTTGCTGGGGTTGACGTTGGTGCTGGCGGTGTTTGGCCTGGTGATCGCCAGCGTGTTCCGCATGTATCCGGCGGCGATTTTTCCCTGCACGGTGCAGATTCCGATTGCGATTGCGATCGGGTATTGGTTGCACCGGCGCGGGGCGAATTTGCTGTGGCCCTCGCTGCTGGCGCTGGGGGTGATGTATTTGACGGTGATCTACGGCGACGTGGGGGTGCTGCATACGATCAACACGACGATGGCCCAATGGTCGTCCTGGACGTGGGTGGTGGTGCTGCTGCTCTATTCCTATGCGGCGTCGGTGCTGCCGGTGTGGGTGTTGTTGCAACCGCGCGACTACATCAACTCGCTGCAATTGATTTCGGCGCTGGGATTGATGGTGTTGGGTCTGGCCGGAGCGGCTTTTCTGGGCGGGCCGGCGCTGGCGGACGGCAGGCGGCCGTCGCTGGAACTGGTCGCGCCGATGGTCAACTGGTCGCCGCCGGGCGCGCCGATGATTTTTCCGTTTCTGTTCATCACGATTGCGTGCGGGGCGATCAGCGGTTTTCACTGCCTGGTCAGCAGCGGCACCAGCAGCAAACAACTCAAAAGCGAGCCGGACGCGCAGTTGGTCGGTTACGGCGGGATGCTGCTGGAGGGATTTCTGGCAGTGCTGGTGATTCTGGCGTGCGCCGCCGGGTTGGGACTGGGCGTGACGCAGGCCGACGGCACGGTGCTGGCGGGGCAGGAAGCCTGGCACTCGCGCTACGCGGTGTGGTCGGCCAAACTTGGCCCGCTGGTGGGCGCGTTTGTGGACGGGGCGGCGAATTTCCTCAAAGCGATTGGCATTCCCGGCGGCGTGGCGGTGGCGTTGATGGGCGTGCTGGTGGCGTCGTTTGCCGGCACGACGATGGACACCGCGTGCCGGCTGCAACGATACGTGGTGCAGGAACTGGCCGGGGCGTTGGCCGCAAAAAGCAGCGCGGCCGACTCTCCGTGGAGCCCGCTGTGCTGGCTGCGGAATCGGCACGGGGCGACGCTGTTTGCCGTCACGCTGGCCGCACTGCTGGCAGCCATCCCACCGCCCGGCCAGGCGTGGTCGGTGGCCAACGCCGGTCAGGGCGGGTTGATTCTCTGGCCGTTGTTCGGGGCGATGAACCAACTGCTGGGCGGGCTGGCGTTTCTGGTGACGGCCTTTTACTTGTGGCGGCGGCGGCGGCCGATCTGGTTTCTGGTGCTCCCGATGATTTTCATGCTGCTCATGCCGATGTGGGCGATGGCGTGGCAGTTGTTCGTGGGCGAAGCGGACAATCCCAGTTGGATTCAACAGGGCCGGTGGCCGCTGGTGATCATTGCGCTGGCGACGCTCGGCCTGGAGGTTTGGATGATTGTCGAGGCGCTGGTGCTTTTCCCGCGCGCACGCGGTGTCCTGGAAGCGGATGCCCCGGACGCGCCCGGACAAGACAAGGTGGGATGGACGCTGACGCGGCAAGTTTCATGATGAGCTGCAACCTCCGCACATCCGGTTGCTCGCCCGCCGACGAACCGGCAGCCACAGGCAGGGGCAACCTCAAACCGGCGGCGGCGGCGACGCGCCGACAAGGGCGGGGATTCACCCGGAGTCATCGGACGATGACTCTCCGAAGAGCCTGGAGCGTGGACGGCCTGTCGGCTGCAATCGTGGTGCTCGTGTCTGGCAGTGCGATGTTCTCCGCCCAATCGGCGTCACCCAATTACGACGAAACCAAAGTCCCGCCCTACACGTTGCCCGACCCGTTGGTCTGCGGCGACGGCACGCCCGTGACCACGGCGCGCATGTGGGAGCAAAAGCGTCGGCCGGAGCTGCTACGGCTGTTTGAGGAACACGTTTATGGCCGGGCGCCGGCCCGTCCGGGCGGACTGAGGTTCGACGTGTTCGAGCACGATCGCAACGCGCTCGGGGGGCGGGCGACGCGCAAGCAGGTGGCGATCTGGTTGACCGGGCAACGCGACGGGCCGCGCATGGACCTGTTGCTTTACCTGCCCAACGGCGCGCGCGGTCGCGTGCCGGCATTTCTGGGTTTGAACTTCAACGGCAATCATGCCGTGCAACCTGATCCGGCGATCCGGCTTTCGGAGCGCTGGATGGTGGCCGAGCGCAGCCCGTGCATCGTGAGCAACCGCGCCACCGAGGCGTGTCGGGGGATTGAGGCGGAACGCTGGCCGGTGGCAACCATCGTGGCGCGCGGCTATGCGCTGGCGACGGTGTATTACGGCGACCTGGAGCCGGATCACCCCGAGGGTTGGAAAAGTGGCATTCGCGCGGCGCTCAGCCCGGCGGGCACGAACACGGTGTTTGGGCCGGAGGCATGGGGCGCGATCAGCGCCTGGGCGTGGGGGTTGAGCCGGGCGCTGGATTATTTGGAGACGGAGCGCGCGGTGGACGCGAAGCGGGTGGCGGTGCTGGGGCATTCGCGGCTGGGGAAAACGGCGTTGTGGGCGGGCGCGCGCGACCGGCGGTTCGCCATCGTCATCTCGAACAACTCGGGCGAAGGCGGTGCGGCGCTGGCGCGGCGGTGGTTTGGCGAAACGACAGCGGATTTGAATCGCCGTTTTCCGCACTGGTTTTGCGGCAACTTCAAGCGCTATTCGGACAACGTGGCGGCACTGCCGGTGGATCAGCACGAATTGATCGCACTCATCGCGCCGCGTCCGGTGTATGTGGCGAGCGCCGAGGAGGATCGTTGGGCGGATCCGCGCGGGGAATTTTTGGCGGCCCTGCACGCCGAGCCGGTGTATCGGCTGCTGGGCCGGGCCGGGCTGGGCGTGACGGAGATGCCGCCACTCAACACGCCGGTGGGCGACGGCATCGGCTATCACATTCGCTCGGGCAAACATGATGTGACCGATTACGACTGGGCGCAGTATTTGAACTTTGCCGACCGGCATTTTCGGCGATGAGCGTTGCGAACGGTTCAGGGACGTTGCGGCGGATCGGGCTGTTTGGCGGTTCGTTTGATCCGGTGCACCTGGGACATCTGTTGGTGGCGCGAGCGGCGTTGGAGGAACTGGGGTTGGACCGGTTGTTTTTCATTCCGGCGGCGCAGTCGCCCTTCAAGGTGGGTCAGGCGCACGCGCCCGGGGCGGTGCGGGCGCGTCTGTTGCGGCTGGCGCTGGCGGGCTGGACACGGTGCGAGGTGGACGAGCAGGAACTGCGGCGCGGCGGGGTGTCCTACACGATTGAGACGGTGCGCGATTACGCGCGCCGGTTCGCGGGCGCGGAGTTGTTTTATTTGATTGGCGCGGACAACGTGGCGGCGTTGCCGTCCTGGCGCGAAGCGGGCGAACTGGCGCGGCTGACGGAATTTGTGGTGATTCCCCGGCCCGGGGAGACGCCCGGGGCGTTTCCGGCGCCGTTTCGCGGGCGGGTGTTGCGCGGTTTCCCCTGCGCGGTTTCCTCGTCTGAAATTCGTGGGCGCGTGCGGGCCGGCTTGCCGGTGGAGCCGTTGGTGCCGCCGGCGGTGGCCGAGGCGATCCGGGTGGAGGGATTGTATGCGTGAGCGTTGGGCGTGGGAGCGGGCGCGACGGTTTGGAATGCGGGCCTGCGTTGGCCGGCGGATTTCCCCGTGTTCAGGGCGCGCAGCCTGGTGTTAACCTGTCATTGAAGTATGGATTCACGAAAACTGGCGCTGCTGTGTCGGCGGTTGGCGGATCAAAAAAAGGCGGAAAACCTCGTGGTATTGGACGTGCGCAAACTCTCCAGCATCACGGACTATTTCGTGATTGCTTCCGGAACGAGCGAGCCGCACCTGCGCGCGATCCTGGAGGAGATCACCGAGCGGTTGCGGGAGGATTACGGTGTGCGCCCGCGCGCGGTGGACGGCACGGTGCAGGGTGCCTGGGTGGTGTTGGATTTCTTTGACGTGATCGTGCACGTGATGCGGGCCGATGTGCGGGCGCGTTACGATCTGGAAGGGTTGTGGGGTGATGCGCCGCGGGTGCGGGCGCGCGGGCCGCGGGCGCTCAAAAGCTGAACAGCCGGGCGTTTTTTTCACCGAGCTGAAGCCCGGTGTTGGGAGGGGCCTGTCAAATTGGAGGCTACTCCTGTTGGGGCGGGGTCTCGGCGGAGGTCTTTTCCATGGCCTCGATCATCTTGCGGAAATCGGCCAGGCCGGGGGCCGGGATGATGATCGTGTCGCGCCGGCCGCTGACGTCCTCGGTGATGCGCAGGAAACGGCCCCGGGGATTTTCCTTGAGGGTGAAGACGAAGGTTTTGCGCTCGATCTGGATTTTGTCAGATCGGAGCGTGGTTTCGTTGACCGGCGGCTTGGGAGCGGGATTCGGCATCCGGGAACGATGTCCAAAGGGTGACGGGCGTTCGTTCGAAATCATAACGTTGGCAGACTTCACGCCGGTGGCGACCCAACCAGCTTTTGCCACAAATTTGGCAACATTGGCGGTTTGTCAACTTTGGAATTGCGCGCCGAGGAAGCGCAGTTCGTCGCGGGGATGGGTGACGCGCCAGACGCACACGGCCACGCCCGCGATGACCAGCACATTGAGGCCCTGAAAGACACCGTGCCAGAGGCGGAAGGAACGCGCGGCGGCCTGGCGGACAGGTTCGACGGCATTTTGGGCGTGGGCGACGCGGTGGAGGTGGGTGAGTTTGGGGGCGAGCCAGGCGCTACCGGCGACGCCAAACACCAGCAGGGCTGCCAGCAGCGCCAACCGGGCGCGGGTGAGGCGGCGGCCCAGGTAAAATCGCTCCGCCAGCGCGTGCAACAGGGCCACGCTCGCGCACACGATGTGGAACTGGAAGTAGCGTTTGAGCAGGATCAGGCCGACGGCGCCGGCGAAATACGGGAAATACCTCGGGCCGAGCAGGGTTTGCATGTCCGCCGAAAGCGTGGCCGGGCCGACGCCAAGGGTGTAAAAGAGGCACGCGCCCAACCAGGCGGCAGCGTTTGCGATCCCGACGAATCGGAGGAAGCCCGTCACGCGGGCCACGTTAGGCGGCGTGCAAAACCGTGCCAAGACGAAACGAACTTCGGATCGTGCGGGATGAGTGCGGAACGGGTGCGAGCACGGTCGGCCCAACGTTCGAAAAAATTCCGCTTGGCGAATTTGGACGATGTCGCGCCGGTTTTGGAATCTGTTGGCTCGCCGGGGGAATATTGTTTTTGTAAAGGCGGGTCGTGCCGTCGAAGAAACCGACAGGACCGCCCTTGGTGTGGCGCACCGTGGCGAACTGTTGCATCTCGTGGTCCAGCGCACCCCATTCGCCGTTGTAGGGGGACACCAGAATGATGCGGCTGTGCCGACGATTCAAATGACAACCCTCCGCTGCCACCGGCAACGCGGTCAAATTGCGGCTCGCGCCGGCGATCCACAAAGCGGAGACCCCGGCTGGGCAACCCGCGCGGCGGTGCTAAGATTTTCCCGCGTGAAGACTCGATGTTTGTGCTGTCTTTGGCTGGCGTCGTGCGTCAGCGGGTGGGCCGTGCCGTTCGTGCTCCCGTGGGATGACGCCCTGCCCGGCGTGGTCACCGATTTTTCGGCCATGAACAGCCCCATCGGGCCGGAGTCGGTCGTCACGGTGGACACCAACGGTCAGTTCGTCGTCAACGGCCGGCGCATCCGGTTTCTGGGGGTGAACTTCGCGGGCGATTCGCCCTTCATGCCCACCAACAAAGCCGACGCCGTCGCGGCCCGACTGGCCAAGTTTGGCATCAACTGCGTGCGGTTTCATCACCTGGACGCGCCGTGGGCTTATGGCGGGGGCATTCTCAGTTACACGTCCACGCGCAGCACCAACTTCAACGCCAGCCAGCTCGAAAAGCTGCACTACGTGGTGGCGCGGCTCAAAGCCCACGGCATTTACGCCAACATCAAC
>JAOAIM010000280.1 GCA_026414705.1 Verrucomicrobiia bacterium | reverse complement strand
GAGCGCACCGAACTCGCGCCATACTTCACCCTCACCCTGCCCCTCTCCCTCGAGGGAGAGGGAATTGCCCAAGCCGCACAAGGGCAACGCGATGACCCGTGACGCACGCAGAGCCCTGTTCAAAGTTCAGAGTTCAAGGTTCAAAGTTCAGAGTTTTCAGTGTTGGTGCCGCTGCTTTCGCATCGCCGACTGCAAGTCGGCGAACCGGCAGACTGGAAGCCCGCGCTACGCTCCCACGCTCCACGCTCCATGCTCATCGCTTCTGCGATGGAGCGTGCGGCTCGCCGGGCCGTTTTTTCGCGTCGGCGCAAAAGCCGTTTGCCGCGGTCCGGGTCGGTTTGTAACGTTGGCGCGCGTGAAGCCGGCTTTGGCAGCAATTGTGGCGTGGATGCTGAGCGTGGAGGCGTCGTATCTGGCCGGGCAGTCCTACAGCGCCACCAATCTCTGGAAAGCGCCGGGCATGTGGGGGACGCGTTCCTCACCCGCGTTGGGGACCGACGGCACCATTTACATCGGCACCTGGAGCGGGCGGTTGCTGGCGCTCAACCCGGACGGTTCGAAACGCTGGGCGTTCAGAACCGGCCTGGAGATGGCGTCGTCGCCGGCGGTGGGCACGGATGAAACCGTTTACATCGGCTGTCGTGACCGGCGGTTCTATGCGGTGGACCGACGGGGCAAACTGAAGTGGTTTTTTCCGACCGGCGGCTGGGTGGACGCTTCGGCAGCGCTGGCCACCGACGGCACGATTTATTTTGGCTCGTGGGACAAACAGTTTTACGCGCTCAACCCGGACGGCTCCAAGCGATGGGTTTTTTCGACCGGCGGCCCGATCGTTTCCTCGGCGGCCATCGGCGCGGACGGGACGATTTATTTCGGATCGCACGACCGGAATTTTTACGCGCTGAATCCCGACGGCTCGCTGCGCTGGCGGTTTGCGACCGGCGGCGCGATTCTGTCCTCGCCGGCGATTGGCGCGGACGGCGCGATTTATTTTTCGTCGGTGGACGGCAAGTTGCACGCGCTGAATCCCGACGGCTCGGCGCGCTGGCACTTGCACACGGGCGGGGTGACCGGCTCTTCGCCGGTGTTGGGCGCCGACGGCACGATTTTCATTTCGGTCAACACGAATCATTGCGCGGTGAACGCTGACGGCACGTTCAAGTGGGTGCGGCGCTTCTGGCATCCGGGGCCGGGCGCTTACGGGGACACGGCGGCGGCGGTGCTGGCGAACGGACACGTGATTTTCACCGGCGGCGACGGTTACGTGATGACCGTGCTGCACGGCACCGGCGACCGGGACTGGGTCTGGAATTTCTGGTTGTATGCGCCCAGTCACTCCTCCGTGGTGGTCAGCCCGGAGGGCACGGTGTATGCCGCCTGCACCGGCGCCTACCTCTATGCGCTGCAAAACAACGTGCCGCTGGCGAACACCCCCTGGCCGATGTTTCGTGCCGACCCGCAGCACACCGGGCGGGTGCGCATCGGCGCGCGGTGACCGGCCAGTTCGCGGGTTTTTTCTTGCCGGGTAACGGCGCCCGTGAAAAGCAATCGGCGTATGGTTCGGGCGGAGACCGGATTCGAAAACGCGCCCATGACCGTCGCTGAAGTGCAAATTTTGGTCGGCGATTGTCGCAGCCTGCTGCGCGCGCTGCCCGCCGAATCGGTTCAATGTTGCGTCACCTCACCGCCGTATTGGGGGCTGCGGGATTACGCGCATCCGCTCCAAATCGGCGCCGAGCCCTCGCCCGAACAATACGTCGCCAACCTGGTGGAAATTTTTCGCGAAGTCCGGCGCGTGTTGCGCAAGGACGGCACGCTCTGGTTGAACATTGGCGACGGTTACGCCCGCAACGGCGGCACGGGCCGCTGCGGCCCCAACGCGGTGGTGGCCAACACCCGCAAGCTCATCCAGAAACGCAACTGCAAGGTGCCACCCTGCTGGGGGTTGAAGGATCGTGACCTGATGGGACTGCCCTGGCGGGTGGCCTTCGCGTTGCAGGCCGACGGCTGGCTGCTCCGCTCCAAGATCACCTGGGTCAAAAAAACCGCCATGCCCGAAAGCGTCAGAAACCGCCCGACCAACGCCACCGAAGACGTGTTTCTGATGGCGAAATCGCCGAATTACTACTACGACGCCAACGCGGTGCGCGAGCCGACGGGAGCGAACTTGCGCAATTGCTGGATTCTGGGGCCTGACAACGGCAGCAAGGGCCATCCGGCTGCGTTTCCGCGCGAGCTGGCGCGCCGCTGCATTCTGCTGGGCAGCCGGCCCGGAGACACCATTCTCGATCCTTTCGGCGGTTCCGGCACGACCGGCGAGGTGGCGCAACAGGAAGGCCGCCGCGCCGTTCTCATCGAACTGAACCCGCAATACGCGAAGCTGTGCCGGGCACGACTTTGCACCCCGGTGCAGGAAGCTTTGCGCCTGGCCGGGGACGCGACTCCAAGCGAGAGCCGGCGATTCGCAGAGCGGCTCGGTGAAGGTATCGGTTGAAGCCGCGGTCCGGAGGGCTTGGC
>JAOAIM010000279.1 GCA_026414705.1 Verrucomicrobiia bacterium | reverse complement strand
GCATTCACGAATATTTGCCGGACTTCGGCGCCGTCCGTGACGGTCAAGCGGACGTCATGGCAATCCTCTACGATTCGCGCCCCCGGCATTGAATCCCCCCTGATCACGCATGAAACGCGTCGAACACGCGCTCCGTGGTGAGCGTCGCCGCCATCGGCAGATACCCGCCGGTCAGCCCCTTGGCCAGACACAGAAAATCCGGCTGCACGCCCTCGTGATGACACGCGAAAAGGCCGCCGCCTGCGCCATCGAAACGGTGACCCGCGCCTCGTGTCGCCAACGTCTCAACGCGCCCGACTCCCGCGTGCTGACCCGCCCCCGCGCCCCCACGCTTCGCAGTGCCAGCGCCCCCCGCCCGCACACCGCAACGCCCGAACCCGCTCATCACCTCGTCCGCGATCAACAACGCCCCGTGCCCGCGCGCGATTTCCGCCACGCGCCGCAGCCAACCCGCCGGGTGCGCAATCATCCCCGCTGCGCCCTGAATCAGCGGCTCGAACACAAATCCGGCGTAAGGATTGCCCCGCCGCCGCGCCGCCACGAATTTCCGTTCCACCTCCGCGACACATTCCCAGTTGCAACGCCGATACTCCCGCGCATCGGCCCGCTCCGGTTTGGCCCGGTTGAACGGACAGCGATAGCAGTAGGGCGACATGACCTTGTGCGACTTGAACAACAGCCCCGCAAAACTCCGGTGGAACAGGTCAATGTGCCCCAGTGCCACCGCGCCGAGCGTGTCGCCGTGATACGCCGAATCCAGCGACAGAAATCGCGGTTCGGGTCGCCGACCCCGCGTGCGGCGCGTGAACTCGTAGGCCAGCTTGAGCGCCACCTCCACCGCCGTCGAACCGTCGTCGCTGAAGAACACCTTCGTCAGACGCGGCGTGCACGGCAGCCCGCGAGGATTCGCCGCGGCAACGAGCTTTGCCGCGAGCAGAGACGCCGGTTCGTTGGCCAGCCCCAGCGCCGAACTGTGGGCGATCTTGCTCAACTGCCGCCGCAGCGCCGCGTTCAACCGGGGATGATTGTGCCCGTGGAGATTGGTCCAGATCGAAGCGTTCGCGTCGAGGTATTCGCGCCCGCGCACATCGCGCAGCACCGCGCCGCGGCCCGACACGATCACGATCGGCTCACGCCGCAGCCATTCGCGCATCTGCGTGAACGGATGCCACACATGGGCGTGATCCAACCGGGCCAGGACGTTCATGCTCGCTTCGGCTGCGTCTGGGTTGCCAACCATTCCGCCACGGCCGCAACCAACGCGTCAAGGTCTTCGCCGCGATGCGCCGCGCTCAAACTGATGCGCAACCGCGCCGCGCCCCGCGCCACCGTCGGATACCGGATTGCCGGAACAAAAATGCCGCGCTCCCGCAGGTGCTCGGCGGCCGCCACCGCTCGCGCTTCCTCGCCCAGAATCCACGGCACAATCGCGCTCTCCACGCGCAGGCCCGGCAGTGGCGCAGCTTGCAAACGCCCGATGTTCGCCTGAAGCCGCTCGCGTCGCGCGCGGCCCTCCTCGCTCTGGAGCAGTTGCAGGGCGGCCAGCGCCGCAGAGGCCGCCGCCGGCGGCGGCGCCGTGCTGAAAATGAAACTGCGCGCGCGGTTCACCAGATACTCGATCAGCGTGCGCGAGCCACAGATGAACCCGCCGCTGGCACCGAGCGCCTTGCCCAACGTGCCCATGTGCACCTCGATGCGCCCGGTCAGCCCCAGTTCCGCCGCGCGCCCCCGTCCGTCCGGCCCGCAGACGCCCGTCGCGTGCGCTTCGTCCACCAGCAACCACGCGCCGTACCGCTCCTTCAACTCCACCAACTCCCGCAACGGCGCGCCGTCCCCGTCCATGCTGAACACGCTTTCGGTCACGATCAGCACCCGCGCCGGGCGTGACCCCGTGGGCGGTCGGCTCGCGGCCCACCTCAGAATGTCCTCCAGCTCATTCAGATCGTTGTGCGCGAACACGCGCAATTTCGCGCCGCTGAGCCGCGCCGCGTCCACCAGGCAGGCGTGCGCCAGCCGGTCGAGCACGACCACGTCCTCCCGCTCCAGCAACGCGGGGATCGTGCCCAGCGCGGTCGCGTAGCCGGAGGAAAACGTCAGCGCCGCCTCGGTGCCCTTGAACGCGGCAAGCGCCTCCTCCAACTCGTGATGCGGCGCGAGCGAACCGCCGAGGAGCCGCGACGCCGTGCTGCCGGCGCCGAAGCGCTCGATCGCGCGCATCGCGGCAGCCCGGAGCGCCGGATGCGTCGCCAAACCAAGGTAATCGTTCGAGGAAAAATTCAGCAGCTTGCGCCCGCCGACTTCCAGGCGGGCACCCGGCGCCGAATCCACCCGGCGCAACTGGCGATGCAAACCGGCGGCGCGCAGCGCATCGAGCCGACCGGCCAGGTCGCGGTCAAAGGCGTTCACGCCGCCAGATTCGGGTGCGCGGTGAAACCGTTCAATGCCGAATCCGCGCTGTCACCAGACCGCGCAGCGCGCAGAGCGTGGGAGCGTGGAGCGTCAGAGCGTGGAGCGTCGGAGCGTAGCGCGGGCTTCCAGCC
>JAOAIM010000278.1 GCA_026414705.1 Verrucomicrobiia bacterium | reverse complement strand
GCGGCTCTGGGTGCAACGGCCCGATGGGCGACTGGTGCCAGCCCAAGCGGAACAAGCGCGCAGAACCGTCGCCCGGGTTCAAACTCAACGAAGCACAACGCCATGACCAACTCCACCACCGAATTCATCATCCGTCCCGGTCGGCTCGAAGACCTGCCGGGTTGTTATTACGTGTGCATGAAGACCGGTAACTACGGCGACGACGGCGAGCCGTTTTACCGGGAGGACCCCGATGCGCTCGGTCGCATTTTTGTCGGGCCGTATCTGACCTTCGAGCCGGAGTTGAGCCTGGTGTTGGAGGACGCCGAAGGCATTTGCGGTTACGCGTTCGGCGCGCTGGATTCGCGCCGGTTCTACGAGCGCTACGAGCGCGAGTGGCGTCCGCAATTGTGCACGCAGTTCCCCGAACCACAGGGCGATCCGACCACCTGGACGCGCGTGCAGCAGGTTTATTACTGGTATCACCACCCGGATTATTTTTGCCCCGAACCGTATGAGGATTACCCGTCGCACCTGCACATTGATCTGCTGGTGCGGGCGCAGGGTCGGGGCTTCGGGCGGCGGATGATGGAAATGGTCATGGCCAAGTTGCGCGAGCGCGGTTCGCCGGGCGCGCACCTGGGCGTGAGCGCGCTCAACACTCGTGCCCAGGGTTTCTACCGCAAGCTGGGCTTTCAAGAGTTGGCGCGCGTGGGCGAGGGCCGCGACGCCTGCATCTACATGGGAAAAAGTTTGCGGGCGTAAGCGCGGTGGGGTTTCATCCGCCCGTCAGATGGCAACGCGCGACGTGTCCCGCAAACTGGCGCTTCTGGGCGGCTCGCCCGTCCGCACCAAGCCTTTTGCCGCCTGGCCGGTGTTCGGCAAACCCGAAGAACGCGCGCTGTTGCGCGTGCTGCGCAGCGGCAAGTGGGGGCGACTGCACGGGCCGGAGGTCGAGCGCTTCGAGCGGCGTTTCGCGGCGATGCACGGCTGCCAACACGGCATCGCCGTGGTCAACGGCACCGTGTCGCTGCGCATCGCCCTGCAGGCGGCGGGCCTGGAGGCGGAGGACGAGGTGATCGTA
This sequence comes from Verrucomicrobiia bacterium, assembly GCA_026414705.1. Taxonomy (GTDB): domain Bacteria; phylum Verrucomicrobiota; class Verrucomicrobiia; order Limisphaerales; family JAOAIM01; genus JAOAIM01. The sequence continues at coordinate 1,493 of JAOAIM010000278.1, read as the reverse complement.
CCGCCTTACACGTTTTTTTCCACCGCGTCGGCCGTGGTCGAGGCGAATTTGATTCCGGTCTTCGCCGACGTGGAGTTGGACACGTTCAATCTCGATCCGCGCGCGGTTGAGGCGGCGCTCACGCCCCGCACGCGCGCGATCATCCCGGTGCATTTTGCCGGCCTGCCCGCCGACATGGACGCGTTCATGGCGCTGGCGCGTGAACGGAATCTGTGGGTGATCGAGGACGCGGCGCATGCGCACGGGGCCAGTTACAAAAACCGGCCCGTCGGCGCGCTGGGGCACGTGGCGTCGTTCTCCTTTCAGTCGAGCAAAAATCTCACGGCGGGCGAGGGCGGAATGCTGACGACCAATGACGACGCTCTGGCTGCGGCGTGTCGTTCGATCCACAACTGCGGGCGGGTGCCGGGCGGCGTGTGGTATGAGCATCACGTCATCTCGGGCAACTACCGGCTGGGCGAGTTTCAGGGCGCGGTGCTCAACGCGCAACTCAACCGCTTGCGCGCCCAGACCGCGCGGCGCGACCGCAACGGCCAATACCTGGCGCGCAAACTCGCCGCCCTGCCCGGGCTGTATCCGCAGCGGCGACCGGACTTCTGCACGCGGCACAGTTTTCATTTGTTCCTGTTGCGGCTCGATGAGCGCGAATTCGGCGCGCCGCGGGCGGCGGTGCTGCAGGCGCTTCAAGCCGAGGGCATCCCGTGCTCGGGTGGCTACGGGTTTTCGCTGCACCGACAGCCCATGTTTCAAAACAAGGCGTTCGGGCCGTTTCTGGCGCAGGCCAGGGCCCGGCTCGATTACCGCGCCGTGGAATGTCCGAACAGCGACCGGCTCTGCCGCGAACAGGCTGTTTGGCTGGAACAGCGCCTCTTTCTGGGCACGCGGGCGGACATGGACGACATCGCGCGGGCTTTTGAAAAAATCCATGCGCACCGCGACGCGCTCCGCGACTGGGCGCGGACGAGAAGCTGAGCCAGGCGCTCCGATTTGAAACCCCGGATGAACTCAGATTCACGCGGATCGGCGGCGGAAAGCGGGTCTCTTCGCCGCGTTCCGACGTTGCGCTTCCGGGATGCGCACATCCGGGCGAGGTGCGGGTTTTTATCCGTTTTGGTCCGTGCCGCTGCATGGCCAACACAAAATCCGACTGACCCGCAAAATCCGACTGATCCGTTCCGGCTCGAGGAGGCTGCGTGAACAAAGCCATCGCATTGATCAACCAATACGTCGTGCCGCCGCTGACGGCCCTGAGCGAGAACACCTACCTGTCGGCGATTCGCGCCGGGATGGTCTCGATCGTGCCGCTGACGATCATCGGCGGGTTGTTCCTGATCGTGGCGTTTTTGCCCGTGCCCGGCTGGGAGCAACGCATCGGCCCGTATGCGCGCCTCTTGCAGGTGCCGGTGACGGCGACCTTCGGAGTGTTGTCGGTGTTCGTGTGCTTCGGCATCGCGTATGACCTGGCCAAACGACTGAAGCAGGAGGCGGTGGTC
>JAOAIM010000277.1 GCA_026414705.1 Verrucomicrobiia bacterium | reverse complement strand
GTGCAGGCCGCGTCCGGCCAGGAAGTAATCCTCGCTGCTTTTTTCGTGGCGGCTCTTGAGCAGGCCGGTGGTGACGACGGCGATGACGAAGGCCACGAAAATAACGATGTCCACTGCGGTTATTCGGAAGGATTCGATCATAACTCTTGCATGGTTGCAGTTTCTTGCCCGGCCGCCTGTCGTTGTCGGGAGCACCCTGGCGGAGACCTCATCAAGCGCCCTCTGACACGCCCCGGCAAACGCTTCGCGAGCTGCCGGCCAACCTGGGCGGCTGAGGTGGAAGCTGCCGGTGGATTGCCTGTGCAACAGCCGCAGGGCGTTGGCAGTGCGGATTTGCGACCGGTGTCTCGTGCCAAGCAGCGTGGCTCGCGGATTGGAGACCCGCTACACGGCAGACCGGAGGTCCGCGCTACGGTGGTTTCGTGCAGATGCACCCGTTGCTGTTCAGGGCAGCCACCCCTGCGGTGGCGCAGGAACCCAGATACAGTTTTTATTCTCGGAAGCAAGCGATTTGGCGGACCATTGCCCATGCGGGTGTCGGACCTGTCAACCTTTGGCGCGTAGGATTGTAGCGGGTTGGGTTGGATTTGTGGTTGGAGTGAGCCGGTCCGGCACGGGCTGCATTCCGCACGGTGGCGGGTCGTTACTGCGTATGGCCCGGACTGACACCCCACTTGGCGGGCTTGTTGGTGTCAGCACGCCGGAGCTGAATTCGGGAGCGCGCGAGCCTTTGCTCTTTGCGAGCAGAAAACTGGCTTTACATCCTTGTGTGGCCGGCTAGGCTCGCATTGTTGATTGCAACAACGAACGACGTATGCGTAACAGAGTCACCCTTTTCCTGGCCGTTGCTGTGACAGGGTTGCTGGCCGGCGGTTGCGCCGGTCCCGAACGCAAGCTGGGCCGCGGCATGAGCAATTTTGGCGAGATCACCCGCTGGGGTGAGATGCGCCGGAGCATTGAGCAAACGGCGCTCTTCGAGTCTCCGCATGCAGCCTACACGACCGGCCTGGTCAGGGGCTTCAACCGCAGCATGGCGCGGATGGGCATCGGCCTTTACGAGATCGTCACCGCGCCGTTCCCGCCGTATGAGCCGGTTTTCACCAACTACCTCAAGCCCAATCCGGTGTATCCAGACAATTACAAACCCGGCCTGATTGCGCTGCCGGCCCTGGATTCTTCCACGGAGCTGGGTTTCAGCGGCGGCGACGTGGCGCCGATGTTCCCCAACAGCCGCTTCCGCACATTCTCGAACTGAGCCGCAGGACGACGGCGTGACCCTTTCAGCCGCGCCAGCCCCCGGAAGGCTGGCGCGTTTTTCTTGATGGCACTGGAGCGCTCCTCACCCTGCAAGGTCAACCTGCTGCTCAACGTGCTGGGCCGGCGGGCTGACGGTTACCACGAGCTGGAGACGATTTTCCACCCGGTGGCGCTTTGCGACACGCTGCGCTTCGAGCGCGGAGGCAATGGGGTGAGCCTGACTTGCAGCGACCCACGCCTGCCGACCGATGCCTCGAACCTCGTCCATCGCGCCGCCACGGCGTTTCTGGAGTCGGCCGGCATCTCGGATGGCGTGCGCATCCACCTGGAGAAGCGCATCCCCTTGGCAGCCGGTCTGGGCGGTGGCAGTGGCAATGCGGCCACGACGTTGTCCGGCTTGAACGAGTTGTTCGGCCGGCCGCTATCCCCGGTCCAATTGCAGACGCTGGCCGCGCGCCTGGGGTCGGACGTGCCGTTCTTTCTTCAGGACCGCCCGGCGCTGGCCACGGGGCGCGGCGAGCACATCGAACCGTTGGATTTCTTCCCGGCTCTGCGAGGGCGCGCGCTGGTGCTGGTGAATCCCGGCTTTGGCGTTTCGACGCCCTGGGCGTACCAACAACTGGCAGCGTTCCCCGAGGCGCTCAACGGGCGGCCGGGGCGCGCCGGCAGGTTGCTGGAACTGCTGGGCGGCACTGACACGCGCGCGGCCGCAGCCGCCCTCTACAACGCACTCGAAGCGCCGGTGCTGACGAAATATCCGATCCTGGCGCTCTACCAGGAGTTCATGCGCGCCCGGGGTGCGCTGGGCACGCTGCTGTGTGGCAGCGGCTCGACGACCTTTGCCATCGCCGAAAACGCCGATGCCGGGGAGGAATTGGCGAGGCGGTTTCTGGAAAGGTTCGGCTCGAACTGCTGGACCGCTGTGGTGGCGCTACCCGGCCGGTGAAGGCCTCTGGCATTGCGGGTGCAACTCAGCGCCGCCGGTTCATGGCTTGAGACTCTGCCGGTAAGCGGTCGGGCTGAGGCCGGTGTGGTGGCGGAAGAACTGGCTGAAGTAAAACTCGGTGGAAAAATTCAACTGCGCCGCCACGTCCTTTACCGAAAGCCGCCTGTCGGCCAACAACAACCGTGCCTGGTCCAACCGCGCCCGCTGGATGTGCTGGTGAATTGTGCCCTGACCGCACTTTCGAAACAGTGCGCGGAGACCCGAGTAACTGACCTTGGCCACGCCGGCCAGTTCACGGGCCTTCCAATCGCGCAGCGGGTTTGCCGCAATGGCATTCAGCGCGCGCACGACCGGCTCGGGCAGCTCGGCTCGCGGCGAGACCAACAGGTTGCGGGACATCAACAGCCGGC
>JAOAIM010000276.1 GCA_026414705.1 Verrucomicrobiia bacterium | reverse complement strand
GGCCAAGACCGCTTCCTTGCCATAGACGGCGGGCCAGCCCGGGGTCACCAACACCTTGCCGACGGTCTTGAACGGCTCGCCCTCGACGCGCGTGATGCGCGTGGTGACCAGATACTCGGCGCTGGGAAAGAAGATGGCGATGAAGCGGCGCACGACGAGCTCATAGAGCTTTTGCTCCGCTTCGCTGAGGCTCTTGGGCATCGCGCCGGTCGGGATGATCGCAAAGTGATCCGAGACCTTGGCGTTGTTGAAGATGCGCTTGGTGGGAATCACCCAGCCGTTTTTCAGCACCGCCTCGGCGTGCGCACCCAGCGGCGTCGCGGTGAGCGCGCGCAAGGCGTCCTTGACGGCGCCTAGCATGTCCTCGGGAAGATACCGACTGTCGGTGCGCGGGTAGGTGAGCACCTTGTGCTTTTCATAGAGCGCCTGTGCCAGCGCCAACGTCGTGCGCGCCGAGAAACCAAAGCGGCCGTTGGCATCGCGCTGCAGCGAAGTCAGGTCATAGAGGAGCGGACAGGCCTCGGTCTTGGCTGTGGCCTCCTCGCTGACCTCGCCATGCTTGCCAAGGCATTTCCTGCGCAGCGCCTCGGCCTGTTTGATGTCCCACAGCCGTTCGGCGCGGGCATGCTCGTCATCGCTCTTCTTGAACTTTTCATCGAACCACCTGCCGCGGTAAGTTCCGGCCACGGCCTGGAATTCGGCCTCGACTTCCCAGTAGTCGCGCGGCCGATGGGCGCGGATCGCCTTCTCACGCTCGACCAGGATCGCCAGCGTCGGCGTCTGCACGCGGCCGACGGTGGTCTTGTAAAAGCCGCCTTCCTGCGAGTTGAAGGCGGTCATCGCGCGCGTGCCATTGATGCCAATGAGCCAGTCGGCCTCCGAGCGGCAGCGTGCCGCATCGGCCAGAGGCAACATCTCCGCGTCGCTGCGCAGATGGGCAAAGCCCTCCTTGATCGCCTGCGGCGTCATCGACTGCAGCCACAGCCTGCGGATCGGCTTGTCGGTCTTGGCGTGCTGCACGACGTAACGGAAAATGAGCTCGCCTTCGCGGCCGGCATCGCAGGCATTGATCAAGGCGACGACGTCCTTGCGCTTGATCAGGCGCACGAGCAGCTTCAGGCGCTCGGCGGTCTTGTCGATCGGATGGAGTGTGAAGTGCGGCGGGATCACCGGCAAATGGACGAAGCTCCACTTGCCGCGCTTGACTTCGTATTCCTCGGGCACGGCCAGCTCGAGTAGATGGCCGATGGCCGAGGAGAGCACATAGTGCTCGCTCTCGAAATAATCGCCCGCGCGGGTAAAACCGCCCAGCGCCCGGGCGATGTCCTGGGCGACGGAGGGCTTTTCGGCAATGATCAGTTGTTTGCTCATGGAAAACGGTAGATGAGGGGGCGGATGTTAAGCGCCAAACCTATTCGCATGCAAGGAGGGCGGATGGATGGCGCAGCGTTCCCGTGGAGGACGCAGCTGCGTCGGGGCGGGAAATGCCAGCCCGGAGGCGGCACGCGCCGGAGGGCGCAATCCGCACGGGCCGTGCTACGAAGACGCCCCTCGTTTTCGAGCGCAAGCGAGCAAATGAGAAGCCCCCCGCGAGGGGGGACAGAGGGGGGCGGGCTCAATTCAACCGCTGATAGCGCCCGCCGGGCAGCTGGGCGACGCGCCCGGCCATTTCGAGGGCCAGCAAACTGGCAAGCAAGGCATCGGCGGCCAGTCCGGTGCGCTCGGCCAGGGTGTCGAGATCGCAAGGATCGCCGCCCAGGGCCACCAGCAGCGGATCGGTCTCGGCCTCCTTGACTGGCGGCAGCGCGGCCGGATCGACGACCTTTTCCCAGCGCAATTCTTCGAGGATGTCCTGGGCGGAGTCGACCAGCTTGGCGCCTTGCTTGATCAGCGCATGGCAGCCCTTCGATTGCGGCGAGTGGATCGAGCCGGGGATCGCGAACACCTCGCGCCCCGCTTCGGCGGCCAGCCGCGCGGTAATGAGCGAGCCGCTTTGCTTGGCCGCCTCGACGACCAGGCAACCGCGGGCAAGCCCGGCGATCAGCCGGTTGCGGCGCGGGAAGTTCGCAGGCAGGGGCGGTGTGCCGAGCGGGAATTCGCTCAGGATCACGCCTTTTTCCGCGATCGCGCGCGCCAGCTCGGCATTTCTGGCCGGGTAGATGCGATCGCAGCCGGTGCCGATCACCGCGATCGTCGAGGCCGCCTCATCGAGCGCGCCGCGGTGGGCCGCCGCGTCGATGCCGGCGGCCAGGCCGCTGACGATGGTCAGCCCCGCTTGGGCCAGTGCCGCGGCGAAGGCAGTGGCATTGGCCTCGCCCTGTTTCGTCGCATTGCGACTGCCGACGATGGCGCAGGCCGGCCGGTTGAGCAGTTCGATGCGCCCCTTGGCATAGAGCAGCACCGGCGGATCGGCGGCAGTCAGCAAGGCCTGCGGGTAGCCGGCATCGGCCAGCGTCAGGATGTGGTTGCCCGGCTGTGCCGCCCAGGCGAGCGCTGCCTCGATGTCTGCCTGGCAGTCATGGTGGCGCAGACGCTCGACGAGCGCGGCATCGACGCCGCCGACCGCCTCGCCCTCGGTTCCATGCTCCTCGTCGGCGAGGCTGCCGGCATTGATCCCATCACCGGCGAGGGCATCGCACAGGCCATCGAGTACGG
>JAOAIM010000275.1 GCA_026414705.1 Verrucomicrobiia bacterium | reverse complement strand
GGTTCGGGGATTCACCCAGATCGAATGTGCCGCGCCTTCGCGCAAAAGCTGACAGCCATGCTCCCGCAGGTGCTGTTCCAGCTCGCGCTTTTTCACGGAAGCACCACTTCGGCCACTTCAGCGTTCGCGTCGTTGCTCACCGCTTCAGCCCGATTCAATTCCAGCAATTCCTGAATGGCCACAGCCAGATTCGCCAGACACTCCTCGCGAGTCTCACCCTGGCCGTTGGCGCCCGGCACCTCAAGACACGTCGCCCAGTACCCCCCCTCATCGGGGTCGCCACGGTGCACGATGGCCGTGAATTTTCTCATCTCGCGGACACGTTAGCTTTTCGTGCCGGGTCTGACAAGCGACCGCCAGCGACCCGCGCCATGAGTCGCCCTGGCCAGAGCAAGCGTTCGCGACACGCCTCTCAACGTCGGCATGACTCGCGGTGCGAACAGATGCACAAATTGCACATTGAAAATCGGGCCGGGGTCATTGAGCATTCTTCCGTGACTGCGCCGGAGCGTTCCGGACGGACGCGCCGTTTGCAGCGAGCGGAGCGGATCCAATCGGGCATGTTTGGTCGGACAGCCGTCCTGGCGGGCGCGTCACCGAAGTGCCGAAAGACTCATGTTTTGAAGCGAAATGAATCTGCTGTCGCAAGTCGCGTTTCCGGGGCGTCTGACGGACGCGCAGGTGGCCGAGCTGGTGGCCCGCGCGGTGCCGCCCCAGAATTATCGCAACCGGCGCGTGCTGCTCATCGTGCCGGATCACACCCGCACGGCACCCGTGGGGCTGATGTTCAAAACGCTGCATGAACAAATCGGTGGCCTCACGGCGGCCTTTGACGTGTTGATCGCTCTGGGCACGCATCAGCCCATGAGCGAGCGCGCCATTTGCGAGCGGCTCGAAATCACCGAGGCCGAGCGGCGCGACCGGTTTGGTCGCGTGCGCTTTTTCAATCACGCCTGGGATGACCCGTCAGCGCTCCGACGCGTGGGCACGATCCCCGCCGACGAGATTCGGGAGTTGAGCGGTGGCTTGTTCGCCATGGACGTGCCGGTGGAGGTCAACAAGCTGGTCTTCGATTACGACCAGGTCATCATCGTCGGCCCGGTGTTTCCGCACGAGGTTGTGGGCTTCTCCGGGGGCAACAAGTATCTGTTCCCGGGCGTCGCCGGGCCGGAGATTTTGAATTTTTTCCACTGGCTCGGCGCCGTGGTCACCAACCCGAAGATCATCGGCAACAAGTGGACGCCGGTGCGCCGCGTCGTGGACCGCGCCGGGGCGATGGTGCGCGTGGACAAGCTCTGCTTTGCGATGGTCGTGGACCTGAACAAGCAACTGGTCGCGCTCTTCGCCGGTTCGCCCGAAGCCGCCTGGGACGCCGCTGCTGACGTTTCAGCACAGGTGCACATCGTTTACAAGGAGCGCCCGTTCCACACGATCCTTTCCTGCGCCCCGCCGATGTATGACGAGCTTTGGACCGCCGGCAAATGCATGTACAAGCTCGAACCGGTCCTGGCCGACGGTGGCGAGCTGATCATCTACGCGCCGCACCTGAAGGAAATCAGCGTCACGCACGGGCGGCACATCGAACGCATCGGCTACCATTGCCGCGATTACTTCCTCAAGCAGTGGGAGCGCTTCAAAAACGTGCCCTGGGGCGTGCTGGCGCATTCGACGCACGTGCGCGGTATTGGCACCTTTGAAAACGGCGTCGAGCACTGCCGCGCGCGGGTGACCCTGGCTTCTCAGGTCCCACGCGAGAAATGCGAAGCGCTAAACCTCGGCTACCGCGACCCCCACAGCATCCGTCCGGAAGAGTTCGCCCAGCGCGAGGATCAGGGCGTGCTCCTCGTGCCGAAAGCCGGCGAGATGCTCTATCGGCTGAAGAATCCACCGCCCTGGGCGACGCCTTAACTTCGCGGCGGTCGCGCGTTGGGGCGTCTCACCCCGGTCCGGGCGGTGCTTTCACCAGCCGGAATCTCGCAGCGGTCCTCGCGCCCGACCAAACCTCGAACATCGAACAGCGGGCCGGTGTTCAACAATCGCGAGCCTCATCAGCCCGCCTGACAGGCCCAACTTGGAAATGCATTTGCTTCCTTGGCAAAGTCGCTGCCACGTGCGATGGCGTGCCGTCGTCTCCTTCAAGCCGACCACCCAGTGCGCCGCAACACGCAGATGCTTGCCGGAATCTGCCGCTTACACCGGCAAACCAAGTTGCCGCATCGCCGCGAGCGTGTTTTGGGGCGATTCTTGTAGAATGACCTGCCAGCCGCGCGCCGCGCCGGCGGCCACGTTTTCAGGTCGGTCGTCCAGATACAGCACCTGCGCACCCCGCCAGCCGGCGCGCGCCTCGAAGGCCTCGTAAATCCTGGCGTCGGGCTTCATGGCGTGCACCTCGTAGGAGAGAATGTAGCCGTCGAACTGCGAAAAGAACGGGAACCTGCGGCGGATGTGGCCGACGGCCAACGGATTGGTGTTGGAGAAAATCCACGTCGGAAATCCGCGCTCCCGCAGCGCGCGATGCAGCCCGACCATCTCCGGAATCTCCCAGAAAATGTCGGCGAAAAACTCGGCAAACTGTTCAAAGCTGCCGCGAAAGCCGGTCGCGCGGCGCACTTCCTCGTAAAATTCCCGGGCGCTCATCTGTCCGGTCTCAAAGCGCACCAGTGTGGGCGAGCGTTC
>JAOAIM010000274.1 GCA_026414705.1 Verrucomicrobiia bacterium | reverse complement strand
ATCCAACATCGAACATCGAATGAAGCGTGGAGCGAGAGGCCCGGGGGAATCGCAAATTGCAAATTGCAAATGGCAATTGCAAAGTGGGTTGAGATGGGGAGCGCACGCGTCTTACGTGCCGTTTTCGCCGTCCCGCCGAAAACGGTATTTCGCCCTCCTGACGCCAACCAACCCGCCTTATGGCCGGGAACTGCGCGCTCGCCCGACGCGGCCTTTCGCCGCCGGCCCGCCGAAGCTAACGCGCACGGAACACCGCCCAAATCAGCCGCAGCGCGCTGGCAAATTCTTCCGGTCGCTCGCGCAGCCAGCCGTCCACCGCCTCGGGAGCGAACCAGCCGCCGCGCTCGATTTCCTCCGGGTTCAATTCCATCGGCCCCTCATGCTGACACCGATAAACCCACACAAACTCCTGGTCGGTTTCCGGGGACGCATCCAGCTTGAAGAGCCGCTCCAGCGGCGGGGGCTCGTGCACGCCCAGTTCCTCCTGCAACTCGCGCACGGCGGCCGCGTCATAATCCTCCCCGCTGTCCACATGCCCGGCGGCGGAGCTGTCCCAAAGACCCGGCTGGCGGTCCTTTTTCATCGAGCGCTTTTGCAAAAACACCTCGCCGCGCGCGTTGAACACCAGCACGTGCACGGCCCGATGTCGCAACCCCAACCGGTGAATCTCACTGCGCCGAAGCCGCCCCACGACCTCGTCGCGCTCGTTGACCACGTCGAACCACTCTTCGTTCATGCCGGTTCCGGTGGAAAAAATCGCGTCCAATCCCGCGCGGCGTGCAGCACGCGCACCACAACAACGCCCGCTTCATCCGGCTGGTAAAAAATGACGTAGTTGCGTTATCGGGGCACGACGAACCAGCGGATTTGCGCGTGGCGTGCCGCCGCGCGGCGGACTTTTCGTCCCAGTTCAGGCACATGCGCCAGCAGATCAGCCGCATTCAGAATGGTCTCGCGCACATGCCGGGCCGCATCAGGATTTCGGGCGCTGATGAAGCCGACCATGGCGTTGAGATCGCGGACCGCCGCCGGGCTGAAACGAGCGCGGCTCATGAACGCCGCAGTTCATCGCTCAATCGGGCGTTCTCGATGTCTTCGAGCCCCTCGTCGAGCAGCCGCTCAAGCTCCGGAGTCATGCGAACCTGACGTCGCGCCTGATGTTCCTGGAGCGCCTCGGCCAACACGTCCTCTGCCGTGGTGTATTCGCCGCTGCGCACCAGGTCGGCGACATATTCTTCAAGCGGACGCGGTAGTTCGATGCTCACGGCGCGAAGCTATGTCCCCTGCTCTGACAATTCAAGCACCCGGAAACCGCCCGTTCATGCCGTCAAACCTCTCGCCAACCGGACAAATTGTTCCAGGCCAACCTCCTCGGCGCGGCTTTGGAGCGGAATGCCCGCCCCGTCAAACGCCCCAGCCAGTCGCCCTTCCGGCCAGTCCGCCTTGAGCAGCTTGAACATCATCTTGCGCCGCTGCGAAAACGCCCGGCGCACCAACCGCAGGAACGTCTCCCGTGCCGCTCCCTCCGCCAGCGCCCTCTGCCGTCGCCGCAACACCACGCACGCCGAGTCCACCTCCGGCTCGGGGAAAAAACACCGGCGCGGAATCCGAAACCACGGGCCCGGCTCGTAATCCAGTTGCACCAGCAACGTCAGCAGACCGAAATCGCCGGTGCGCGGTTGCGCCAGCAGCCGTTGCGCGACCTCCAGTTGCACGGTAACCACCAGGCGTTCCGGGCGCTGCGGCGACTGCGCCAGTTCCACCAAAATGGGCGACGCCACCGAGTAGGGCAGATTCGACACCACCTTCCACTCACGCCAGTCACGCGCCGCCTGCCGCAACCACTCCAGCGCGTCGGCATGGACCAGCTCCAGGTGCGGGTAATCCGACGCCGGAAACCGCTCGCGCAGCACTGCCACCAGGCGCGCGTCTTTCTCGATGGCCAGCACCTTCGCCGCGCGCGCCAAGAGCAGTTCCGTCAGCGGACCCAGCCCCGGCCCGATTTCGAGCACCGGGTCGCACGGGCTCAACTCCGCTGCTGCCACGATCCGCCGCAGTTGGTTGGCATCATGCAGAAAGTTCTGTCCCAGCGAGCGCGTCAGGCGGATGTTCCGTTCAGCCAGCCAGCCCCGCATCTCGGAGAGCTTCATCGCCGGAAATCAGCCAGCAGTATCGCCCGGAGTCCATCCCGGAATCAGTCCCAGGTGACGGGGCGAGAGGCGCGGCCTTGCGGACGCTTGCTCCGCGCGAGCTTCAGTCATAGGCTCATTTTCATGCGGCCCCGGCGGCGCCTCTGGTTTGCAACCTGGCTGGTGATCCTGACCTTCTCATGCGCTGGCGCCCAACCGTCGCCGTCGCTGGCACACCGGCCCGCGCTCGAACCGGAAATCCGCGCCGCCCTCGACCAGCCGTGTCCACACAGCAAAACGCTCTTAGCCGCCGCCGTCCGCGCCAAACGCCCCGAAAGCGTCCGCGCGCTCTTCGATCTGGGGGCGAGTCCAAATGCGCGCGCCGAACGCGGCTGGACGCCGCTCCACGTCGCCGCCCTGTGGAACACGCCGGACATCGCCGAATGGCTGCTCGACGCGGGCGCGGACGTGAACGCGCGCGATGAGCACAGCCTCACGCCATTGCACCACGCCGCCCGCGCCGGACACACGGCACTGGCGGCGCTGCTGCTGAAGCGCGGCGCGGACGTGAACGCGCAAACGACCAA
>JAOAIM010000273.1 GCA_026414705.1 Verrucomicrobiia bacterium | reverse complement strand
AACGTGGCGGCGGACATTACCGGGGACGGGCTGGTGAACACGTCGGATTACACGATCCTGAAGGCCAACTGGCTCAAGAGCGGCGACCCGCCCTGACCAAACTACTCGCTTACGCAAAGCGCCCCTCGCGCCCAACCGCCCCGCCCCACACGTTATCAGTTCGTTGTCGCCTGCCGGCGGCAAACGGTTCACTTCGCTCAAGCCTCCGCAGATTCGAAAGTTCGATTCGGGAGATTGGAGTTTGCACCGCGGGGCTTCGGGCTGGAAGACGCGTCAGCGCGTTGGCATCGCGGCAGGAGGCCGGCTTTCAAGCCCGGCATGAGACCTTCGGATGCGGAGGGGGTGATCACTCAGATGAGTGACTGGTGAACGGTTGCGCCTGCAATTAAGTTACGGGGCACATGACGACCAGCCGCAATGCAGGAAGGTTGCGCGGGCCGTCCCCGCAGATTTTGACCCGATCGCCGTGGAGCGCTTTTCCAAGCCGGCCTTCGCCGCCCCATGTCGCCGCAGCGCCCGGGCCGTCTGCAAGCGCCGTTACGACACGATCCGGGCAGGTCACTGGCTGCCGCCTCGTGCGCAGGGCGTTGAGCGCCGGCCACCGGTTGCTTGGGGCCGGGCTGGTGGGTTGTGCCGCGTTGATGGGCGGCGCCGCGCCCGCGGCGACACTTTTCTGGGACGCGGATGCGAACCCGGCTAACGGCGCGGGGGGCGGCACGGGCACCTGGAATCAAACCGCGCTGGTGTGGTTCAACGGGGTCAGCAACCAGGCATGGAACAACGCGGCCAATCACGACGCGGTATTCGGCGGAACGCCGGGAGTCGTCACCACCTCGGGCGATCTGGTCGCCAACTCGCTCACGTTCAACACCGGCCCGTATGTGCTCTTCAACAGTGGCACGGGACAAAAGCTCGCGATCACCACCGGCTTGATCAGCGTCGCCGCCGGACAGGAGGTCAACATTCACGTCAACCTCACCAACATCGTCGGGGTGACCAACGTGGGCGTCACCAAAACGGGCCCGGGCAAGCTGACGCTCTCTCGCAACAACAGCTTCTACGGTGGCTTGCGCGTGGTGGAGGGCACCTTGTCGCTGTCGAACAAGTTCCAGATTGGCGCGACGGCCGGCTCGCTCACGGTGGACGGCGGCACGCTGGAACTGACGCCGGCGCAGGCGCCGGTGAACCAGTCGGTGACCGGGCGCACGTTGTATCTGGGCGACGCGGGGGCCACGATTTCGGTCCTGCCCTCGCCGCACGGCGAGTGGCGGTTCAACGATGTGGTTGGCGGCGCCGGAGCCCTGACCAAAACCGGCGAGGGCATCCTCACCTTCTCCGGGCCCAACGCGCGCTCCGGTCCGACGTTGGTTCAGCAGGGCGCCATGCGGGTGGATCGAACGGGCAGTTCGGCGCTGGGCAGCGGTCCGGTCACCGTCTCCTCGGGCGGAAACCTCGGGGGCCAAGGTCTCGTGGCGGGCGCGGTCACCGCCACGGGTGCGGTGGACCCCGGATTTGATGGTCCTGGCACGCTCACACTCCAGGCTGGCCTCAACCTCAGCGGCGGCGGCACGTATCGCTGGGAACTGGCGGCCCTGGTGGATGACGCCAGTGGCGTGGCGGGCACCGATTTCGACCAGATCACACTCAGCGGTGGCACGTTGGCCCTGGGCGCCGCCGCGCGCTTGGAAATTCAATTCAGCGGGACCGCCACCCCGCCGCACACCAACACGCCCTTCTGGCAAGCCCCTCGGACCTGGCGAGTTCTGACCCTCAGCGGTGGGGCGTCCAACCCCGGTGGGTCGAACTTTGGCGTTTTGAGCAACGCGGTGTTTGCCGCCGGGACCTTTACCACCGAGTTCACCAGCAACGCCATCCTGCTCCGGTTCACTCCGGCCAGCGCGCCGCCCGCGTTGGTGCTCTCGGCAACCGAATTAACCGTGCCGGAAGGTGGCACCAACAGCTTCACCGTGCATCTGAGCGCTGCTCCCCTCAACACCCTCACCGCTTCGGTCGCCTTCGCGTCGGGCGATGCCGACCTGAGTGTCGTGTCCGGTCACACCTTGGTGTTCACATCCACCAACTGGAGTGTGCCGCGCACCGTCAGCCTGGCGGCGGCGGAAGACCCGGACCTGGCCAACGGCCAGGCGGTTTTTAACATCACCGCCCCGGGACTCACCACGGTCGCAATCACCGCCGTTGAAGCGGACAACGACGCCGTCCCCAACACCAACCGGCCGAACTTCGTGATCCTGTGCGCCGACGACATGCGCTGGGACAGCCTGGGCGTGGTGCAACGCGAACGCGGCCCCCACGCGCGTTTCCCGTGGTTTGAAACGCCCAACCTCGACCGGCTCGCCACCGGCGGCGTGCGATTCCGAAACGCCTTTGTCGTGCACTCGCTCTGTTCGCCCAGCCGCGCGGCGATGCTCTCCGGGCGATACGGGCATCTTAACGGCATCATAGACAACAGCACGCCATTCCCCACCAACACCGTCACGTGGGCCACGTTGTTGCGCGCGGCCGGCTACGTCAACGGCTACGTCGGCAAATGGCACATGGGCACGCAGCTCGCCCGGCCCGGTTTTGACTGGGTCGCCACCTACCTGGGCCAGGGCGATTACGAGACCAACAACTTCATCGTCAACGGTGTCACCAACCGCATTGTCGGGTGGGTGGCTGTCTCTTATACACATCT
>JAOAIM010000272.1 GCA_026414705.1 Verrucomicrobiia bacterium | reverse complement strand
GTTCAGGTCCTGCAATTCAATTGTCCCGTCGGGCTTCACGATCGCGGTTTGTCGGATGGCCGTCATGCCCAAGTTTCAGGCCTTGCCTTAAAGTTGGCAAGGTGGAGCCGCTCTGCACCGCCACGCGCGCCGCGTCGCGTCGAAAACTGCTTCCAACAGGCGGATGGCCGATCATTTGACAGCTCGAACGAACTCCTGCACGTCAATCCCCACGTCACCAGGGCGCCTTTCAGCATGTAGCGATCACCTCGTCGTGGAAGGAAAGACGATCAGCCGCCCGTCGCTGTGTTTCATCTTCACGTGGTTGCCTTTGCGATGGATTTCCCGGAAGCCCAACCGCTCCAATGCCGCGGCCACTTGCCTGCCCGACAGCAGTGGGAGCTTCATATCGCCAACTCGACCACATCCGATTGGCCCGCTAATTCCTCGGGGGGCAGGTTCAAGATAGAGACGAATGGCTTCGCGGATGTTCTCCAGGGTTTCTTCCCGCGTCCGGCCTTGAGACCAGCAACTTTTTTTAGGGAGGGCCAATGGCCCACGAAATAGCCGTCTTCGCCCCGCTCGATGATGATTTTCACGTTCATGTCCGGTGGTCTTTCTGTCCGGCTGCGCTCGAACAGTCAGCTCGCCGACTTGGCGTCTTCTCGCGGCGACTCGTTTTTTTCCATCGCCTTCTTGAGCGCCGGCACCTGCTCGAGCAGTTTCTCGAACTTCACCCCCGTGAGGCTCTCAAGCAGCGGCGGCAGTTGCGCGATGATTTGCGTCACGTCGCCGGTCAGCTTGCTCGCGCCGCCGCCCGGCCCGCCGCCGGTGTTGATGATCACGATCTTCTCGGTCTTGCTCAGCGGCTCGGCAATGCGCCCGGCGATTTCGGGCAGCACTTTGACGAGCATCTCGATCACGGCCGCCTCGTTGTAATGCTTGAAGCTCTCGGCCTTCATCCGCATCGCCTCGGCGGTGGCCTTGCCCTGCGCTTCGATGATCGCGGCCTCGGCCAGACCTCGCGCCCGATTCGCCTCGGCCTCCGCCAGACCGGTGGCCTTGACGACCTCCGCCTGCGCAAAGCCGGTCTGTTTGGCGGCAGCCGCAGCCCCGGCCGCCTCGGTCTCAAGCTGATATTTCTTCGCGTTGGCCAGCGTTTCGACGCGGTAACGCTCCGCATCGGCGGGGCGTTGAACCGTCGCTTCGAGTTCCTTTTGTTTGCGGAGAATTTCCTGTTGCTGGAGTTCGATCTGCTTCTGTTTCTCAATGATGCTGACCTGGACCTCCTCGGCTTTGACGAGTTGGCCGGTCTTGTATTTCTGCAGGTCGTAGGCCAGGTCGGCCTCGGCCTTCTTCTGGTTCACCGCCGCCTGGTATTGGGCCACGTTGATCTGATAATCGCGCTGCGCCTCGGCGATTTTCGTGTCGGCGGCGAACTTGGCTTCCTGCCCGGCCTGTTGCGCCTGGGCGCTCTTGATCATCGCGTCCCGGTCGGCCTCGGCCTGCGCGATGACCGCGTCGCGCTTGACCTGCGCGATGCGCGGTTTGCCCAGCGCGTCGAGGTAGCCCTGGGTGTCGCGGATGTCGCGAATGGTGAAGCTGACGATTTGCAGGCCCATGTTGGCCATGTCGCCGGCGGCCACCTCCTGCACCTTGGCGGCAAAGGCGTCGCGGTTCTGGTAAATCTCCTCAACCGTGAGCGTGCCCAGGATGGCGCGCAAATGGCCTTCGAGCGTTTGCGTGGCGATGTTGCGAATCTCTTCGGCGCCCTTGCTCAAAAACTGTTCGGCAGCGGTCGCGATGGAAACGTCGTCGCCCTTGACCTTGATCTGCGCCACGCCATCCACCCGCACCGGCACGCCTTTGACCGTGTAAACCTCCGGCGTCTGCACATCAATCGTCAGCAACTCCAGCGACAGCACGTCCACCTTCTCGAACACCGGCCAGACGAACACGCCGCCGCCCTTGACGATGCGGAAGCCGACCTCGCGCACCGTGCCGTCCGGATCGGTGATGCGATGCTTGCGCCCGGAAATGACCAGCACCTGGTTGGGGCCGACCTTCGTGTAACGACTCGCCCAGATGCCGGCGAAGATGAAAAACACCAGCAACAGCGCGCCCATGCCCAAAATCACCGTCACCCACGGGATGCCGCCGCTGCTCAGCGCCAGAATCGGAATCGCGTTCATGTGCTCTAGCTGGTTCGGTGCGGTTCAGGTTCAGGGAATCGGTTCGACATAAAACTGCGTGCCGACGATGCGCGTGATTTTGACCGGTTGGCCGGCCGCAATCGCCCGACCCTGCTCGGCCCGTGCCGGCGCAGTGTAACGCGACCCCGACTGCACGTAGGCGATCTCACCCACCCCGTTTTCCGGGATCGGTGTCACCACCGACGCGGTCAAACCCACCAGCGACGCCACGCGCGATTCGCTCGAACTCTGCGTCTTGCGGAAGAGCGAATTGAAGATGAGGAACACCACCCACGCGACCACGCCACCGCCGGCCAGCGACAAAGGCGCACTTGCCCAGGGACTGCTCGTGGCTTCGATCTGTGAAAAAATCAGGCCGAAAGCGCCAAACGCCGTGACGAAGCTCGCCAGCACCGTGGGGCTGAAAAACGAGATGCCCGGCACGCCGCTCTGATCGAAACCCGCCTCAGCGTGCCCGCCCGTGCCCACGTCCCCACCGTCATTGCCGCCAAAGAAATGCCCGACGATGGCGCTGATAATCGTGAACAGCAGGCCGACAACCAGGCAAATGGCGTAGATGATCATAAGG
>JAOAIM010000271.1 GCA_026414705.1 Verrucomicrobiia bacterium | reverse complement strand
ACCCCATTCGCATCGTAATGATTGAGGTGATTGAGGACGGCGCGAAAAAGTGGTTTTGACAATTCCCCTGGTTCGTTCAAGGATTTGGCACGCTTGTGCCGGGGCACATCCGGTGCCCGTTGATTGTGTTTGTGCCCATGAAACCAAAGTGCCTCTCGAACGTTGCGCGGCGTGCCTTCACGCTCATTGAACTCCTCGTGGTCATTGCCATCATCGCCATTCTGGCGGCGATGCTCCTGCCGGCGCTCCAGGCCGCCAAGGACAAAGCCCATCGCGCCGTGTGCCTGAACAACAACAAACAAATCGGCCTGGCCGTGCATCTTTACGCTTCCGAAAACAACGATTCCATGCCGCACCCGAACTGGCGCGATGACGCCGGGGACATTTTCCAGGGTTGGCTCTACAATCCCGATCCCGCCACCAAAGACCCGCCGAACATGGACGCCCCGCCCTACAACACCAACCCGCTGCTGGCCTACGAGGGCGGCCTGCTCTGGCCCTACATGTCCAAAAGCAAAAACTCCTACTGGTGTCCCACCGACAAGACCAACGCCTACGGCGGGCTCTACTGGAGCTGGCGCATGAACAAACTCTCCACCTACCTCTGGAACGGCGCCGTCAACGGTTACGGCGACATGCGCGGCAAAACCTTCCGCCTCGCCCAGTTCAACCCCGCCGCCTACCTGCAATGGGAGCCGGACGAAAAAACCTACTACGGCGACCGCACCACGCCGCCGGGCAAGCGCAACAACTGCTACAACGACGGCGCCATGGACATGACCTTCGGCTCCGGACTCGGACGCCGCCACAGCAAAAAGGGCGGCATCCTGCTGGGCTTTGACGGACGCGGCGTCATCGTCAGCTTCGAGGAATTCTATCGTCAGGCGCAACTGCGCCCCGGCCTGCTCTGGTGCCGTCCGGGCAGTTGGGACGGACAGCATTGACGGGGAAGTTGCGGAGGCCGGGCCGCCCGGGCTTACTCCCATTCAATCGTGCCGGGCGGTTTGCTGGTGATGTCGAAGACGCAGCGGTTGACGCCGCGCACCTCGTTGATGATCCGATTGGCGAGCCGTTCGAGCAGTTCCGGCGGCAGTTTCACCCAGTCGGCGGTCATGCCGTCCTGCGATTCCACCGCGCGGATGGCGATCGTGTAATCGTAGGAGCGCTCGTCGCCCATTACGCCCACGCTGCGCACCGGCAGCAACACCGCAAAGCTCTGCCAGATTTTGTAATACCATCCGGTGCGTTTCATCTCCTCGACCACGATGGCGTCGGCGTTGCGGAGGATTTCCAGCCGCTCGCGCGTGACCTCGCCCAGAATCCGCACCGCCAGACCCGGCCCGGGAAAGGGCTGTCGCCACACGATTTCCTTCGGCAACCCCAGCTCCAAACCCAACTGCCGCACCTCGTCCTTGAACAGGCACTTGAGCGGCTCGACCAGCTCGAAGCGCATCCGCCGGGGCAGGCCGCCGACATTGTGATGGCTCTTGATGAGCGCCGCCGGATTGCCGCCAATCGGCACCGACTCGATCACATCGGGATACACCGTGCCCTGGGCCAGAAACCGCGCCGGCCCGGCCCGCCGCGTCGCCGCCTCGAACACCTCGATGAACGTGCGCCCGATGATCTTGCGCTTGCGCTCCGGGTCGGTCACGCCCCGCAACCGCGAGAGAAACAGCCGCGACGCATCCTCATACTGCAACCGGATTTTGAAATGCCGCCCGAAGACCTCCTGCACGACCTCCGCCTCGCGCGCGCGCAACAGGCCGTTGTTGACGAAAATGCAGGTGAGCTGATCCCCGATGGCGCGGTGCAACAGCGCCGCCGCCACGCTCGAATCCACCCCGCCGCTCAGTCCCAAAATCACCCGCTCCGAGCCGACGCGCCGCCGGATGTCCTCAATCGCCCGCTCCGCGTAGCTGCGCATCGTCCAGTTGCGTCCGCACCCGCAAACGCCGTGAACGAAATGGGCCAGAATCTCCCGCCCGCGCGGCGTGTGCACCACTTCGGGGTGAAACTGCACGCCGAAAATTTTCCTGGCGCGATGCTCGATGGCCGCGTAAGGCGAGTTGTCTGTCACCGCCACCGCCTTGAACCCGCGCGGCAGGCGCGTGAGCCGGTCGCCGTGCGAGTTCCACACCTGCAACCGACGCGGTAATCCGCGAAACAGCGGGCACGCGCCGTCCACCACTTCCAGCGTGCCCTTGCCGTATTCGCGGCGCAGGCCGCGCTCAACCTTGCCCCCCAGAAACTGCCCGATGACCTGCAGGCCGTAGCAGATGCCGAGGATCGGCACGCCCAGATCGAAAATCCCGCGATCGGGCAAGGGCGCGTGGCGGTCATAGACGCTGGCCGGGCCGCCGGACAGGATCAGCCCGCGCGGTTGCATCGCCGCCAGTTCCCGCGCCGGCGTGTCGTAGCGCACGATCGTTGAATAAACCCGGCACTCGCGAATCCGCCGCGCGATCACCTGCGTATATTGCGAGCCAAAATCCAGAATGACGATTTGTTCCTGCATGGGAAACGCCCGTCGGCCTCATGCTGCAAAACGCCGCCGCACGCTGACGAGGAAAAAGCGGTCCGTGCGCATCCGGCCAACCAGCCCACCGACAAACATCGAACATCGAACACCCAACATCGAACATCGAATGAGATGGGAGCGCGCGCGTCTCGCGTGCCGTTTTCGGCGTCTCGCCGAAAACACCGTCTCACTTACTGCCTTGAGCCCCGAAGGCGCGGAGGGCGTGGTGCGTCAGAGCGTGGAGCGTCGGGGCGTAGCGCAGATTGGCAATCTGCTGTGCCG
>JAOAIM010000026.1:27265-28862 GCA_026414705.1 Verrucomicrobiia bacterium | reverse complement strand
GCAAATTGGGTTGAGAGGGGAGCGCACGCGTCTCGCCCAAAACATTTTTCAACGTAAACACCCAGAGTCGCATAGGGCGGTATCTGGTCGGGATTCTGCCGGTGACAGCGGTGGAAAACTGTCCGAATCTGCTCCTGCAAGAAGACAAAATGCAATTCGACTCAACATCGTGCGAAACCGGTCTGTGCGGGAACGTGCAGCGGTCCGGTCGGCGGGGCGACCCAACTCATCGCTGTCTTTCGGGCTTACGGCTCCTGTGAAAGGTCCCGGATGATTTTTCGGGCGAGTTGCTCGTTAATTTCGTTGTGCCTAGGGACAGGTTGCGTGACGCCCGTTCTGGGATTGTGATAGATGTCGTGTTTGCCGCCGCGCCGGATCAGCACCGCGCCAGCCGCTTCAATCTTCGCAATCAGTTCGCGCCTCTTCACGCGAATTCCAGCTCTTCGACCTTCTTGATCCCGGGGATGGAATCGGTCGTGAACGTCTCGTAGAGGTCGCGAAGGTGTTCTTTGAGGTCTTCCAGAGTTTCCCCCTGCGTCCAATGGTCGGGGTAGTCGTTCAAATACCCAAGGAACCGCCCGTCTCGCTCCTGCCAATATGTGAATTTGATTTTCACGGTTTCAACATAACAGAGCCGCGGTGGTCATTCCAAGTGTCTTCTGGTGGGTGAAGCGGCACGGCTGGCGGCGGCATGGATGAAACGCTCGACGCGCGCGCTATTCGAGCCGCCGGCAAGCGGCAAAATCAACGCAACCCCACAAAGGCACAAAGAGCGTCAAAGGTGAAATGATCTCCCCCCGCCGGGGCTGAACACTGAAGCGAACGTGCAGCGTTGCTGCCGTTCGGCGCGGGAACAGAGGATGGCAAACCCGAAATTCAAAATTGCAAATTCCGGCGCGGGGCGGGGAGCATCGGGGCGTGAACGCATCAGCACCACACCAGCGGTCATGAAACGCGCGCTGCCGGGTGTCCTTGCGATCGTCCTGTTGACCGCGCTGGCGTATTCGCCGGTGTTCCGCGCCGGCTACATCTGGGACGATGACACGGCGTTGACGGAGAACCCGTATGTGCGGGCCGCCGACGGGTTGCGCGACATCTGGTTCAGCACCAAGCCCTACGATTATTTCCCGCTGACGTTCACGACGTTTTGGCTGGAGTGGCGGTTGTGGGGCGCTCATCCGCTCGGCTACCATCTGGTGAACGTGGCGTTGCACGCGCTGGGGGCATTGCTGTTCTGGCGGGTGTTGTTGCAGTTGCGCGTGCCGGGCGCGTGGGCGGCGGCGCTGATTTTTGCCGTGCATCCGGTCGCGGTCGCCTCGGTCGCCTGGGTCGCCGAGCGCAAAAACACGCTCTCGCTGGTGTTCTTTCTGTTGAGCGCCTCGTGGTATCTGCGATTTGACACCGCGCGGCGCACCGCGACACACGGTCTGCGGCTGCCGTGGCGACGGTCGCCGGCGCTTTTCTATGCGCTCTCGCTGCTCGCGTTTCTGCTGGCGTTGCTGAGCAAAACGTCGGTGGTGACGCTGCCGTTGGTGCTGGCGCTGTGCGAGTGGTGGCGCGGGCGCGCCGACCCGGCAGCGGAGGCCAAACCCATGCG
>JAOAIM010000026.1:0-27165 GCA_026414705.1 Verrucomicrobiia bacterium | reverse complement strand
ACGCTGCCGTTGGTGCTGGCGCTGTGCGAGTGGTGGCGCGGGCGCGCCGACCCGGCAGCGGAGGCCAAACCCATGCGACCACCGGGGCCGTCGCGGAAAGAGCGTGCGCGCACCGACGCGCGGCTCGCATCGCCCCCGACTGCGGGGCAAGGCTCGGTGTTCGCGCGCCTTCGGGCAGCTTGGGGCACGTTGCGTCCGCCATTGCTGCGGCTGGCGCCGTTTTTCGCACTCGCGCTGGTGTTCGGCCTGGTGACGGTGTGGTTTCAGACGCATCGAGCCATGGCCGGGATGATCTACGAACGTGACGATTTTCTGACGCGCGTGCTCGGCGGCGGTTGGGCGTTGTGGTTTTACCTGGGCAAGTCGCTGCTGCCGGTGCAATTGAGCATGATTTACCCGCGCTGGGAAGTTGATCCGGGTTGGTGGCCGGCGTGGTTGCCGGGGTTGTTGTGGCTGGGGCTGCTGTGGGTGTGCTGGCGATTTCGCCACGGGTGGATGGGCGCACTGGGCGTTGCCCTGGGGAGTTTCACGGCGCTGTTGCTGCCGGTGCTGGGTTTTTTTGAGATGTCGTTTTTCATCCACTCGCGCGTGGGGGATCACTTGCAATATCTGGCGCTCCTGCCGGTGGTGGCACTGGTCACGGGCGTGGTCGGTGGCTGGACGTTGCGGCGGTGGGGTGTGTCCGGCGCGAGCGCGCTGGCGGCGGGGGTCGTGGCGCTGCTGGCGTGGCAAACCTGGGAACGGGCGCGGGTGTTTCAGGGGCCGGAATCCCTCTGGCGCGATACGGTGGCGAAGAATCCCAAAGCGTGGGCGGCGTGGAACAATCTGGGCATGGCCACGCGCAACCAGCGCGAAGAATACGAGTGTTACACGACAGCGCTGGAGTTGAATCCCAATTACGCCGATGCGCACAACAACCTGGGCGTGCTGTTGTATCAACGGCGGCGATTTCATGACGCGGAAATGCACTTCCGCGAGGCGCTGCGCCTCCAACCCATGCTGCCCCCGGCGCACAACAACCTCGGCAGCGTGCTCAGCGAGGCGGGCCGACTCAACGAGGCGCTGGTGCATTTGCGCCGCGCGGTGGAGTTGAATCCGCATTACGTGGACGCGTGGGTGAACCTGGGACTGGCGCAACTGCGAAACAACGAACCTGCAGCGGCGATTGCCTCCCTGGATCGCGCCTTGCAATTGATGCCGGGTCACGCCCTCGGACATTTGCACCGGGGCAACGCGGCCTACCAGTTGGGGCGTTATGACGAGGCGTTGGCGCACTACGACGCGGTGCTGCGCCTCAATCCGAATCACATCGAGGCCCGCCACAATCTGGCGCTGGCCCTCGCCGCGCTGGGCCGCACCCAGGACGCCGTGGCGCAGTTCTCCGCCGTGCTGACCTTGCAGCCGGATTTCACGCCCGCGCAGTATCAGTTGGCTGAAATCGCGTTGCGCGCCGGGCGGCCCGACGAAGCGGCGCAACGCATGGAAACGGCGCTGCAACGTCAACCCGACGTCTCCGAACTCCACGAACTGCTCGGGCGCGCGCGCCTGGCGCAGGGTCAATCCGCCGCGGCCCTCCGGCATCTGCGCGAAGCGGTGCGACTCAAACCCGACTGGCCGCAGGCACTTGCCAGTCTGGCCCGCGCTCTGGCTACCGAATCCGACCCCGCTCTCCGCGACGCGACCGAGGCGCTGCGCCTGGCCGCACGCGCGCGGGACTTGAGCAGCGGAACGAATTGGCTCGCCCTCGACGCCCTGGCGGCGGCGCAGGCGGCTGCGGGCCGGCTTGCTGAGGCCGCACGCACGGCGGAGGAAGCCCTGGCGCTGGCCCGAAATACCGGGGCAAGCAACGCGCTGGCAGAACTGGAGGCGCGCGCGGCCCGGTACCGCTCCGGCCGGGCGGACGCGCCCGAGCGCGACGGCGCGGGCGCACCCTGATTTTTGCGGAGCTGCGCGGGCCGTTGAGTTCGAGCGCTGTTGGCCACGCGCGCCCGAACGCGCGCGCCACGGGGGACGTTTGTTTGACGAACCGGCGCGTCACGCGCACTCTCCGCGCCATGAAACGCTGGTTGTTTGGACTGTTGCTCTTCGGCGTAGCGTCGCGTGCCTTCGCCCAGGACAGCGCGCCGCGCGCGCAGACCGTTACCTTGCAGGACTGCATCCAACAGGCGCTCGAAAAAAATCTCGAACTGCGCATCGAGCGCTACAACCCCGAACTCTCGCTTTACAACCTGCGCGCCGCCTACGGCGCGTATGACCCGACGTTGGGCGCGTCCGGCCAGCACAACTACTCCAAGGCCGGCACCACGCTCTTTCAGGGCAGCATCCCCCTGCCCGGTCAGGAAACGCACACCGACACGCTCAACGGTTCGCTCGGCGGTTTGTTGCCCTGGGGCATGACCTACGAACTGAGCGCGCGGCTCAGCGACACCGACGGCACGCGGTTTGACTTTGACACCAACACGCTCAGCTCGGTGGCGCGGCCGTTTTCGACCACGCGCGGCACCGTGGGCATTGACGTGACGCAGCCGTTGCTCAAGAACTTCTGGCTCAACCCCACCCGCCTGAACATTTCCACCCTCAAAAACCGCGTCCAATGGAGCGAGGCGGCCCTGCGCCAGCGCATCATGGACCTCATCACGCGCGTCGAGTTCGCCTACTACGACCTGATTGCCGCGCGCGAGCAGGTCAAGGTGCAACAACAGGCCGTGCAACTGGCCGAGCGGCTGTTGGAGGAAAACCGCAAGCGCGTGCAGGTGGGCACGATGGCCCCGCTGGACGAACAGCAGGCCGAAGCGCAGGCCGCCGCCCGCCGCGCCGACCTCATCGCCGCTCAGCG
Source organism: Verrucomicrobiia bacterium (assembly GCA_026414705.1). Taxonomy (GTDB): domain Bacteria; phylum Verrucomicrobiota; class Verrucomicrobiia; order Limisphaerales; family JAOAIM01; genus JAOAIM01. Next base: position 24,329 of record JAOAIM010000026.1, on the reverse strand, counting down.
CAACGCCGCCGTCGCCGAGAACGCCCTCAAACAACTGCTCACCGACAACTTCGCCGAGTTGAGCGCCGTGAGCTTCGAGCCGTCCGAACCGCTGGACGCGCCCCGCGAGTTGTTTGATTTGCAGGACAGTTGGAGCAAGGCGCTGAACCTGCGACCCGAATTGCAGCAGGCGCGCCTGGACCTCGAACGCCAGGGCATCCAGGTCAAAATCAATCGCAACGCGCTCTACCCGCAGATTGACCTGCGCGTCGGCGGCGGTTACGCCGGTTCGCGCAACGAGTTCAGCGGCGTCTTCGGCGACATCGAGCGGCTCGAACAACCCTTCTACTACTTCGGCGGTCAGATGAGCTATCCGCTCGGCAACCGCACCGCCCGCAACCAATACCGCGCCAGCAAAGCCCAGTGGGACGTCGCTCAACTGGCCCTCAAAAAACTCGAGCAGGACATCATGATCCAGGTGGACAACGACATCAAACTGGCCCAGGCCAACTACGAGCGCGTCGCCGCCACGCGCAAGGCGCGCGAATACGCCGAAGCCGCCCTGGCCGCCGAACAGAAAAAACTCGAAAGCGGCAAGAGCACCACCTTCTTTGTGCTCCGGTTGCAGAGCGACCTGACTGCCGCGCAATCGGATGAAATCGCCGCGCTGGTGCAATACCGGCGCGCGCTCGCCCAACTGGCCCGCGACGAGGGCACGACCCTGGAGCGCCACGGCATCACTCTGGACATCAAGTGAGCCGCAATCCCGTCCCGACCGTCCCGCCCCACACGGCCCGGACAGGTTCTGACTCTGCCGACCTTGGCAACATCCCGGGCCAAAAAATGGGAAATTGGGTTGACCGGCTTGGGGTGGCCGACTACCAACGGGCAGGCTTGGCATGGGGCCAGGCTCGAACTTGTTGATTCATGAAAAACCTCGTTGCCCTCTGGGTGGTGCCCGTTTTTGTCGTTCAAACTCTTTCGGCGGCCGTCATTCCCAAGGCCAATAATACCGACGATCTCAACCTGAGCAGCAGTTGGGTCGGCGGCGTGGTGCCCGGCGCGGCTGACTTTGCGCTCTGGGACAGCACCGTGACCGGGCCAAACTCGACGTTGCTCGGCGCGAACCTGACCTGGCGCGGCCTCCGGATCACCAATCCGGGCGGTGCGGTGACCATCGGCGGCGCCAACACCCTCACGCTTTCCGGCACGGCCACCACCAACATTGACCTGGTCAGCGCCACGCGCGACCTGACCCTCAACAGCGCCGTCACGCTGGGCACAGCCAACCAGTGGGAGGTCGGCGCCTGGCGCAAGCTGACCCTCAACGGCAACCTCTCCGGCAGCAGCGCCCTGACGATTACCAACCAGAGCTTCGGCACGGTTGTCCTGAGCGGCAACAACAGCGGTTTCTCGGGCACAATCAATTTCATCGGCGGCAGCGGCGCCGGCACCATCCTCCACATCACTCACGGCAACGCGCTCGGGTCGGCATCCGCCGGCACCACCCTCACCGGCACGGGCCTGGCCGCGCTCTATGTCAGCGGCGGCATCCTCGTTGCCGAGCCGCTGAGCATCAACGGCGCGGGCGGCGTCGGCGTCTCGGCAAAGGGCAATCTGCGCAGTCTTTCCGGCTACAACATCTGGGCGGGGCTGATTTCGGGCAACGCCGCCCCGCGCATCGGCGCCGACGCCGGGAGCACCCTGGAAATCACTGGCGGCATCAGCCTGGGCACAGCCACGGCGCGCACGCCCACGTTCGTTGGCCCGGGCACCGTCATCGTCAGTTCCATCATCTCCAACGCGGGCTCCGGCAACGGCGGCCTGGACAAGCGCCTCGGCACGGGCACGTTGATCCTGACCGCCGCCAACACCTACCGCGGCGCCACCACGCTGTATGAGGGCACGACCGTGCTGGATTACGACTACAGCATGGAAAGCAACATCCTGCCGGACGTAACGGTGCTGACGCTGCTGGGCGGCGACCTGGACCTCCGGGGCGGAAGCTCAATTGAGGTGGTTGCTTCCACCACGATCGGTGGCGGCGGCGCGTCCACGATCACGCGCAGCAGCGGCGGTAGCACGCTCCGGCTCAACGCGATCACCCGCGCAACCGGCGCCACCGTCAACTTCGGCACGGCCGGCATCGCCGACACCGACACGGCCAACGTCAACGGCATCCTGGGCGGTTACGCCACGGTTGGCGGGGCCAACTGGGCGATGAACTCCACGGGCGGCGCCGACGGCCCCATCACCGCCTACTCGGCGTATCAAACGGCGACCGACCCCACGGTCTGGGCAACGACCGACAACGTCTCGCTGGCCGGCAATCCGGATTCGCCCGTGGGCAACCAAACGATCAATTCGTTGCGCCTGACGGCGGCCTCCACCGTGCAAATCGGTTCCGGCAACACGCTCACGCTCGGCTCGGGCGGCCTGCTGGTCACCGGCAGCGGCGCCACGACCATCGCGCCCGACAGCGGCACGGCCACGCTCATTGGCCGCGCCAGCACCGACCTCGTCATCCATCAATACAGTTCGGCAGACCTGACCATCAGTGCGACCATCGCCAACAACACCGGCGCGACGGCGCTGACCAAGTCCGGCCCCGGCCGCCTCATCCTCACCGGGCAAAACACCTACACCGGTGCGACCTACGTCAACGAGGGCGTTCTCAGCATTTCGGCCAATGCCAACCTCGGCCTCGAATCCACCGGTGCCACCATCATTTTCGGCGGCGGCACCCTCCAGGCCACCGAAACCTTCGCGCTGGAGAGCAGCGGCGGTGTCAAACGCAACCTGACGATGGGCGAAACGGTCTCCAGCACGATTGATGTCGCGGCGGGCAAGGCCCTGACCGTTTCGGGCGTGGTCAGCGGACGCGGCTGGTTGACCAAGACCGGCTCGGGCAGCCTGGTTCTGACCGGCGCAAGCGGCAGCTATCAGGGGGACACGCTCGTTAACGCAGGGACACTTCTGGTCAACAACACCTATGCGGCGGCGCACACCTTCCTGACCGTGAACTCGGGCGCCACGCTCGGTGGCACGGGCACCGTCGGCAGCCACACCACCGTGCAAAACGGCGGCACGCTCGCCCCGGGCGCTTCGCCCGGCACGCTCACCTTCAGCGGCGCGCTTACCCTGGCTTCTTCCGCCGTGCTGTCGTTTGAGTTGAAGGGCAACGACACCACCGTCGGCAGCGGCGTCAATGACCTCGTGGTTGTCAGCGGACCGTTGACGCTCGACGGCATCCTGAACGTGACTGAAATCGGCGCCGGCAGCTTTCTGCTGGCCAACGGCGGCGACAAGTGGCGGCTGTTCAATTACAGCGACTCGATCAACTTCGTGGACAACGGCCTGAGCCTCGGAAGCATGCCCGCCCTTCAACCCGGGCTTTACTTCACCATTGATACCAGCACGCCCAACCAGGTGAACCTCGTGGTCGTGCCCGAACCTTCGTCCGTCGCATTATTGCTCGGCGGAGTCGTGGGTATGGGGCTGGCGCGGCGACGGCGTTGCGCTTGATTGTCGCGGGCATCATCGTCTTCAATCCTCCGGCTTGGACTCGCGCGACATCAGATCGTTGACCGACTGGCGCACGTCCTTGCCCTCGTAAAGCATCGCATAGACCTCGTCCATGATCGGCGTCGTCACACTCAACCGCCGCGCCAGTTGGTGCGCGGCGCGCGCGGTCGGATACCCCTCCGCCACGGCGGTCATGCTCTGAACGATGTCGGCGGCTTTTTCGCCCCGGCCCAGGCGCTCGCCGAACCCGCGATTGCGGCTCAACCGGGAGAAGCACGTCACCATCAAATCCCCCAAACCACTCAGGCCGTTGAACGTCTCGGCCAGCGCGCCGGCTGCCACCCCCAGCCGCCGCATCTCCACCACCCCGCGCGTGACCAGTGCCGCTTTGGAATTGTCCCCAAAGCCCAGCCCGTCACAGACCCCGGCGCCGATCGCGATGACGTTTTTGAGCGCGCCGCCCAGTTCCACGCCCAGCACGTCGCTGCTGGTGTAAACGCGGAAGGTCGCGCTGTGGAATAGCGCCTGCACCGCGCGCGCCGCCGCTGCATCGGCGCTCGCGGCCACAACCGCGGTGGGAATCCCCCGTGCCACTTCCAACGCCAGCGAGGGCCCGGACATCGCCACCGGCACGGCGCGCGGCGCATTTTCCAGCAACACCTGCGTCATCGTCCGGCCCGTCTCCAATTCAATGCCCTTGGTCACGCTCACGGCGATCCCCGTAAACCCCCCAAGCGCGCGCGTCGCTTCGCGAAACGCCTTTGACACGATCGCGACCACGACCAGTTCGGCATCGGCGACCGCCGCGCGGGCGTCCGCCTCGGTGCGTAGATGCGGCGGCAGCTCGATTCCGGGCAGGTAACGTTCATTGCGTCCGGTGCGGCGGATCAACTCCAGGGTTTCGGGAAAGTAATCCCACAACGCCACCGCGTGGTGGCGCAGCGCCAGCATTCGCGCCAGCGCCGTGCCCCACGCTCCGGCTCCAAGAACGGCGATTCTCATGTCCCGGACGCAGAAGAGGGCGGTGTGGCCGACGCGCGCGGTTTGCCGAAACGATGTTCCGTGCCCGCGAGCAACCGTTGGATGTTTGACTTGTGCTTGTAAATCGCCAGCACGCTCAGGAGCACCGCCACCACCAGCCGTTCGACCCCGTAACCCAGCAAACCCACCGCGACCGGCAGCGCCACCGCCGCCGCAACCGAAGCCAGCGACACGTATCGCCCCACCGCGAACACCAGCGCCCAAACCCCCAGCACCGCCAGAAACGCCTTCGGAAACAGCGCCAGCAACACGCCCGCAGAAGTCGCAATCCCCTTGCCGCCCTTGAACCCCAGCCAGCAGGTGTAGTTGTGGCCCAGAACCGCGCTCAACCCCGCCACAATCGGAAAAAATTCCCTCACGCTCCCGCTCTGACCGGCGAACCACGCCGCGCCCAGCGTCCCGAAAATGCGGCACGCGACGAACCCTTTCAGCGCGTCCACCACCAGGACGAAAATGCCCGGCCCGCGACCCAGTGTTCGGAACACGTTCGTGGCCCCGATGTTGCCGCTGCCGACCGCGCGGATATCCACGCCACGAGCGCGCGCGACCAGATACCCGGTCGGAATCGAGCCGAGCAAATACGCTGCGATCGCCACCAGAATGAAGCCGAGCGCTTCCACGCGCAGCATTTAGAAGCGCAGCGTGTCAGCTTGAAAGCGCAAAAGCGCCCGCCGCCGTCATGACGCGCAAACCCGCGTCTCCCCGGTCACGGGCCGCGCCCCAACGAGTGCCCGACGGGCCGGAGCGCGCCCGGCGATTTGGTCGTGACGCGAGTTGCACAGTCAGCCCCCTTGGCCCAGCGCCGCTGTGTAGAGCGTCACAAAATCCACCGCGCCGACCGGACGCGGGTTGAACCCGGCGGTCCATTGCCGCGCGGCTTCGGAAGCCAGCATCGGGATGTCCGCGCGCGAGACGCCGCACTCGCCCAGCGAACGCGGCAGCCCGGTCAACGCCAGCCACTCCTCCAACCGTCGCGCCAGCGCCTCCTCCGGCAAGAGCGCGCCGTCACTCAAGCCGGCCGCCTGCGCGAGCGTGGCGTAAATCCCGCGCGCCGTCGCCTCCACTGCGTTGAACCGCACCACGTGCGGCAACATCAGGCCCACGGCCAGACCGTGGGTGACGTCGAAATGCGCCGTGAGCGGGTTGGCCGCGGCGTGCGCGGCGCCGAGCATGGAGTTTTCGATCGCCGCCCCGGCCAGCGCCGCGCCCAGTTGCATCCGGGCGCGCGCCTCCAGGTTCTGCGGCTCGCGCAGCACGACCGGAAACGCGCCCGCGCACAACTCAAACGCGCGCCGTGACAGCCGTTCTGAAAGCGCGTTGCGCTTCGTGGTGACGGCGCTTTCGACCGCGTGGGCGATGGCGTCCAGGCCGCTGCAGGCCGTCACGCGTGCCGGTTGCGAGAGCGTCAGTTCCGGGTCGAGCACGGCCACGCGCGCGGCGCACTTCGGGTCGAGGCAGGCCATTTTCTGGTGCGTGTGTTCGTCGGCGATGAGCGTGGCGGATTGCAGTTCACTGCCGGTGCCGGCGGTGGTGGGGATGGCGATAAACGGCAGCATCGGTCGGGAGGCGCGCCCGATGCCGCGGTAATCCTCCATGCGTCCGCCGTTGGTGAGCAGAAAATTGCAGCCTTTGGCGGTGTCGAGCGCGCTGCCGCCGCCCAGACCGATGAGCGCCTCGATGCCCGCGGCACGCGCCACGGCCACGCAATCCTCCACGCAGCGCGTGGTGGGATTCTCGCGCACGCGGTCAAACACGGTCACGCGCACGCCCGCCCGCTCCAGAATGCGCTGCGCGCGCGGGGCGTGACCGGCGGCGACCAGCCCCGGATCGGTCACCAGCAACACCCGTTGCGCGGGCAAACCGCGTGTCAGCTCGCCGAGTTGTTCGAGCGCTCCCGCGCCAAAGACCACGCGGGTGCGCGTCTGAAAATCGAACAGGTCAGTCTGCATGGGGGTTCAGACGCGCCGCAGGGCGGAGGTGTTCAGAGCGGGCATCGGGTGTCGGGCGCCGGGTTGCCGTCGGAACGTTCATGGCCGGCATCACCAGCCGCGCTCAAAGCTGCGCCGCCGCCACAACAACTCGAAGAGGTTGCCCTCGTGCGGCTGATCCCAGGAAATTTTCATCGTCGGCACCGGGCCGATGTTGAGTCGGTCAATGTGGGGGCAGGCCATGAGTTGCTCGATGAACGCCGCGTCGCGGGTGATCGCCGTGCACACCAGCGTCGGGCCGATGCGCCGGAGCATCTCGGCCTGCGGCACCTCGACCACGCTGGCGTAGGGGAACAGAAACTCGCGATTGGCGAGCGGGTGCTCGAAGGAGGCGCAGTGCACGATCGTCGGCTTCAAAAACACGGCGCCTTCGAAGAGCACCTTGCGCGGGCCGCGGCGGTAATGTGCGGTCGCATCAACAGCGCCGGGCGTTTGCAGGCCGGCTTCGATCTGCGCGTCAATCGCGTCGGCCATTTTCGGATTGGCAAAGGCAGCCAGGCGCGCATTCGGGTCGTCGGGCCGCGTCGGCTCGATCGCCGCCAGTCGTTGCGCGAGCGCGTCGGCGATTTCGGGGGCGTAACGCGGCACGACGATGGCCGAAGCGTTGAGGCAGGAGCGCCCGCCGTTTTCCACCACGCTCGAAACCATGACATCCAGAAACTCGCGCCAGTGCTCGATGCAGTCGTTGCCGATGAGAATTTTGCTCCAGCCCGGGCCGTGAATCTGGATGGCGGGGTTGTGGGCGTATTGGGCGGTGGTGGACTGGTCACCAAAAAGCAACGCCCGCCCGCAGCCGGCCAGAATGGCCGCCGCGCCCTCATGGTCGGTGGGATAAAACCCGAAGGCTTCCGGCGGCACACCGGCGGCGATGAAGGCCTGGATCAGACGCCAGGGCGTCCACGGCTCTTCGCGTCCGGGCTTGAGCGCGACCGGTGTTTTGAGGGCGATGGCCGGCAGCCAGAGCGCGTTGACGGCGGGCGAGTTGCTGGGCATGACCACGCCCAGCGCGTGGGCGGTCGGCGCAAAGCTCACGCGCGCGCCGTTTTGCTCGCCCCAGCCCGAATCGAGCACCGACAACTCCAGCCCGCGACTCAGCCCGCGCAGCACCGCGCTCATTTGCGAGAGCGCCGTGTGAATGCGTTCCATGTTGCGGCGGATCAATACGTGTGGCAGGCCGCTGGTGCGGCTGAGCGTCTGGATGTATTGCGCGGGCGATTGCGTCGCGCCGCCGACGCCCAGGGGCAGGGTGTCGTTGAGAAATCGCTCCGCCGCAGCGGCGCAAACCTCAAGCAACCGCGCCGCCGGCAGTTTGCGCAGCGCGGCGGCCGCCTCGGTCGCGCGTTGCAGGTCGCGCCGGACAATGCCGGCGTTGACGTGGCTGACGCGCGCGAGCACTTCGCCGGTGCGGATGTCTTTGACCTCGACCTGATCGAGGCTTTCGTAGGCGCGCCCCCAGCGGAGCGCGGGCAGGTGCGGAATGGTGCTCATGGAACGGGCGGAGGGGTCAAGCCGCTGGTCGGCGAGTGCGATGTTACAATTTCCAGTTCACCGGCACGGCGAGTTTTTTGCCGAAGCGGTTGAGGTAATACAACTGGCCGTGGCGCGCGCCATATTCGTGGATCATTTTCGTGAGCTTCACGTCATAGCAGCAGTATTCCGCGATGTCCAACAGGCGGCCCTGCTTGAACCACTCGATGGCCTGCATGCCCTCGGCGGTTTTTTGCAGGCCGAAGGTTGCCGACGCGATTGCATCAAGCGAGAGCCGATGCTGCAGCCGCTCGGCCAGGTCCACCATCATGTCGAGCGTCGGCAGTTGCCTCAGATCAAACGGCGTGTAGCCGTGCAGCACCTCGTAGTCGAAGCGCAGAATGTTGAAACCCACGACCAGGTCGGCCCGCTGCAGGTCGGCGAGCAACTCCTGGACGCCGTTCTCGGTGTAAATCCGGTAGTCACCCAGCGCGGTGCTGAAGGTCACGCCCACGCTCATGCCCATGCGGCTGATGTGCCGCCAGCCGCCAACCTCCTCGGCGGAGCGCTGCGTTTCCAGGTCAAAATAAACGATGTTCCGCGCCATCTGCTCCCCGCCATTCAAGCCCCGGATGGAACGCCGAACAAATGGTTTTTTCGCGCGACGCCACGCGCGTTTGAGCCGAGCCGGTGCGACCGGAGGTTGGCGATGACCGGGCGCGCCCGCCGACGGGGTTCGCTTTGCCATTGCTCAACCGGTTGTTCTCTGGCATTGGAAGCGCTCCGATGCGCGGTTGGGTGAAATGGCTCATGGCGCTGCTGCTGGCGGGCGCGGCAGGGTGTCGCCCCGGCAAGGAACCGTCGCCGGACTCCGGCACGGCGCGTGCCGAGCCGACGCCGGTGATTCGCTGGCGCTTCAACGGAGTGCAATCGCCCCAGGGCGACACCGTGCGCCAGGCCTGGGTGTTGCTGAGCGAACATCCGGAGGCTTCACGACTGCGCACGCAGACGCGCGAGAAACTGACCACGGCTCCCTTCCGCGCCTGGCCCGCGCGCGCCGCAACGGCCACCAACGATTTCGCCGGCGCGTTCCACGAAATGCTTCGCGACCTGGCCGCGGGTGAATCGCTCTTCGAGGCGACCGGCGACTCGAACCGTTTCACCGAACTGGTTCTGGCGGTGCGTCTGGCCCCAGACCGGGCCGAATTCTGGCGCTCGAACCTCTTGATGGCGTTTTCGGCCTGGAGCGGCCAACGCCCGGTGGCGTCCGCAACGACGCCAGACTGGCAGTTGCCGTTAACTGATCCGGGCGGCCGGGTGCGTTGGGTGCGGGCGGGCGCATGGACGTTGTTGGGTTGGGCCGCCGAAACCCCGGCGCGGCTCGAGCAGTTGCGGGCGCGGTTGACCCGGGGCGAATCGCTCGCCGGGCCGGACACCAACGCGTGGTTGGAGGTCTTCGCCGATCTTTCCCGGTTGCCGGCGGGACTGCGCGCCCGATGGTGGCGCGCGGTTGAAGGCTGGTTGCCCGACGCCGAGATTGCGCCCGAGCGCCTGCCCACGGTGCGGCTCGCCCTGTTGCCGCGCGGCCAGCTCATGCGCCTGGAAGGGGAGTTGACCTGGAGCCAACGCCTCGCCGTTCGTCTGGAGCCGTGGCAAATCCCGTCCGATTTGATTTGCGACCCGATCATTGGCTTCACCGCCGCCCGGGGCATTGAGGGGTTGATGCAAAAATGGTTCGCGGCACTTGGATTGCCCGCCGAGGCGGCCCCGAACCAGTTGCTTGTGTGGACGGGCGGGGCGTTCCCGGTCCAGGTGCTCGCCGCCGCGCCCACTCCCGACGCCGAGAAAGTGTTGCAGTCGGCGGCTGCGGTCCTGCCGGCACGCTTCAACGCTTCCTTGAGCGCCGCCGACGCCGGGGCGCTCGAACTGCTGACCAACGCCGCCAACGAAGTGGCCCTGCGCTGGACCGACATTCCGCCGTTCATCACGCCCTTTTTGACCGTCTCGACCGGCAGCAATCAAACCCACCTGGTCGCCGGACTCTATCCCAACTGGGCTGTGCCCGGGGCGAGCTCCCCGACGGCCCTGTTCGGGCATCTGACCCGCGCCACGAACCTGATGTTCTACGACTGGGAGTTCACCGGGCCGCGGGCGTATTCCTGGCGCGCAAGCGTCAACGTCATCCGCAACGTGTTGCGCAAACCGCGCCTGGACGCCGCCACCGCCGCCGTCGCGTTTCTCAACTCCCTGACCAACCATCCCGGCAACACGGTCACTGAACTGCGTGTGGCGGACTCTAACCGGTTGACCCTCGTGCGCGAAAGCCCGTTCGTCTTCACCGGCGCCGAACTGGTCTGGCTGGCGCACTGGCTCGAATCGCCGGAGTTCCCCTTCCGGTTGCGTTTCGCCGAGGCGCAACCCGAACCGGCGCCGTAGCTGGGCCCACTGCCCGGCTCGCGCGGCGCGGTTAACGCAAGCTGGGCGACCCGGCCGGCGCGAACCGGCACTGCGCAACGTCGGCGCGGCAGGTTTTTTCGGGCCAACCCGGTGTTGAAGCGCCGCCGCCATCGCGTATTGTCGGTTTGAACCACCTTGAAGACCAACGTCACCGCCGCCCCGCCGCGCGCCAATCGCCTCGCGCGCGAGAAGTCGCCCTACTTGTTGCAGCACGCGCACAATCCGGTGGACTGGTATCCGTGGGGCGAGGAGGCCTTTGCCAGGGCACGCCGCGAAAACAAACCCATCTTCCTGAGCATCGGCTACTCGACCTGCCATTGGTGCCACGTCATGGAGCGCGAATCCTTTGAGAACGAGGCCATCGCCCGGCTGCTCAACGAGCATTTCGTCAGCATCAAGGTGGATCGCGAGGAACGCCCCGACGTGGACAAGATTTACATGACGTTTGTGCAGGCGACGACCGGCTCCGGCGGCTGGCCGCTCAACGTCTTTCTGACGCCCGACCTCAAACCGTTTTACGGCGGCACGTATTTCCCGCCGGACAACCGCTACGGACGCGCCAGCTTCCCGCAGGTGCTCGAGCACATCGCCCGCCTCTGGCAGGAACGCCGCCAGGAAATTGTCGCCTCCGCCCAGGAATTGAGCGATCGGCTTCAGGCCGCCCTCGGCGGGCCAACGCCCGGTCCGCTTCTGCTCACGCCCGACATCCTCCGCGCCGCCGGCCGGCTCTTCAAAGCCGCTTACGACCCGCAGCACGGCGGTTTTGGCGGCGCGCCCAAGTTTCCCCAGCCGAGCGTGCCCGCCTTCCTGCTGCGCTACGCCCGGCGATTTCGTGACGAGGAGGCCGTGCAAATGGTCCTGCACACCTGCGAACGCATGGCCGCCGGCGGCATTCACGACCAGCTCGGCGGCGGCTTCGCCCGCTACGCCGTGGACGCCCAATGGCTCGTGCCCCACTTCGAGAAAATGCTCTACGACAACGCGCAACTGGCGCAGCTCTACCTCGACGCTTTCCTTGCCAGCGGACGCGAGCAATTCGCCGCCATTGCGCGCGACACCCTCGATTATCTCCTGCGCGACATGACGCATCCCGATGGCGGCTTTTACTCCGCCGAGGACGCCGACAGCGAGGGGCACGAGGGCAAATTCTACTGCTGGACGCGCGCGGAATTGCAGCAGTTGCTCAGCCCGGAGGAATTCGCCGTCGCCACCCGCTACTTCGGCGTCACCGAACAGGGCAACTTCCTCGACCACAGCCATCCCAACCCGTTGCCGGGCCAAAACGTCCTCAGTGTGGTCAATCCCAACCTCGACCAGCGCGAACGCACCCTGCTCGACGCTGCAAAACAAAAAATGTTCGCCGCCCGAACTCGCCGCGTCCGCCCGCAGCGCGATGAAAAAATCCTCGCCTCCTGGAACGGCCTGATGCTCGGCGCGTTCGCCCGCGCCGGCGCGATTCTCGGCGAGCCGCGCTACCGCGACGCCGCCGAACGCAACCTCACCTTCCTGCGCGCCAACCTCTGGGATGCCGCCACGCGCACGCTCCATCACCGCTGGCGCGACGGCGAGTGCGACACCGCGCAATTGCTCGAAGACTACGCCTGCGTGCTTGACGGGGCGCTCCACCTCTACGAAGCCACGCTTCAGCCCGCGCATCTGGAGTTCGCCATCGCCGTGGCCAACGCGATGCTCGAACGCTTCTACGACCGCGAGAACGGCGGCTTCTGGCAGAGCGCGCCCGACGCCCCCGACCTCATCCTGCGCGTCAAAGACGACTACGATGGCGCCGAGCCATCCGGCAATTCCGTCGCCACGCTCGCGTTGTTGCGGCTGGCCGGTATCACGGCGGACAAAAACTTCCGCAACGCCGCCGACGCCACGCTGCGGCTCTACGCGCAACGGTTGCGCGACCTGCCCCAGGCCATGCCCTGGATGCTCGGTGCGCTGGACTTCTGGCTCGACGAACCGGCGCGCGTGGTGATCGCCGGCGACCCCGGCCGGCCGCAAACCCGCGCGCTGATACAGGCCGCGCACTCCGTTTACCAGCCCAACAAGGTGGTGCTGGGCAATGCCGGTCCGGTCGAACCGTTCGCGCGCACGTTGCCGTCAAAAAACGGCGCGGTGGTTTACCTCTGCACCGGCCAGAGCTGCCAACCGCCCACCAACGATCCGGCCCGGTTGCGGGAGATGTTGAGGTGAAGCCCGTCCACCTTACGCAGGACGCAGCCGGACGCGACCGGGTTCAACGATGGCCAAGCGGCCCGGCAGGCGAGCGAGGAGGGCTGTCTGCTGCACAAAACTTTCCACCAGCCTCAAAATAAACGTGGCATCAGCATCGCGCGGCAGGTCGGCATCAATCAGGAAACGCACGGGTTGGGCGGTCACGCGGGCAGAGGGTGATGGGCCTCCTTTTCAACCAGCTCCTGCGCGTATTGGATGGCGGCGCGAATGTCCGCCGGGGTCACGTCATACTCACGGGCAATTTCCTCAAACGTCATGCCGCCCGCCAAACCGCCCAGAATGCGCGCCACCGGCACGCGCGTGCCCCGGATCACCGGTTTGCCGTGCTGAATCTGCGGATCAATGACGATGCGTTCGTTCATGCCAGTCGCCCGGTTGATTTCCTACCGCAAGCGCTCGTTCCCCTCAAGTCGCGAAGCCAACCCGCCGGCGCGCGTCGCTCCGCTGAAACGCGCCTCAGCGAGCGGCCTGTTGTTTCCATCCCCGCAACGCCAGCGTGCGCCACATCAGTGCTGGATTGTCCGTGATGATGCCGTCCACGCCCAGCTCGAGCAGTTGCTCGGCCAGCGCCGGTTCGTTGATCGTGTAAACCCAAACCTTCAAGCCGCGCGCGTGCGCCGCCACCACCGTCTCGCCGCTGACCTGCCGATTCCACACGACGATGCGCGCGCCGGTTTTGACCGCGCCGTCAATCCACTCGACGCTGAGCGCTTTCTCGGCGTCGGTGAGCCGTCGCCCGTCGCGTTTCGACGGCGGGCCGAGCGCGCCCAGCACCTGTTTCGGCTCGAGTTGATGCAGTCCCGTGAGAAATTCCCAATCGAAGGATTGCACAACGAGTTGGTTCACCCAACCGTGCTCCCGGAGCAATTTCACCAGCGTGGTCGGGTCACCCGCCTTTCGCTCGATGAGCGTGACGTGATCCTTCTGAATGAACGCGACGGCTTCGCGGAGCGTCGGCAGGCGTGTGCCCGCGAACCGGGGGTCGAACCACTTGCCCGCATCGAGCGTCTGCAACTCCCCCGCTGTGCGACTGTCCACGCGGATTTTGCTCCCGCCCCATTTCGCGACCGCGTCGGTCGTGCGGTCGAGCGTCTCGTCGTGGATCACCACCGGCACGCCATCCCTGGCGTGGTGATAATCCAGCTCAATGAGATCGGGCGCGGCGGCTTTGGCCAGTTGAAACGAAGGTAGCGTGTTTTCCGGCGCGACGGCGCTGTAACCGCGATGCGCAATCACCAGCGGCCGACCGGACCGCAACAAGGCTTCGGCCGGTGACTCGGCGGACTCGGCGCTTTTGAGGTTGGCTGCCATGCCGCTCAGCAAAAGAAAACCCGCCAGCCCATGCAACCGCGTTCGGGCCATCAAAACCATTTTCACGCGCCGCATCCTGAACCGCGCCTCCCCCACAGTGCAAGCGCGCTCACCCTGCCGGTAGATTTCACACTCGATGAGTCTGATTTCATCGCACCGCGCTTCAGCGCCGTGAACCGAGGCAACCGGGCCAGCAAGCCGTTTCAACGGCTGGCGTCACTCGCCGAAACGCCGCCAGACGGCTCGACGCCGGGCTGAAGTCCGTGCCGGGCCGCAGAAACGGTTGCCGGGCGCCGCTGGGTGGCTTTTGCAAGTGGCTGGCTTCCAATCGGTTACGCGGGCGCGCCCGGACCGAAATTTTTTTTGAACGAAAAGGCTTGTTTTGGTATCTCAATTGGTGAACAACAACCTCGCTGTTCGTATTAGGGTTGGCATAGAGGTTTTGCTTGCAGTGCGGTGCGAACAGCGCTCCCTCCCAGTTGGCCGCACTGCCCTTCTGAGCGCCTCGGGTGAAGGCGTACAAACCTCATCACCCGGGGGCCGGACGCAAGTTCGGCCCTCTTTTTTTTGTCCCAGCGCCGTCCGCCGCCCCAGCGCGTACCTGCGGCGAGGTTTTGCCCGTTGACCGGCCGGGCGTGCCTGTTAGCCTTGGCTGACGGCGTTGGCCGAAAGTTATGCGACACACGATTTCAGTGCTGGTGGAAAACCGCTTCGGCGTGCTGACCCGCGTGGCGGGCCTGTTCAGTGGGCGCGGCTTCAACATTGACACGCTCAACGTCGCGCCCACCCAGGACCCGACCGCCTCGCGCATGACCATCGTCACGCGTGGCGATGACGCGACGCTCGAACAGATCGTCAAGCAGCTCAACAAGCTGCCCGACGTGATCAAAGTGGTGGACTTCCGCGACGGCGAATACGTGGACCGCGAACTGGTGCTGGTGAAAGTCGCGGTCAACTCCAAGACCCGCGCCGAGGTCATGCAGATCACCGACATCTTTCGCGCCAAGATCGTGGACGTTCAGCCCAAGAGCGTCACCGTCGAGGTCACCGGCGACGAGGGCAAGGTCGAAAAGTTCATCGAACTGATGAAAACCTTCGGCGTGCTCGACCTCACCCGCACGGGCAAGGTGGCGTTGCCGCGCCGTTAAACCGGTTGACGCCCGCCGGTGCGTTCCGGCACGATGGCGCGCCCTGGGTGCGGAAACATCCGGCTCAAACCGCCCTCCTGATTGCGGCAACCGGGTCGGCCCGCCACCGGGCAACACACAACAACCAAACGGGTCTCGCTCCCGCCCGCAGCGGCGCGAACCCTCAAACACGAAAGCAACCTATGGCATGGATTGATTTTGGCGGCGTGAAAGAAGAGGTCATCACGCGCAAGGAATTTCCGCTCTCCAAGGCGCGGCGCGTTCTCAAGGACGAGACCATCGCCGTGCTGGGCTACGGCGTGCAGGGGCCGGCCCAGTCGCTCAACCTGCGCGACAACGGCTTCCGCGTCATCGTCGGCCAGTCGCCCCGGTTCAAGCGCGACTGGGACCGCGCCGTGGCTGACGGCTGGGTGCCCGGCAAAACGCTCTTCGACCTCGAAGAAGCCGTCCAGCGGGGCACGATCATTCAAATGCTCGTGTCCGACGCCGCCCAACGCGCCATCTGGCCGATGGTGAAACGTCACCTCAAAGAGGGCGACGCGCTCTATTTCTCGCACGGGTTCTCGATTGTGTACAAGGATCAGACCGGCGTGATCCCGCCCGAAAATGTGGACGTGATCATGGTCGCGCCCAAGGGCTCGGGCACCTCGGTGCGTCGCAATTTCCTTTCGGGCGCCGGCATCAATTCCAGCTTTGCCATCGCCCAGGATTACACCGGACGCGCCCGCGAACGCTGCCTGGCTCTGGGTATCGGCATCGGCTCGGGCTACCTCTTCCCCACGACCTTTGAACACGAGGTTTTCAGCGACCTGACCGGTGAACGCGGCGTGCTCATGGGCGCGCTGGCGGGCATCATGGAGGCGCAATACGACGTGCTCCGCGCCAACGGCCATTCCCCCAGCGAAGCCTTCAACGAAACCGTCGAGGAACTCACCCAGTCGCTCATCCGGCTGGTGGACGAAAACGGCATGGACTGGATGTATGCCAACTGCTCGGCCACCGCCCAGCGCGGCGCGCTCGACTGGAAACCCCGCTTCAAAAAAGCCGTGCTCCCGGTGTTCAAGGAACTTTACCAGCGGGTCAAAAGCGGCAAGGAATGCGCCCGCGTGCTCGCCGCCTGCGGCAAGCCCGGCTACCAGGAACAACTGCAGAAAGAACTCAACGCCATCCGCGACTCCGAGATGTGGCGCGCCGGCGCAGCCGTGCGTGCGCTGCGTCCGAAAGAACCGGCCCGGCCCATTAAACGCTCCACCAAGGGCGTCGCCGGGCGCGCGGCGAACTGAAACGCTCCAAGCCGGCGCTGGCCCTCAACATCCGGCCGACCGGACAGAGAGCGCTCCGGTGGACGCCGACCGGTCGCACCCCGCGCCGATCACGCGGCCTGCCCGGCGCAGGCGCGCGCGCCGGCCTCGCGTCGTGCCCCGCGATCAGGATGCTCAACCGCGGGGATGCTGTGCGGCCGGGCCGATGCGACCAGGGCGCGTTGCCCTGCCCAGTGCTCGCCACGGGCCGCGCGCAACCGGTGACGCTCCCGGCTCTGAAGCAGCGCCAGGAACGGCTCGAAACGACGGTGGTTGATCCTCATGGCTTGTCCGAACGCCGCCGGGTTGACGGGTGAACCCGGCGCAACAACGGTTTCGCTGCGTGCTGGAAATTCGATGCTGAATCAGCGGGCGACTTCGCCGAATGAGCTGCCGGGTTGAGCGCGCCCGGAAGGGAATCGGCCGGCCTCGCCAGCCGAACCGGAAAAGCCGCGAACTCAAATCGGCCCAATCGCACGACCGCGCGCATCACGCATCACGGAACCCGGCGCGCGTGGCGGGCGCGCGTCGCCGCCGTTACAGCCCGGTGAATCTGCGCCGACCCGGCCGTTGGCAACGAGCCGGGAAATTCGGCCTGACCGCCCGATACCGTCACGCTACGTTGTTAAGGCGCGATGAAACGGTCGGCTCTGGCGGGATGGTTCGGCGTCGCGTTCGTGGCCGCAAGGCTGCTTGAACCGCAACCCGTCGGCGCGCAGCTCGGCAAGGGGCATCAATTCTTCCTGCAGCGCGGCCTGCAGGTCATGGGCCTCGTCACCCGCGACGACGTCTTCCACCTGAGCACCTACACCAACGCCCACTACACCGCCATCATGTGGCTCTGGGACTCCAACCCCTCGTGGATGGGGCCCGCGCCGGGCTTCCCGTGGGCGCGCTGGGTGCTCGACGAAACCAAAGTGCCCCCGCAATCCGGCGAAGCACCCTACCTGAGCCAGCTCTTCATGCTCCAGCTCGGCGATGAGTGGAACCTCGACGACCCCGGCATTCGCAACCGCGCCGTCAACTGGTTCGCCGCCATCCGCTCCAACTGGCCCAACACCATCCTCTACATGAACAACTACGGCGGCCAGGTCACCGAATCCAACCTCATGGACTTCATCGCCCGCGCGCAGCCGGACATGATCTGCTTCGACACCTACCCGTGGCGCGCCGTCTATGACCCGGCGCAGTCCAATCGCGTCGGCGCGCCCATCGGCGGCCCGCCCACCGGCTGGTATGCCGAGTGCCGCAAATATCGCGACATCGCCCGCGCCTTCAACATCCCCTTCGCCACCTACATCCAAACCTTTCACGCGGTGGAAGAATACGGCAGCTACAACGTCTATCGCGACCCCTCGCCCTCCGAGTTGCGCCTGAACCATTCGGCCGCGCTCGCCTTCAACGCCAAAGCCCTCATTGACTTCACCTACAACACCGGCGCCTCTTCACTCTTCACCTCGCCCGGCGGCGACAGCAACCCGCGCCCGCTCTTTGCCGACAAAACCGAGGCCAACCTCCGCGCGCGCAACCTCGGCAAAGCCCTCGTGCGCCTCAAACCCATTGACGAAGCCACCTCGCAGTGGACCACCAGCGTCCTGTTCATTCGCGGACGCCGACCCGACGGCTCGCTCAACCCGATCCCCATCAACTTCTACGCCGGCCCCGACGGCAACAACCCGTTCACCGACTGGGTCGCCGACCGTAACGATCCGTGGCTGCGCGGCTGGGTCGTCTCCAACCTCGGCACTCGCAACAACGGCCAGCCCGGCGATGTGATCCTCGCCTGGTTCAAGTTGCTCGACGAGAGCTTCGACGGCCCGGAGTTCACCAACCAGATTTACTTCATGGTCGTCAACGGCCTCACCGACACTAACGGCACCGCCGCCGATTGCGCCCAGGAAATCAAACTCAACTTCCTCAACACCTTCAGCGCCGTCGAAATCCTCGACCCGCTCACCGGCGTCGCCCAAACGCAGGTGCTGCCCATCGTCAACACCCGCCGCCAGCTCACCCTCCGGCTCAACGGCGGCGACGCCACGCTGTTCAAAATCGCCACCGGCGCGCCGTTCGTGGGCGTGACCGTCGTCAGCCCGCCAACCATCCTCACCCAACCCCAAAGCCGCACGAATCTCGCCGGCACCACGGCCACCTTCAGCGTCACCGCTTCCGGCTCGCCGCCGCTTGCCTACCAGTGGCGTTTCAACGGCGCGAACATTCCCGGCGCCACGACCAACGTTTACAGCCGCACCAATGTTCAGCCCGCCGACGCGGGCGATTACACCGTCGTCATCACCAACGCCCACGGCAGCGTCACCAGCGCCGTGGCGCGACTGACCGTGCTCAGCCCGCCGGTGATCACCAACCAGCCCCGGGACGAGGCCGTGCTCCCCGGCGGCAACGCGAGCTTCACCGTCGGCGCCACCGGCTCCGCGCCGCTGACCTACCGTTGGCGCAAAGACGGCGCGACCCTGAGCGACGGCGGACGGATTTCCGGCGCGGCCACGGCCACGCTTTCGATCAGCACCGTGCAGAGCAATGATTTGGGTGCTTACAGCGTCACCGTCAGCAACGCCCATGGCGCGGTCGTCAGCCGGGCGGCGTTGCTCGAATTGCTCGCGCCGCCGGCGATTCTCAGCCAACCGCAAAGCCGCACCAATCGCGCGGGCTCGGCGGCGTCTTTCAGCGTCGTGGCCACGGGCGGCGGCCTGCGTTACCAGTGGCAGCGCGGCGGAACGAATCTCGCCGACGGCGGCAACGTGTCGGGCGCGACGAGCGACTGGCTCATCCTCGCCCCGGCGCTCAAGAGCGACGCCACCAACTACCTGGTCATCGTGACCAACGCGCTCGGCAGCGTCACCAGCGCCCCCGCCAGCCTCACGATCGTGCAGCAGCCGCCGTTTCACGAACCGTTCGCCTACGAGCCGAACGCCAACCTCGGCGGTCAAACCTCGCCGAATTCGCTGCTGTGGTCGGACGTGGGCACAAACACCGCCGGGCCTTACGTCACGGTCCAGCCGGGCAACCTGGCGGTCGCGGGCCTCGCCGCCGCCTCCGGCCAGCGCATCCGTTTCGGCGGCCTGGGCAAGAGCGCGCGCCTGTCCTTTCCCGCGCCGTTCACCAACGGCGTCGTGTTTTACTCGTTCGCCCTGAAGATCGAAGACCTCACCGGCGCGTCGGGCAGCGGCGGGTTCATCGCCGGATTCAACACCTCCATCGGATCGCAGGGCACGCAGCCCACCGTCATCGGCACGCGCGTTTACATCCGCACCAACGCCGGCGGTTTCAATGTCGGCCTTTCAAAAAGTTCCTCCACCACGACCGACTGGGTCTGGCACGACGCGGTCTTTACAACCAACGAAATGCTTTTTCTGGTCGGCAGCTACACCTTCGGCAGCGGCGCGCTCACCAACGATGACGTCGCCCGGCTCTGGATCAACCCCGCCCCCGCCAACTTCGGGGCGAGCAACCCGCCGCCGCCCACGCTCACTGCCACCAACGGCCCGGACATGAATCCCAACCAGATTTACAGCTTCGTGTTTTTTCAGCGCAGCGACGTGAACGAACCCGCCGCGATGCTCGCCGACGAGTTGCGCATCGGCACAAGTTGGGCCGAGGTCACCCCGCCCGCCGCTCGCGCCCGCATCGAGTCGCTTCAGCGGTTGCCCGACGGACGGGTGCGCGTGCAAGGGCGCGGCGATCCGGGCCTGTTCGCACTGGAGGTCAGCGGGGATTTACAGGCGTGGCAGGAGACCGCCACCTCTCCAGCCCCAACCGGCGAATTCTTTTTCACCGACCCGGTGCGCGGCGCGTCGCAACGCTTCTACCGCGCCCGGTTCATTCCCTGAAACGAAACCGGCGTTTGCTTGTTGGCTCAACCACGAATCCACACGGATGAACACGGATTCACAAATCCCGCCGGGGCGGAATCGGCGACGCGGCGGACGGCGACTCGTCCGATGCCGGGGAAACCGCTGTTCGTCGCCCGTCCCTGCGCATCAGGGTCGCTCGGTGGTTTGTCTTGAACCCTTCATGTGAGGTGCGTCTCGACATGGGAACGAATCGAATCCTCGGCGCCTCGAATCTGCTGGCATTGTCCGTGGCTGTGTGGTGGCCAGCCGCCGCGACGGCGCAGACCGGCTCGGTCGTGACCGTCAACGCCGACCGCGTGCTGCTGATCAACGGCCAGAAGGTCTTTCCCATCGGCCTTTCGCCCGGCCCGCCGAATCGCGCCACAACGCCCTGGGGCAAGGACGCCCTGCAGGAATTCCGCGAAGCGGGCGCGCTCCTGTTTCGCATCGTGCAGACCAACGACTGGAACGACGCGCTCATCGCCTACCAGCAGGAGGCGTTGGATTGGGCCGCCGAACAGGGCATGTTCGTCTGGCTCAACCTGCGTGAAGTTTCCGCGTTCGCGGCGGGCGACACCGCTCGAGAAGCCAAACTGCGCAGCCTCGTCAACCGGTTCAAAAATCATCCTGCGCTCGGCTTGTGGAAAAACAAAGACGAGGCCTTCTGGAGCGGGACTTCGGCCGCCGACCTCAAGCGCGCCTACGACGTCATCCGGCAGGAAGACCCGAATCATCCGGTCGTGCAAACGCACGCGCCGCGCGGCACGGTCGCCGAACTCCAACCTTACAACGCCGCCACCGACCTGCTCGCGCTCGACATCTACCCCATCGGCTACCCGCCCGGAATGCATTCGACCAACGCGAACAAGGAGATCAGCATGGTCGGCGACTTCGCCGATTTCCTGAACGCGGTCGGCGGCGGCCAGAAATCGTTCTGGATGATCGAACAGATCGCCTGGAGCGGCGTCACCCAGCCGGGCAAAACGCTGCGTTTCCCCACCTTTCCCGAAGCGCGGTTCATGGCGTATCAGGCCATCATCCACGGCGCGCGCGGGCTGATGTTTTTCGGCGGCAACATCGCCGCGTCGCTCAACTCGCGCGATGCGCCCCACGGCTGGAACTGGACGTATTGGGAGGAGGTGCTCCGGCGCGTGGTCCAACAACTCGGCGTCCACAGCCCGCTGGCCCCGGCGCTGGTCGCGCCCGAATCCACGCTGCCCATCCGCGTGCACGGCTCGACGAACATCGAGTTCTGCGTCCGCGAAGTGCCGCCGTATCTCTACATCCTGGCCTGCTCGCGCGGCGGCCCGACGACCAACGTCACCTTCACCGGCCTGCCGCTGTCGGCCGGCTACGGCGAACTGCTCTTCGAGGCGCCGCGTTCGGTCATGGCGGCGGGCGGCGCGTTCACCGACTGGTTCGCGCCCTTCGAGGTGCACGCGTATCGGTTCGCGCTCACCAATCCCTGGCCGCCGTCCTCCGGCGCGCTGGTGCTTTACGAGCCGTTCAACTACTCGAACCTCGGCGGACCGGTTACCAGCAACAACCCGACGCTCTGGACCTACGGCGGCAGCGGCGCCAACGACCTGAGCGTCGTGGCCGGCAGCCTTTCCTATCCGGGTCTGGCGGCGCCCGTCGGCAACAGTGTCACCAACGGCGGCGCGGGTCTGGCCGTGCGCCGCCTGCTCGGCACCAATTTCAGCAGCGGCGAGGTCTGGTTTTCGATTCTCTTCCGCATCAACAACCTCGGCTACGGCTCGTGGAACGGCGCCGAAACGCCCATTTGCATGCTGGTCGCGCCCGACAACACCAGCTTCCGCCATCAGGTCGTCGTCAAATCCAACACGCCCACCACCTACCTCATCGGCGTCCGCAAAAACAGCACCTCGAGCTTTGACCCGACACCGCGCACGGCGGGCGAAACGATTTTTGTCGTCGGCAAATACGACTTCACCGTCACGCCGAACGTGGCGACGCTCTGGATCAATCCCGACCCGGCGAGGTTTGGTCTGCCCGAGCCGCCGGCGAGCGGTTTCGTGGCCACCAGCGCCGGCTCGGACGGCTTCTCGATTGACCGGTTCAACATCCGGCAAAACACCGTCACGAGCGTTCCCGCGGCGATGCAGTGGGATGAGCTGCGCGTGGGGCTGTCGTGGGCGGACGTGACGCCCGCCGCCGCGCCGGTGCTCACGTTGCTCACCGACGTGACGATGCTCGAAAACGGCGCGTGCCAGTTCCACTTCACCAACGTCACGGCCCAGGGCCTGCGCGTGTATGCCTCAACGAACCTGGCAGACTGGATGCCCCTGGGCACGGCTGCGCGGGTGGCGCCCGGCCGGTATCAGTTCACCGACCCGGACGCGACGAATTACCCGCGCCGCTTTTACCAACTCCGCGCGCCCTGAATGGAGTCGGAAGCCGCGCGCGCCGCTTCGGCCGCGCCCGGGCGCCGTTCATTTGAGATATTCCGATTTTTTGAGCCGGTAAAAACCGCTGTCGTCAATTTCCACCAGCCCCTTGGAAACGAGCGCTTGCAGGGGAATGTCCACCCAGTGCGGATTGGCCTCATAGACCGTGCGTTTGACCGCGCGCCGGGCGATCTCCTTGCGCGCAAAGGGCGTTTCGGGATTCGACCGCAGGAAATCCAGAATCAGACATTCCTCGTGCGTCATCGGCGCAGACACTAACCGCGCAGGTCACCGAAGCAAAGTCGCGTGCCGCGCCGCTTGCCAGAGCGCGCAGCCCCGCTCAACATCATTGCGGGTATGAGTGCAACCGACATTGCCAACCGGCTCGTGGTCGTGGAGGGCGACATCACCAAACAGGCCGTGGACGCGATCGTCAACGCGGCCAATGAAAGTCTTTTGGGCGGCGGCGGCGTGGACGGCGCGATTCATCGGGCCGCCGGGCCGGAGTTGTTGGAGGAATGCCGCAAGCTGGGCGGGTGTCCGACCGGCCAGGCGAAAATCACCCGGGGCTATCGCTTGCCCGCCAAATGGGTCATTCACACCGTCGGCCCGGTCTGGCGCGGCGGCACGCGCGGCGAGGACGATCTGCTGGCGAGTTGTTACCGCAGTTGTTTCGCCCTGGCCGAGCAACACGGCATCCGCACCATCGCGTTTCCCTCGATCAGCACCGGTGCGTATGGTTTCCCCATGGAACGGGCGGCGCGCATCGCCGTGCGCGAGGCCAAAGCGTTCCTGGAGCGAAACAAAACGGTCGAAAAAGTCCTCCTGGTTTGCTTCGGCCAGAAAGCCTTCGAGATTCATCAACAGGCGTTGAAGGAAATTCTCGCGGGTGGCTGACCTGCAGCCGCGCGCCGATCTCCTTCCCGGGCTTGGGGCCGTCGCGGCGGCGCATCATTTCGCGTCCTGCACGATCACGCGCAGCTCGGCGCTGTTGCACCGGATTTCCGGAACATACATGGCGTGGCCCAGCACGGGCAGCGCGTGGAAACGGCCGGGCACTTCGGCGCGCAAGTCGTAGCGGACCTGCCAAACGCCCTCGGGCAGCTTGTCCACAAACAACGCCACTTTGCGGTCGCGCAATTCTTGGTAATCCCTGCGCGAGCGGCCGGTGAAGGATTCGTCGTATCCTTCCGATCCGTCGGATCCGCCCTGGCGCTCGGCCCCTGCTCCGCTCTTCAGTCCCCGCGCATACAGCGCCTCCCCGCTGCGCACGGCCACCGCCTCAAACCCCGCCGGCTTCAGGTCCTCGAACACCAGATACTCGTAGTGGTTCTTGCCCTCGATGGTGAGCACGGTTTCCACGCGCTCGCCGCTCCGCACGCGCTCGCCGTCGCGCAATGGTTCGCGGTCATACACGTAGCCCTTCAGCAGCGTGGGCCGGCCCACGAGCTTGAAGTATTCGCGCTTCACGAACAGCTCGTTGCCCGCCGGCGTGATCGGCTCTTCCAGGCTGAAGAACCGCGCTTCCACGGCGAAGTAAATGGGGGCGTCGCCGCTGCGGCGCACGATGCGCACAGCCGGCTGATCCGTCAGATCCGTCGGATCCACCTTGAAC
>JAOAIM010000270.1 GCA_026414705.1 Verrucomicrobiia bacterium | reverse complement strand
GCGCGCTTGATGTGCCCGGCACCTTCGGGACGTTGAGCGCCCACAACGGCGAGTTCCGCCACGAGACCGTGGACATGGCCCTGCCGGGCCGCCGCCTGCCCATCGTCTTCGAGCGCACCGTGGGCGGGCAGGACCTGCACGACGGCCCGTTCGGACGCGGTTGGGATCACGTCTTTGACCAGCAACTGACCTGGTTGCGCCCGGAGCTTTTCTCCGGCGGACGCAACCTGCCGCTGATCGTGCGCGCGCTGGTGGGCGACAACACCACGGCGCGCCCGGGCGACGTGATTTTCCAGACCGGCGCGGGGCGAAACATTTTGTTCAAAAACAAGGGCCGCCAGCCGCCGCCGGAAATTGCCAATGACCCGCTTGTGCAGGAGCTGGGTTGGATCAGCAAGACGGACTCGTTCTTCCTGCCCGACGCCACGGAGAAGGGCGTGTTCGACGTGCTGTTCCGGTTCGTGGACGGCCAGTTCGCGCGGCTGACGCCGGACGGGATGCAATTCTGGTATTCCAGCCGCGGGCGGCTCGAAAAAATTTATCACCGTTACCCGAAAAACTTCATCCAGCTTGGCTACAACGAGCGCGGCGACCTGGTGCGGCTCACCGACGGCTCGATCCCCAACGAGGCGCGGTTCCTGCGCATCGGTTATTTCCGCTTTCCATCCGACCCGGACGCGGACTTCGCGGTGGATCGGCCGACAACCGAGCCGTTTGTGGCCGGCAAGATCGCGCGGCTCATGGATTACACCGGGCGCGAAATCCTCTACGACTACACGTCCGACGGCTTGCTGGAGCGACGGCGCGGTCCGGCGCTCGCCGGCGCCAACGGCGGCTTCAGCGGCCTGCCCGAAACGCGCTACGTGTGGTCGGACGCCTGCTCCGGCGCGGTCATGGGCGTGATTGCCGGCAACGGTTCGTCCGCCAACGGCACGCCGTTGTTCACGGCGTCATTGACGACGCAAAATCCCGTGGCCACCGGCGGCGTGGGCGCAGCGGGCAACGTCGGTTTCACGCCCCCGCCCGCCAATCAGGCGGGGGTGGACAACGCGCAATCCAGCAGCACCGGCCCGGATGGCGCGCAGACGGGTTTCACCTTCGACAAGTTCGGCTTCTCCAAAGAAATCCGCATGACCGGCAACGGCGCGCCCCAGGCCAACATGCAAACCCGCTTCAACGCCTTGGGTCTGCTCGAGGAAGTTGTGTATCCGGAGGGCAACTCGGTCCGCTACACCTACGACACCAACAACGTCGTCTTCCGCGCGCGCGGCAACCTGCTCAAGGAAGAACACTTCCCCGGTCCGCGCGGCGGCTCGCCCGCCAAACTCGAGGCCACCTTTGCCTACGACCTGCGCTACAACCTGCCCGCCGGCGCGCACACCGATTTCAACGGCAACACGCTCACCTACGGGCTGCGCGGCGATGGCCGCGATGTCACCTCCATCAACCACGCCGGCGCCGGCACGCAGGAGTTCGATTACGACGATTTCGGCCAGTTGTTGCGTGTCAAAACTCCGGAAGGAATCGTCACCACCTACAGCTATGACGCCAACACGGGCTTCCGGCGCACCGAAACGCGCGGCCCGGCTCCACCCATCACCTACGGCTACGACAACTCCCGCGCGGGCCGGCTCGGTGTGCCCACCACGGTCTCGCTGCCGCGTGGCGCACCCGTCAGCGCCAAATATGACGACCGGCTCATGCTCACCGAGATGACCCGGGGCGCTTACGCCGAGCAGCGCGCCTACGACGAAAACGGCAACCAAATCCTCATGCGCCGCACCCTCGGCGGCGGCCGGACTTACGAGGAAACGCGCGTCTATAACCAGATCAATTTCCTCGCCTCCATCTCGCTCAAGAACGTCGAAACCGGCACCGGCACGACCAATCTGGTCACCACGTTCGTTCCCGACGCCGCCTGGCGCGTCAGGGAAATGCACCTGCCCGGCGGCGAAGTTCGCAAGTTCAATTACGATCACCTCGGCCACCTGCGCCGCATGGAAATCGGTTCGTATTTCGAGGAATACGACCGCGACCTGCACGGCAACCTGCGGGTGCTCAAGCGGCGCGGCACCGAAACCCAGCGCACCGAATACGACGGCTACGACCGGCCCGTGCGCGTCGTCAGCAAGGGCGACGGCGGCGACGAGGTCACCACGCTCACCTACTTTGGCAAGGGCGAGCGCCGGCTGTTGAAGGTCGAAGACCCGCGCTTCGGCACGGTGTTGGAGGTCGAGCATCTCGCCGTGGACGCCCTGGGCCGGCCCACCTCCGTCATCCGCCGCGGGCAACAAACCAGCGCCAACATCGCCTTCGCCTATCCCGCCAGCAGCAGCGGCGGCAGCACCGTTCAAACCGGCCCGCGCGACACCTTCACCACCGGGCACGACGGCGCAGGTCGCATCATCGCGCGCCGGCACTCCGCAGCCGACGTGACGCTGACGCCCGACGGCAACGGCAACATCACCTCCACCGTCTCCACCGAGGGCAGCGCCACGTTCACCGCCGAGTTCACCTACAACGAGCTGGATCATCAGACCGCGCACAGCGACGGCGTGGGCTTGCGGTTCGCTTACACGCCGCGGTTTGACGGCCTGCCCACCAGCATCAGGGACGGTTTGGATCAGGAAACCACCCAGACCCATTCCGTGCTCGGTGAACTGCTCGCGCTCAACCGTCCCAGCGGCGTGCAGTTCCGCCATCGCTTCGACGCCAACCGCCAGCCTTCTTACACCGGCGATCCGGGCGCAGGCCACGCGCTGGCCTACGCCGACGGCACGTTGCGGCTGACCGAAAAGCGCCTGC
>JAOAIM010000269.1 GCA_026414705.1 Verrucomicrobiia bacterium | reverse complement strand
GTGTAGCCCTGCGCCTTGAGCACGTTGAGCTTGCCGCCGATCTTGTCGTTCTTTTCGAAGACCTCGACCTCGTAGCCGGATTGTTTCAGCGAGATGGCGGCAGAAAGCCCGCCCAACCCCGCGCCGATGACGATGATCTTTTTATTGCTCATGTTTCCCCCGGTTCTTGGCGGTCACGCGCTGCAAGCCTTCGCTCGCCAGATGATCCGCCGGATGCAGCGCAAGGGCCCGGCGGAAAAACTCAGCCGCCTGCTCGCGCTGGCCAAGTTGCTCGTAGGTGCGCCCTATGAACGTGAGGCAACTGGCGTATCCCCAGCGCGGTTCGAGCGGCCCGGCCGGTTGCCGCGCCTCGGCCGCGAAGAGCTTTTCCGCAGTGAGCAACGTCGCCAAAGCCTCGCGCCAGCCGGCAGGTTTCCTCGCGGTGTGAAACTGGCAGACGCCGAGCAGGTAACGCACCCGCGGGTTCTCCGGCCCGTGTTCGAGCGCCGCCTTGCGGTGCTTTTCGATTCGCGGTCCGAACCGCACGGCGCGCAGCAGACTCCCGTCAATTCTCATCCCGTAGAGCGTGCCAAGCAGGGCGTGACTCTCGGCATGACGCTGGTCGAGTTGAACGGCGCGGTTCAAGGCAGCGACTGCCTCGCTGATCGAAGCGTCAGCGGCCTCACGATTCGTTCGGGAAGCGGGCTGATTTTGCGAATGCAGCATACGATGAAACCGGGCTGTTCCCAGCCAGTAGAAATGGACGGCCGACGCGGAAGCATTGGTGGTTGCACGGCTAAAGAGTTCCGTCGCGGCGTCGAATCGCTCGCCGTCCCACGCCTGATAGGCCGCCATGAACTCGACCACGCCGCGGGCCGCCAAATCGTCCGGCGATTCATCCGCCCCCGCCAGCACGGCGGCTAACAGCATGAGAACTGCGGCCCGATAAGTCATGGCTTGACGAGTTTAGAGTAAACCGAGAGCTTCCACCATGCCGAACATGGATTTCAGCTCGCTTCTCCGGCAGCAGCGCGCCAGTTTCCAAACCGGGGCAACCCGCTCCCTGGAATTCAGGCGTGCGCAATTGCGCCGTCTTCAAGCCGCGCTCGAGAGGCACGAAGCGTCGCTGCTCGAAGCAATCCATGCCGACCTCCGCCGCGCCGCGCATGACGCCTATTTGAGCGAGATTGGGTTCGTCCTCAGGGAGATTCATTATGCGCTCCGCAATTTGCCGGCCTGGATGAAACCGCAGCGCCGCAGCGTGCCGCTCCTGGCCCGACCCGGTAGGGCCTGGGTGCAACCTGAGCCGCTGGGTGTGGCGCTGATTCTCGGGCCGTGGAATTACCCGGTGCAACTGTTGCTCCTGCCATTGGTGAGCGCGCTGGCCGCCGGAAATTGCGCCGTGCTCAAGCCCTCGGAGTTCGCGCCGCACACCGCGGAGGCCATCGCGCGGCTCATTCGGGACACGTTCTCCGAGGATTACGTGGCGGTTTGTCCCGGCGGGCGCGACGTGGCCGAGGCGCTTCTGCGGGAGCAGTTCGATAAAATCTTCTTCACCGGCGGCACGGCGGCAGGGCGGGCGGTGATGGCGGCGGCGGCGAAGCATCTGACGCCGGTCACGCTCGAATTGGGCGGCAAATGTCCCTGTCTTGTTTGCGCGGACGCGCCGCTCGAGGTCACCGCGCGCCGCATTGCCTGGGGCAAATTCATGAACGCGGGCCAAACGTGTGTCGCGCCGGATTTCGTGCTGGCCGAGCAGCCGATCCGGCACAGGCTGCTGGAGGCGCTGCAACGGGCGGTGCGCGAGTTTTACGGGGATGATCCGCGCCAAAGTCCGCACTACGGACGGATTGTGAACCGGCGGCATTTCGAGCGGCTCACCGGTTTGTTGAATGCGGGGCGGATCGTCTGCGGCGGTCAGCAGGATGTGGACACGCTGTATCTCGCGCCGACGATCCTGGCGGACGTTCCGCCTGATGCTCCGGTGATGCAGGAAGAGATTTTCGGCCCGATTCTCCCGGTGTTGACGTTTGAGCAGCTCGATGAGGCGCTGGCGAAGCTGGCGGATCGGCCCACGCCGCTGGCGCTCTACCTGTTCACCAACGACCGCGCGGTCCAGCAGCGGGTGCTCGCTCGAACGCGCTCGGGCGGGGTCTGCCTCAACGACACGGTGATGCACTTGCTGAGCAAGGACCTGCCCTTCGGCGGCCTGGGCGAGAGCGGCATGGGCGCGTATCACGGGCGCGCGGGCTTCGAAGCCTTTTCGCATTATCGGTCGGTGTTGCGACGGGGGTTTTGGCCGGATTTTCGGTTGCGGTATCCGCCGCCCCGAGTCGGGCTGCCGACGCTGCGGCGCATGGCGCGGTGGTTGTTGGGCGAATAGCCGGCACATTTGGCATCCGTTGAGTCCGTTCGCGGTGTCGCCGACTTTCAGTCGGCCGCTCCGAACATGCGGAGTGGTCATGGGCTCAACCGCAGACCGGAAGTTTGCGCCACGGGAGCGTCCGGACAGCACAATGGTTTTTACACGCCCAACGTTGCCCCGGCCCGGTTTTTCGCGTAAGCAACCGCCATGTCGCAGCGCGTCGTCATTGTCGGAGCCGGGCCGGGCGGACTGGCTGCCGCCCTGCTCCTGGCCAAAGCGGGGCTGAACGTCACCGTCCTCGAAAAACAGCCGCGTGTCGGCGGGCGCACCTCCCCGGTGGAGGGCGACGGCTTTCGCTTCGACCTCGGCCCGACGTTTTTCCTGTATCCGCGCATTCTTGAAGAAATTTTTGCCGCTTGCGGCCGCGACTTGCGGCGGGAGGTCCAATTAACGCAGCTGGATCCGCAGTATCGGCTGATC
>JAOAIM010000268.1 GCA_026414705.1 Verrucomicrobiia bacterium | reverse complement strand
GAGCAAACAGTGCTCATGCGCATTGGTTAGCAGAACGACCAGGTCTTTCAAGAGGCTTTCCTCAGATTTGCCATTCGATCTTGCTGGTTTTCCCTCTTCCCCCACCCGCCGACTTTCCCACTTTCCCCTGTTCCTGTTTTTCGGCCGGCCATCTGCACCCTTGACCTCACGTGCGACCTCCGCCAACCTATACTCTGCCGTGGGGGGCGCACTGGATTCGACCCGACACAGGCGCCAGAGGCGGCATGCCGAGGACGATGCGTTGGCCTCGTTAATCATCGCATCACCAAAAACTGCCAATGAAGAGTTGGCTCTCGCGGCCTAATTAAACCGCGACGTTCGCCGGTGGACGCCTGCTACGCCGGACGAACGCCACAGCAGGCTGGGCCGAAAGCGGCGTCCGCGCGCCCGGGCCGAGAATACCTCATGCGGACTGGGCGACCGGTCATGGCCGTCCGGGCCAAAGCCGGTTGCCGAGACCCACTCCCGGACTAAGCATGTAGTCGCCGCTGGCCACTGGGCCGGGGACGCGGGTTCGATTCCCGCCGCCTCCACCATGGATTGTTTCTCCCCACTCTTCGCTTCGACCCTTGCGACCGGTTGACGCTTCCCGGCAATGCACTAGGCTGCGCCCGCGCACATGAACGCTTCCACGCCCGACCCGCCCGCAACGCCGCCCGCCGCCGGTCGGCTACAACGGCTGCTCAACTGGGTTGAACGCATCGGCAACCGCCTGCCCGACCCGGCCATGTTGTTCGTCTGGGCGCTGGTGCTCACGATGTTGCTCTCGGCCGCGTTGGCGCCGGTGCAATTCACGGCGACCGATCCCCGCACCGTCGTGCGCGACGCCGCCGGACAAATCACCCACGCCGAACCGCTGCGTGTGATCAACCAACTCTCCGGCAAGGCGCTCGTCACGTTCCTCTCGCGCATGGTCAAGACGTTTGTCGAATTCCCGCCGTTGGGAGTGGTGCTGGTGGCGTTGTTGGGTGTGGGCGTGGCGGACGCCACCGGCTTTATCCGCGCCGTCATTCGCGCGTTGCTCAACGTCACGCCCCGCAACCTGCTCACGCCGATGTTGCTGCTGGTGGCCATTGTGAGCCACTCGGCCGGCGACACGGGCTACGTGCTGGTGATTCCCCTCGGCGGCGTGATTTTTGCCGCCGCAGGTCGCCATCCGCTGGCCGGTATTGTCGCCGCGTTCGCCGGTGTGTCGGGCGGATTCAGCGCGAATTTTCTGCCCTCCGGTCTTGACCCGCTCTTGCAGGGCTTCACGCAATCGGCGGCGCAAATCATTGACCCCAACCGCACGGTCAATCCGTTGTGTAACTGGTTTTTCACCAGTGCCTCCTGCCTGGTCATCATCGGCGTGGGCACGTGGCTCACCGACCGCGTTATCGAACCGCGCTTGAGGAGCGTGCCGGTGGACGGCGAGCCGGTGGACGCTTCGGCCACCGAATCGCTCAGCGCGCGGGAGCGACGCGGCCTGCTGGCCGGGTTGGTCACGGCCGGCGTCGGATTGTTCCTGCTGGCATTGGCAGCGTGGCCGGCCGGTTCGCCACTGCGCGCCCCGTCGGGTTCGTTGACCGCGCACGGCGCGCCGCTGATGGAGGCGATCATCCCGCTGATCTTCTTTTTGTTCCTGATCCCCGGCGTCGTCTATGGCGTCGTGGTCGGGACGGTCAAAACGCACCGGGACGTCGTCAAAGCCATGAGCCATTCGATGAGCACCATGGGCTATTACCTGGTGATGGCGTTTGCGGCGGCGCAGTTCACGTTTGTGTTTCGGGAGTCGAACCTGGGTGCACTGCTGGCGGTGCAGGGCGCGCTGGGCTTGCAACAGTTGGGTCTGCCCGCGCAGGTGACCATTGTGGGCATCGTGCTGCTGAGCGCCGCGGTGAACCTGGTGGTCGGCTCGGCCTCGGCCAAGTGGGCGTTTTTGGCGCCGATCTTCGTGCCCATGCTCATGCAATTGGGCATCTCACCGGAGTTGACCCAGGCGGCCTATCGCATCGGCGACTCGAGCACCAACATCATCACTCCGTTGCTGGCCTATTTCCCGCTCATTGTCGTGTACGCGCAGCGTTACGTTAAAAGCACCGGCATCGGCACGCTCGTGTCGCTGATGCTGCCCTACTCGCTGTTGTTTCTGGTGACCTGGACGCTGCTGCTGCTGGTCTATTGGGCGTTGGGCCTGCCGCTGGGGTTGCAGGCGCCCTACACCTATCCGTGAGACGATCCGCGGGCTGCGGTGGCGTCATGGCACGCGTCTGAACGGCAAAAAGCTTGCGCGACCGGTCGTGCGTGATAGCGTGTTGGTGTTGCGTGGCGCACCCATAGCTCAATTGGATTAGAGCATCTGACTACGGATCAGAAGGTTGCAGGTTCGAGTCCTGCTGGGTGCGCCAGATTTTTCTCGTCCTTGCAGCGATTTCAGCGTTGCCCGCCGTTTTCTGAGCACGAACTTCAACTTCTCAAACCCTGGCTGCCGCCGGCAATCCCGCCACCCGCGATCCGTCTGGTTTACCAAAAACGCGGAATCATGTCGCTGCCGGCGAATTCAAGGGGCATGCACAATTTCCAAGCCGAGTGGTTCTCACCAGAAAAACGCTCCCTTGCGCGCGCGTGGGGCGATGCGCGTTATGGTAGAAATTGGGGCGGCAGCGGAGCAAAACGCAGAAAAAAGCCGGTGACAAGGACGGCAAGCCGGGTTAGAAAAGTCTCAGAAGCAAGCCCGACGGTCGCATCTCCCGGAACGAACCGGGTTTGGGCAGTTTGACGGGCGGCTTACAGACCGGCAATCGGGCGATCGGCTCAACGGGCCAGCCGGGGCAGGGGCGGCAAACTGCAAGCGGTCCCCGGTTTCGAGGTGCGACCCGCCAAAGCGAAAGGGCGCGCGTGGAT
>JAOAIM010000267.1 GCA_026414705.1 Verrucomicrobiia bacterium | reverse complement strand
GAGCAGGCTGCGCCGCGGGCTTGCAAATCTGAACCTCATCACCCGCTGCGCTTTGTCGGCCTGTGCTGTTCCCTCTCCCTTGAGGGAGAGGGTCAGGGTGAGGGTGAAGCATCCTGCCTGTTCCGCTCGCTCACGCGCACGGGGCGCGTCGGACACCACACCAAATGACCACCGCCATCCGCAACTACCTGCGCTTCCTCGGACGCTGCGCGCGCATCGCCTTCGTCGGCGACTGGCGTTACTACACCTGGATGGGAGCGCTCACGGTGCTCGTGCTCCTGGGCCTCAACGCCTGGTGCAAACAATTCGCCCACGGCCTGATCACCACCGGCATGAGCGACGAGGTTTCCTGGGGCGTTTACATCGCCAACTTCACCTTCCTGGTGGGCGTCGCGGCGGCGGCGGTCATGATGGTCATCCCCGTTTACATCTACAACCGCGAGGAGCTGCACGACCTGGTCATTTTCGGCGAACTGCTCGCTGTGGCGGCGATCATCATGTGCCTGCTTTTTGTCACGGTGGACCTTGGCCGACCCGACCGCTTCTGGCATCTGATTCCCGGCATCGGCCAGTTCAACTTTCCGGCCTCGATGCTCAGTTGGGACGTGATCGTGCTCAACGGCTACCTGCTGCTGAACGTCCACATTTGCGGCTACCTGCTCTACTGCCGTTACCAGAAAAAAATGCCGGCCAAGTGGTTTTACGTGCCGTTTGTGTTCATCGCCATCGTCTGGGCCATCTCCATCCACACCGTGACCGCGTTCCTTTACGTCGGACTGGGCGGACGGCCCTTCTGGAACTCGGCGATCGTCGGCCCGCGCTTTCTGGCCTCCGCCTTCACCTCCGGCCCGGCGCTGATCATCCTGGCCATTCAAATCGTCCGGCGCGTCACCGCCACCCTGCCCGTGAGCGAAATCACGCGCCGCGTGGATGGGCGCGTCACTGCTCGCGCCGCTGCCAAACGTCCCGCCACCGCCGCCGACCTGCAACGGCTCGCCCAACGCCTGCCCGAACTCAACGCCGTGCCCGACAATATCCGACGCGAGGTGTTGCCCGACCTGACCGTGCTCGAAGTCGAGCCGGGCGACATTCTCCTGCGGCAGGGCGAGACCGAGGCGCACGCGTTCTTTGTGCTGAGCGGGCGGGTGGTGGTGGAACGCGAGGAAAGCGGTCGGGCACGCATCACCCGCAGCGCCGGGCCGGGCGAACAATTCGGTGAAGTCTCCGCCCTCAGCGGCACGCCGCGCATGGCTACCGCCATCGCCGAGGAACGCACCGAGGTGTTGCGCGTGCCGGTCGAGGCCCTGCGCAAACTCATGAAAATTCCCGCGCTCGACAAGGTCATCCACGCCCGCATGACCGAGCGGCTCATGCTCACCGACCGCGCGCTCATGACCCTGCGCGGCATTGTGCAGGTCTCGATGCTCATCAACGTGTTCCTGCTCGTGTGCGAGGTGTTCAAAGAATTTTACTCCGGCCATCAGCACGTGGCCTCCGCAAAATACCTTTACCTGGGTCTGCACGGACACTACGCGCTGGTGCCGTGGATTTGGGTCGCCATCGCCTTCAACCTCATCGCCCTGGTGCTCCTGCTCCTGCCCGTGAGCCGCAGCCTCAAATGGCTCAACCTCACCTGCGTGCTCGCCATCGTCGGCATTTGGATCGAAAAAGGCATGGGCCTGGTCATCCCCGGC
Organism: Verrucomicrobiia bacterium; assembly: GCA_026414705.1. Taxonomy (GTDB): domain Bacteria; phylum Verrucomicrobiota; class Verrucomicrobiia; order Limisphaerales; family JAOAIM01; genus JAOAIM01. The sequence continues at coordinate 1,273 of JAOAIM010000267.1, read as the reverse complement.
TTCATCCCCACGCCTCTGGGCGACATCGTCGAATACCGCCCCTCGCTCAACGAAACCCTCATTTGCTTCGGCATCTGGGCGTTTGGCCTCCTCTGCTACACGATTTTCCTGCGCATGTCCGTGCCGATTCTCCAGGGCCGCCTCACCAAGGACACCGAGGGCATGAGCGACGAACAAATCAGCACCGCCTTTGCGGTCACCCCGGCCAAACCTTGAACCGAAAAACCACCACGCGCCAAACCCCGACATGCCAGAAACGCCTCAAACCATCGCCGCGCCGTGCGCCCCGACCAACGGGCGAGGGTTCGTTCCCCGGTGCGAAACGCCGGCTCACAAGCTGTCGGCCGTGGGATGCTTCCTTTGAGGTTTTTCGTGTCTTTCGTCTGTTTCGTGGTCTTGACCCTTGAGCCATGCGCCGCCTGATCGCACAAGACGCCCGCCAGTCGCTGGCCGCGCACGTCGCCGCCAGGGGCGAGGAAATCCGCGCCAAATACGGCCCGCGCATCGGCTGGACCGAACTCCAGCGCATCCTGCAAGACCGCTCCTGCGTGCGTTACCCGTGCGAGATCGTCTTCGATGCCGCGCCCCTGCAGCCCGGCGAATTTGCCTGGCCCGAACCCAAAGGCCCGAAACCCGAAGACGGCTTCACGATGTATGTCCACCCGCTCTTCATGACGCAGTTGGACGCGGTGCCCTACCTGGTGCTCTACCAACTGGTGCTGGTGAACTACGGGCCGTTCGCCTCGCCCGACGACGCCGAAACCTTCGGCGCTGCTGCCCTGGGCCTTTCCAAAGACGACTACTACGCCGCGCTCTGCGAGCTGGCCGACCAGGTCGCGTGAGGGCGCATTCGCGCACGCGTCTCGCGTGCCGTTTTCGGCGTCCCGCCGAAAACAGGGCTTCGCGCACCGCTTTGAGCGCCGAAGGCGCGAGCACAAGGTTAGCCCAGGGCAACGCCCTGGGCTGGCGCGCCCCCAAACCCTCTCAAGCCCCGAAGTGGCGGAACAGCTTTGGCGCGCCGACGCCGTGGAGCGTGGAGCGTAGCGCAGATTGGAAATCTGCTGTGCCGCCGACTGGCAGTCGGCGAGGCGAAAGCGCCGACCCCCGGAACACCGAACTCTGAACTTTGAACCTCGAACTTTGAACTTTGAACGGGGCCGTGCGCGCATCACGAGTCATCACGTTCCGCACAAGGCGGCTTGGGCAATCCCCTCTCCCTTGAGGGAGAGGGACAGGGTGAGGGTGAGGCTCCGCAAACACCCGGACACCTTTC
>JAOAIM010000266.1 GCA_026414705.1 Verrucomicrobiia bacterium | reverse complement strand
GCGTTGATGCGGAAGTAGGTGGACAGCTCCATCGGGCAGCGCACGCCCTTGGGCACGTAAACAAACGAGCCGTCGCTGAACACCGCGCTGTTGAGCGCCGCGTAAAAATTGTCGGTGTAGGGCACGACCGAGCCGAGGTATTTGCGCACCAGCTCCGGATGCTCGCGCACCGCTTCGCTGATCGAACAGAAAATGATGCCGCGCTGCGCCAGTTGCTCGCGGAAGGTCGTGCCCACCGAGACCGAATCAAACACCGCGTCCACCGCCACGCCCGCCAGTCGCTCGCGTTCGCGCAGCGGAATACCCAGCTTCTCGTAGGTCTCCAACAGTTTCGGGTCCACCTCCTCCAGGCTCTTGGGCCCGTCGGCGTGCGACTTGGGCGCGACGTAGTAGGTGATCGCCTGAAAGTCCACTGGCGGATAGTGCACCTTGGCCCACGCGGGCACGCTCATCGTCATCCAGTGCCGATACGCTCGCAGTCGCCACTCCGTCAGCCACGAGGGCTCGCGCTTCTTCGCGGAAATCAGCCGGATGATGTCCTCGTTCAAGCCCGGCGGGGCGGACTCGGTCTCCACCTCGGTGTAGAAACCGTATTTGTATTCGCGCTTAACCAGGCTCTCGATGGTGTCGGTTGCGGTGGGCATGGCTCGTCAACTTGGTAACGGGTTAAATGGTCAAAAAGGTGATTCGTGAAATTGGTGATTCGTTGATTCGTTAAATTGTGAATGCGTCAACGCGTTTCATCGTGTTCATGGTCCCGCCCGCGCGTGCTGGCGCGGTTCATTGTTTCCGTGCGCACTCGGCGCAAGTGCCGTGCACGGCGATCTCCAGGTGCTGCACCTTGAAGCCCTTGGGACGGGGCACGTCCGGTTGCGACGCCGGCAGCGGCACGTCGAAGACCGCGCCACACTCGTCGCAGTAATAATGCGCATGTTCCTCCATGTTCGGGCAATAACGGGCCGCGCCGTGCTCCAGTTGCACCTTGCGCACCAGCCCGCAGCGCACCAGCGCGTCCAGGCAGTTGTAAACCGTGGCGTGCGAAATGTCGGGCATCTTGCGGCGCGCCCGCCGATACACCTCGTCCGCCGTCGGGTGATCAAGCTTCTGCAGCAGCACGCGATAGACGTGCCGCCGCTGCGCCGTGAAGCGGAAACCGCTTCGCGCCAGCCGCTCACCCAGGGTGCGCTCCAACTGCTCTGTCTCGACCGTTCCCATTGGACGCGCGTCAATGTAGAGGCCGCCCCGCGCCCGTGTCAATAATTGGAATGATTCTAAAAAAGCCCCCTCGTCGCCAGCGAGCCACGATCAAAATCTCGCCATTGAACACCCGCAGAGGCTGTTCCGCAACGGCCACCACCTCAAGCCAGCCACGCCTCCAGATGCTCGGCCACAAATGCGTCGTCGGTCAGGTGCGGATACGCGCGGGCGACGCGCTCGATTTCTTCGCCCTGGCCGGGGGAGAGTTGTTCATGCGGATTAAGGCAGAGCGTGTTGGCGAGCAGGCCTTGCCGTCGGAGCACTTCGTGAATTCCCGGCAGGCAACCGGCAAACCCGTTGGCCACGTCGAAAATCGCCGCGTTGCAGTCGGTCACCTGCGCGCCCAGCGTCAGCAACTCCGCCGGCACGCTGGTCGCGCTCCTGCAGGCGCGACAGCGCGCATGCAGTTCCACCGCCGCGCGCGTCCAGAACGCCCAGTGACCGAGCAGCCCGCCCACCATGCGCACTCGCACAAGCCCGCCCGACGTGGGCACGGCATATTCGGTGAGCAGGTCTGCCACGATGTTGTCATCGTTGCCGGTGTAGAGCGCCACTTCACCCGCGCGACCTGCCTCCGCCACCGCGCGCACCACGTCGAGCGTCTGGTAGCGGTTGAACGGCGCAATTTTGATCGCCACGACGTTTGGGATTTCCACGAACGCACGCCAGAGCCGGAACGAAAGCCGTCGCCCGCCCACGGCCGGTTGCAGGTAAAAACCCATCAGCGGCATCACGCGCGCAACGGCTCGACAATGCGCCAGCAGCCCTTCGTCATCGGCATCCCGCAGTGCTGCCAGTGACAACAGGCCCGCGTGGTAGCCGGCGTGCCGGGCAAACTCCGCCTCGGCCACGGCCTGCGCAGTCGGGCCGCACAAGCCTGCAATCCGCACCGTTTGGCGCCCGGTTGCAGCGTCGCACGCAGCCACGGTTTCGGCAGCCAGTTCGAGCACCGGCTTGAACAGGCCGTGACGTGGGTCGCGGATTTCAAATTGCGTCGTGTGTACGCCGACGGCCACGCCGCCCGCCCCAGCGGCGTGGTAGTAACGGGTAAGGGCGCGCTGACGGCGTTCATCGAGCCGCCGCTCGGCGGTCAGTGCGAGCGGATGCGCGGGAATGACCAGTCCGGCGCGCAACTGCGCCCTGACCCAACCGGGCGGTTGGGGAAACTCGCTCATCGGCTCGCGACGTTGAATGTGAAACTGCGAAATCCCGGAAAATGCCCGGCAGCGCGCGCGGCACTGTGCCGGGATCGCCCGGGATTGAATTCTGCGGCGATGGATTCCCGACCGTTCAACAACCGCGCGGGTTTTCGTGTCATTTCGCCTGTTTTGCGGGGCAAACCGCCTTTGCCCGGATCAATAGCGCCCGTCGCGCACGTCGAAGTGCGTGGGTTTGCCGAGGCTGCGCCCGCCGCGTCGCACCCAGTGAGCGGTCCAGCGCAACATCGGCTCCAACAGCGTGGGCGGATCACCGAGTCGGGCCCGGATTTTGTCGGTGTTACCCAGCAACGCGGTGTCGCTTTCGGTGCCGCCGAAGCGCGCGGGTTTGCCCATCCATTCGCCCAACCGCGTGGCCACGGCGCGCACTGAAAACACTTCCGGCCGCGTGAGGTTGTAGGCGGCCGCAGGCGTGCTGGCCAGCGACAGCGACCGCAACACAAACTCGTTGGCGTCGCCCTGCCAGATGCAATTGAAGTGCCCGTTGGTCAGGTCAATCGTCTGACCCGACCAGACCTTGTCGGCCAGGTCGCGCAGCACGCCGTAGCGCAGTTCGACCGCGTAAAA
>JAOAIM010000265.1 GCA_026414705.1 Verrucomicrobiia bacterium | reverse complement strand
CGATGAGCGCCCGCTCGCGCGCGAGGATTATCTTCAACTCAAGGAACGAATTCTGGAAAAGCTCGAACGCATGGGGCTGACCGACCTGCGCAAGCACATCGTGTTCGAGCACGTTTGGACGCCGCTGGACATTCGCGAGCAGTATTACTCCAACCGTGGCTCGATTTACGGCGTGGTGAGCGACCGCTGGAAAAACCTCGCCTTCAAAGCCCCCAAGCAGAGCGTGAAATATCCGAACCTGTTTTTCGTGGGCGGCTCGGTGAATCCCGGCGGCGGCATGCCGATGGTCATCCTCTGCGGCCAGAACGTGGCGAAACAGGTGTTGGCGTGGGATCGGTCGTGATTCTGTTGATCGTCACCCTGGTGTTGTGGGCGGCGGGTTTTGCTCTGCTGCCCCGACTGCGTCGTTGTGGTCGAGACACCGCGTTCCCACCGGTTCAGGACGTGAGCGTCATCATCCCCGCGCGGAACGAGGCGCACAATCTGCCGAAGCTGCTCGATTCGATCGCCCAGCAAAGCGTCCAACCGCGCGAGGTGATCGTGGTCAACGACGCCTCGACCGATGCCACGGCGGAGGTGGCGGCCCGGCACGGCGCGCGCGTGCTGAACTCAAAACCGTTGCCACCCGGTTGGCGGGGCAAGACGTGGGCCTGTCATCAGGGCGCGCAAGCCGCCAAGGGCCGGTGGCTGCTGTTTTTGGATGCCGACACCTGGTTCGAGCCCGACGGTCTGGCGCGCGCGCTCGCGTTCGCGAATGCGTCACCGGACCGGCCGTCGAGCGGCGATCAGCCCGGTGCTCACACCGCTGCTGCAACTGGCCCGATGCCGCACGGCGCGTTTTCCATCGGCCCATACCATGTTGTCCGTCGGCCCTACGAGCAATTGTCACTGTTTTTCAACCTGAGCATGGTCGTGGGCACAGTGCCGGAGCGTTTGTTTGGGCAGATGCTGCTCGTGGACCGGGACAGCTACCGCCGCGTGGGCGGTCACGAAGCGGTCAAAGAGCGCACGTTGGAGAATTTTCATCTGGCGCAGTTGTTCCGCGCGGCGGGAATCCCGACACGTAGCACCAGCGGACGGGGCATTCTGGCGTTTCGCATGTATCCAAACGGCCCGGGTGAGCTGATCGAGGGCTGGACGAAAGGGTTTGCCTCGGGCGCGGGCCAGACGCCGCGTGGCGTGTTGGCGGTGGTTGTGGTTTGGATGATCGGGCTGATGCTCCCGCCGCTCGGTGGGTTGCTCAGCGGCCAATGGCTGACCTGGAGCGCGGTCTATCTGCTCTGCGCCGCGCAGGTGGGCTGGTTCGCCCGCATGGTCGGCTCCTTCCACTGGCTGACCGCACTGGTGTATCCCGTGGCGCTGATTTTTTTCTTCATCGTCATGGCCCGGTCGGCGTTGCGCTCCGGGAAAACCGTCACCTGGAAAGGACGCGAGATTCGTGCTGATTGAACTGCCCATCGTCTGGATCATCGTGCTGAACGTCGGTGGCTGGCTGGCGATTCAACTTGGCCTGGCCTGGGCGTTCACGAAGATGCCGGTGGCGTGGTTCAATCCGGGCAAGCCGTTGCGCTGGGAACGTGCGGGGCGCTTTTACGAAAGCCTCTTCCGCATCAAAGCCTGGAAAGACCGGCTGCCTGATGCGGCGCGATGGTTCGCGGGCGGCTTCGCCAAGGCCACGCTCGCGCGGGCCGACGCCGCGTATTTGGACCGCTTCGCACGCGAGACGTGGCGGGGCGAGTTGTGCCACTGGGCGGCGATGGCGTGCGCGCCGGTTTTCTTCCTGTGGAATCCGTGGTGGGGCAATTTGATCATTGTGGCCTACGCGCTGGCGGCCAATCTGCCGTGCATTCTGGTTCAGCGCTACAATCGCGCCCGCTTGCACCGGGTGCTGGCACGGCCCCGAACGCCCGGTTGATCGCCCATCAACTCGAAACGGCTCATACGCCGGCCGGTGCGCGGGCCGGGACGCGTGACAGACCCTCTCGCGCTCTGAATTCTGGCGAAGCTTTTTGAACGCGCCGACGGGTCGGCACGGGAAGACAGCGGCAGCAAGCGGCGGCACTCCTAGATGCGAAGCGTTGGCCCGGCCAAAGCCTCATCTTCCGCCCTCTTCCAAGACTTGGATTTCTGCCGGCGTCAGGCCGTAGAGGCGATAGATGCGCTCGTCTGTTTCGGGCTCAAGGGCCGTGGTGTCGGCGGTGGGCTCAGTGCGCCTGGCGGGCAAGATGCGCTCGACCAGGCCCGCCAGGGCGGCAGGTTTCACGGTTCAGCCCGCCACTGCATACTCCACGCCACGCGGATTCTCCACGCGCTGGGACGCGTTAAGCACCTCGATGCCCACCAGATTCCCTTCCGCGTCGTAGTCGAGAATCACCCCGGGCTTGTCCTGGTCGCTCTCCTCGACGGGCACGTTGCGAAAAATGATCCGTAGCACGTCCACTTCCGGGTCGTAGGTCACTTTCATGGTTTCCAATATTTGCGAATCTTGCTCGCGCGGTAAACGGTCACCACTTTCGGCGGCGTCACGGTCTCGTTCACCATCACCCGCACCAGATACGGCTTTCGGTTGATCTCGACCACGGATTGATAGCAAACCACCGGGTCGTGTTCAGGTATTTTTTGACCGGGTGCAGCCAGGACCGCCCTAACGACGCCCAGGGGAATGCCACGCCGTTGCATTTCTTCCCGTACCTGAGCGGACAGTTCGTAGTTCAGATTTGGGCCGATTCCTCGACCCGCTCGATTTCCTCCGGCGTCAGGCCGTCGAGGCGCGGGACGCTCGATTCAAAACGACTTCTCCGCAAGCGGTTTCTTGGCGGCATCGGCGATAAAGAGGTCATAGACCGATTGGGCGAAGTCTTGGCCGCGCTTTTTGCAGCGGTAATAGGCGATGAACGTTCCCGCAACGAATACGCCTGCCCACGCGCTGAACGCCAGCCAGTGGGCGGGCCGGCACGACAGTGCCCAGCCAAAGCCGGCAAGGGAAACGAGCGCGAGCACGCCGAACATCGTCAGCAGGACGCGGAACAGTCCGTAGTGGGCGTTGAAGGTGAGCGGGCGC
>JAOAIM010000264.1 GCA_026414705.1 Verrucomicrobiia bacterium | reverse complement strand
CCATGGAAGCCGTCATGCCGGTCGAGGAAAGCCTCGTCGAGCAGACGCCCATCGGCGGCGCGCCGGAGGAAATGGAGACGTTTGGTAGCCGCCGAGGTGACGAGGCGGATTCGGTCCGCGCTCTTACGAGCGCAGCTACCGAACCACAGAATGCCGAGGCGTATCTGGACAAGATGTTGCAGTTGCTCCGGGCCGACGGGGTGCGGTTTCCCAACAACAAGGTGGCCAGGTTCGCGCGGCTTGAGCCGGTGCAGGGCGCGGAGTTCTTGCACGCCGAGGGCGAATGGTCGGCGGAGAACGGCCGGGAGCGGCGCGTGGCGGTGTCGTTTGGCCCGCAGCACGGCCCGGTGACGGCTTACCAGGTGGAAAAAGCCCTGCGGCAGGCGCACCGTCGCGGCTACGATGACCTGGTGTTTGCCGGGTTCAGTTTCGATGCGGCGGCGCAGGCAATCATTCAGGAAGATCCGAATCCGAAGGTGCGGTGTCATTTGGCGCACATCCGCCCAGACGTGACGATGGGCGACCTGCTCAAGACCACGCCGGGCAGCCAGATTTTCACCGTGTTCGGCCTGCCGCGCACCAAGTTGCTCGGGCCGGACGCCCAAGGGCTGTTCCGCATCGAGATGGAGGGCGTGGACATTTACAACCCGGTCGAGAACACGCTGCTGCCCACGGGCGCGGACAAGGTGGCGGCGTGGTTTGTGGACAGCGATTACGACGGGCGGACGTTCTGCATCACCCAGGCGTTTTTCCCGGACAAGAGCGCCTGGGACAAGCTCGCGCGGGCGCTCAAAGGCGTGGTGGACGAGGCGGCGTTTGCGGCGCTGAGCGGGACGGTCTCGTTGCCCTTCCCTGGCGGCAAACACAAGCGCTGCGCCGTGAAGGTGATTGACCCGCGCGGCAACGAAGTGCTGCGCGTCCACCGGCTGGACGGCAAAACCCAATATGGCTAGGCTATGGCAGCCATGAGCATTGCCGAGTTGCCCATCAAGATTGACCCGGAACAGATCGCCCGGTTTTGCCGTGAGCGGGGCATCCGGCGGTTGGCGCTGTTCGGCTCGGTGCTACGGGAAGATTTTGACCCGGCACGCAGTGACGTGGATGTGCTGGCCGAGTTTCTGCCGGGCGTACGGCCCGGCCTGAGGTTCTTCGGATACGGCGAGGAACTTGCGGAGCTGATCGGACACAAGGTGGATTTTGTCACAGAAGCCTGGCTCAGCCCATATTTTCGGGACGAGGTGTTGCGCGAAGCCGTGCCCATTTATGAGCAGGCATGACCCGAAGGTGACATTGCGGCAGATTCGTGATTGCGCCCGCCGGGCGCAGGAACTCTGCGCGCAAAACGAGTTGGCGGCAATTTTGAGCGACTGGCAGAAACGTTTGGCGTTTGAGCGGGTGATGGAAGTACTTGGCGAGGGCGTCAAACGCCTGCCGCCGGAGTTGTGTGCCCGCTATCCCTCCGTGCCCTGGCGCCTCATCGCGGGTATGCGCGACCGAATCAGCCATGGCTACGATGCGATTGATTACGCAACGTTGTGGGACACCGTGCGGGATGACGTGCCGGGGTTGCTCATGACGGTCGAGCAAATGTTGCAGGATTTGGAGAAACCGTCGTCGCCGTGACGCCGTCCGCCCATCTGGTGGGTGGCACCCGGTGACTTTACGAGGCGCTCAAAGTGATTGACCCGCGCGGCAACGAGGTATTGGCCGCGCACCGGCTGGACGGGAAGGCACGGTACTGAAATGGAACTGGTGCTACAACAGCGCGACGAACTGTTCCTTGGTCAACCCGGCCTCGCGAATGAGGGCGCGGAGCGTGCCTTTGGCCAGCTCGGCATGGTTGGGCACGGTCAGGCGTCGGCCCGACGGGTGGCGCAGAATCATGTGGCTGCCGGTCTGGTGGTCCAGTTCGTAGCCGATCTTGCGAAAGGCTTTGACGGCCTCGACGCCGGAACAGACCGGGAGCCGGCTCATACCGGCACTTCGACGATTTCCTCAGTGATCGGGCCGGGCACTGGCTCACCATGTTTCTGCAAGCTCTGCAGGTATCCTTGAATCGCGTCGCGGATATTGGCCATCGCTTCCTCGCGGGTCTTGCCTTGGGAAACGCAGCCAGGCAAGGCCGGACATTCGGCCACGAATACGCCGTCTTCGTCCGGTTCAATGAGCACTCGAAATCTCATCGCTCACACGATAACAACGGAACGGGCCTGACGCAACGGAAAACCTGACCATGCCTGTCGCCAAGCAACAAGACATCCCCATCCAGCCGGTCAACAAGCCGATCCTGTGCTCGCCCTACGCCGAGCCGACCGAGCATTGGGTTTACGACACCAGCACCGGCGAGGCAACGCGGTTTCCGGGTCGGCGGCCCGCCGGTTACTGGTTCAAGATTCGCCGCACCGGCGACGCCACGCTCATGCTCAAGGGCTTTGCCGAGGAGGAACGGGATGATTTGCCGCTGGTCAACCGCCTGCGGGCGGACGTGAAACGCTGGCGGGAACCGGACGACGAGGGCGCAATGCCGGTCACCAATCAACTGCTGCGGTCGCCGCCTACGTGCGCAACGACCACCTGGAGTTCACCATCCCCTACGAGTTCGAAGGCGTCACGCACGCCTACACGCCCGATTTCCTCGTCCGGCTGACCGACGGCACACTGCTCATCCTTGAAATCAAGGGCGAGGAGACCGAGCAGGACCGGGCCAAGCACCAAGCCGCTCGGCGCTGGGTGGCGGCGGTGAACCATTGGGGCAAGCTCGGCCAATGGCGCTTCATCGTCTGCAAAGACCCGCAAATGCTGACGAGCGATTTGGAGAGAGCCTTGGACAAGATCGAATCGCCGACAGGCTGAGACGCTCCAAGCAGCGCGAGCTTTCAGAGGAGTCGGTCGGCCAGGTCACACTCCTACATTGGCACATCTCCGTCGCAGGCGATTCCCAGCCTCAACATGCGCGCAGCCGCGTCGCACTTGACGGGTCAATCTTACCCAAACGCTGCGCGCAAGATTTGGATGCTCTGGGGCACGGCCACCTCCGGGTCGGCCTTGCCCTCCATCTCGAGGCTCACCCAACCGC
>JAOAIM010000263.1 GCA_026414705.1 Verrucomicrobiia bacterium | reverse complement strand
GCGTGGCGCCGGCGTTGACGGTGCGGTCGGGGATGGGGGCGAGCGACGGCGGCTGGTTCACTTCGTTGACCGTGACGGTGAAGGTGCGAGTGTGGCTGAGCGGTGGGCTGCCGTTGTCGGTCACGCGCACCGTGAGGTTGTAAACGCCCGGCCCTTGAGCCTCGGTGGGCGTCCAGGTGAAGGTGCCGTTGGTCGGATGGATGGTCGCGCCGGGCGGGGCGCCGGCGTCGAGGCTGAAGGTCAACCGGTGCGACAAGGTTTGCGCGAGGTTGTCGAGATACACGTTGTAAGCGCCGGGGCCGTCGTTGGGCACCAACGCCAGGTGTTCGAGCACGCCCCTGCCGGTGGGCGATTCGAGCAGGCCGTTGCCCGTCAACCCAACCAGCGGCTCGTCGGGCAGATTGAAATCCAAGTTGGTCCAGGTGTTGGCGGGGATCGTGCGGATGGGAAAGGGGGTGTTGTTGGTTTTGCCCGAGGCGCCTGCGAATTCGATGGCGCCCGTGGTGCCGCCATCGGCGCCAAGCTCGGCGGTGCTGCCGGTCTCACGCAGCCCCACGGCGACCTTGAGCGAGCGGTCGGTGCGGAAGTCCAGACGCAGCCGTTGCTCAAAACTCACGGTGGGGTTGGGTAGATTGGCCGGGTTGTACGTGGTCAGCCGCAGCCACGGGTTGACGGCGTTGCTGGCGAAGCTCCAATTGACGTTCAACACACGCGCGCCGGCGACGCCGGCCGGAAACGTGTCGGTCACGGTTGAGACATTGGGCGAAGCGTTGAGGAACCCGCTGGTGGTGCCGGAGTAGCTCGGTTGGCGGAACAGGACGCTGCCATTGGCCGTGCCGCTGGCAAAGTTCTCAAAGTCCGTGAGCACGGTGGTGACGCCCAGGCTGGCGTCGGTGGCGGAACAGGGGATGTGGAGCGTGGCGCCCTCGTTGACAACCTGATTGGCGATGGGCGCGAGTGTGGGCGCCGCGTTGGAGGTGGTCGCGCCGGCCACGTTGGAGTAGGGCGAATCGCCCGCGGTGTTGTAGGCGCGGACGCGGAAGAAATACGTGCTCGAATTGGCCAGGCCGGTGCTGGCGAACGCCGTGACGTTGCTGGCCGCGCCACCGATCTGCGTCCAGGGGCCGCCGGGCCAGGTGGCGCGCTCGACTGCGAAACCGGTTTCATTGGTGGCGTTGTCGGTCCAGGTGAGGTTGATCTGGCTGGCGGAAATGGGCGTGGCAACCAAGCCGGTGGGTGCGGGCGGGATGAGCACGGCGCCCTGGCAGTTGGTCGAGGGGCTGCCGCTGCCCTGATTGACCCACCAACTGACCGGGCCGCCGCACGGCCCGGCATACGGGTCATCGGCCACGTTGTTGTATCGAACCTCAAAATGCAGGTGCAACCCACTGGAGTTGCCCGAGGTTCCCACGCCGCCGATTTGTTCGCCACAGGCGATGCTCGACCCGACCGCCTTGGCGGTGACGGTGCCGGCGTTCATGTGGGCGTAGTAGCTGCGGTAGTTGCCGGTGTGATCCAGCCGCACGTAGTTGCCGAAACCGCCGCCGTCAGTGTTGCCGGGCCACCCGTCGCCGAACCCGTCAATCTTGTAACCGCGCGTCCCCACCGCCCCCGCATATATCGGCCGCCCGCGCGGGCCGCCGGAAAAATCCGTGCCGCGATGTCCGTTGTAGGTTGCGGTGCCGCATTTCCAGTCTTGGATGCCGCTGGTGGTGTCGTGGTCGTAGTAGTAGTGAACGGCCGTGTCCGAAGAGAGCGGCAGGCGAAACAGGACGGTCTGAGCCGGCGCGGTCAAAGCGCCAAGCCCCAGCGCCAGCGCAAGCACAGTGCCTGCGGCGGCGCGGTTCACGGCAGCCTCCCTTCTGCCGGTTCGTCCCCTTCGCCAGTGTGACGCAGGTAGGCGAACGTTTTGCCGTCCTCGATCCATTGCGGGTCGAGGCCGTCAGCGAGTTTGACCGCGCGCAACAGGAGACCCTCACCGTCGAATTCCAGTCCCCAAATCTGGCGCGTTTCGCCGTTCTTGAAATCGTAGAGAAACCAGCGCCCGTCGGCCGACCAGAGCGTGCGGCGATACGGCGTGGGCACGAACCGATCATCCACGCGGTCCAGCCCGCGGTTGGTGAGTTGTTGGGGACGTCCGCCCGCCGCCGGAATTTTCCAGAACGACGCCAGGCCCGTGCGCCCACCGCACACGAACAGAATCCATTTGCCGGAGGGATGAAACTCCGGGCGCACGTCGTCAAAGTCACCGTCGGTTAGTAACGCGACCCCACCCGAATCCACGTCGAGCACGGCCAGATGCAACGTTTCGGGCAGATGCACCGGACGGCCCGACGGCACTTTTTCAAAAACGATCTGTCGCCCGTCGGCGCGCCAGGCGGGGTTGTATGCGCCCGGCACTTCCCGGTAACGACGGCCTTGGAGGTCTTCGACGCGCAGTTGGCCGGCACTGGTTGTGTAGGCGACGCGCTGACCGTCCGGCGCAAACCGCGCGCGCCAGGCCGAGGGATGGATGAGCCGCACGGGGCCCTGCGCCTCCGCAAGCCAGAGGGCATGACCGGCGGGCGCATCCGAGTCGGCGCGGAAATGTTCATCGGGTCCGGCCGAAAGCAGGAAACGGCGCGGCGCGTTGCCCGGTTCGGCGTCAAACATGTGCTGCCAACGCACGGGCTGCGCAGCCGCCCGGGAGAGCCATTCGACGGTGCGTTGCTGGCGGCCATCAAACGCGATCAACCGCCCGTCCCGGAGGAAATGCGCTTCGCCGCCCGCGGCAGGCAGCGCGAACGGCAAGACGATCAGCCCCAACAGCCGGGCAACCCCTCGCCCGCCGCTCTGCGTCAACCGCAGGAGGCACCGGTTCATCAGAAGTCCGCGCCAAATGCTGATCAGAGGTCTCAGTTCACCTGCACCAATCGGAAAAAGCGCTGCGGGCTGGCGTCCAGGGCGTTGGTAATCGCCAACGTCCAGCCCGACGCCGGCCAATCCCCCAGCGTCGTCCATTGCGGCTCGTTGAGATCGTTCTTGAACTGTACCCGATAAGTCTTGCCCGGAAACGTTTGCCACGAAAGCACCAGATCGTTGCCCGCAGGCAACACGCTCACAAAGCGTGGTGGCGGCACGACAATGATCTGGAAAC
>JAOAIM010000262.1 GCA_026414705.1 Verrucomicrobiia bacterium | reverse complement strand
GGTCGAGCAACCATTGCGCAAGGCCGAGCCGGTTGGTGGGCGCGTCTTTGGGGAACGGCGGCAGAATCGCGGGCACGCCCGGCTCGACCGGTTCGCCTTTCTGATCGTATTCGCCCCGAATGAGCAGGACGGTGGGGCGATTGGTGGACAGCTCTTTGGCGATGAGCGTGGTGGGGATGGCTTTGTCAATCGCTTCGCTCTCGCGGCGGCGTTGGGCGAGCCGGTCGGATTGCTGCTTGAATTCGGGCGAACGCTGGCGGCGGAAGAATTCGCGCACGCGGGCGGCTTTGTCGCCGGTCGGCTCGGCGCTCAGCGCGAGAATGCCGGCGACCTCGCTGGAGATTTCGTCCGGGCCGGCAACCTCGTGGGTGAAGGTGAAGCGTACCGCGCCCTGGACGGTCACGATTTTGGCGAGGAATTGGTTTTCGCCCTTGCGAAGTTTGACCGTGGCGAGCCGGAGCGGGTCGGCTTCGCGATCCTCGCGGTCTTTTTCAAGCACCAGCTCGCCGTTGACCCAGAGGCGGAAGAGGCCGTCGGCCTGCAGACCAATTTCGAGCAGCCGCTCGCGCGGGGAGTTGAGCGTGCGGTAGAGGTAGCGCACCCCGTGAACGCCGTGGAGGTCGGGCACCAGTTCGTGCGATTTGCCGTCCTCGAACTCGGCTTTTTTCTCCCAGCTCACCGGGTCGCGGACGCCGGGATAGGATTTTTTCAAATCAATGTGCTGCTCCGGCTCGAGCGGCGAGAGGAGCGCTGCACGGGGCGAGTCGGCCTTGAGCGGGCCGAGGACGTGCCACGGTTCAAAGCGCGTGGGATTGAGCGCGCGGGTCAGCTCGGCCTGTTGCCCGGCGGCGAGGCGGAAACGTCCAAGGACGTGACTGGCTTTGGAAACGGCGAAGTCCAGGCGCACGCGGAGTTTGGCGCCGTCGGGCACGCTGACCGGCTCGCCCAGGACAAAGAGCGCAACGTGCGGCTGGGCGGCCGCTTTCGGGTCCACGGCCCAGCCGGTTTCGGGTTTGCCGTCAATCGCCGCGCTGTCGGGGAATTTCTCCTCGTGCGCGTCAGCGACGGCGCGGGTGAATTTGAGTTTGATCGGTTTGGCGGTCGCGTCGGTGGCATCGGGTGGGAGAATTTCGGCCTCGAATTCGCCGAGTCGGAACTGGCCGTTGCTGGCGCGGCCGCTGCGTTGGTGGGGGAGCGACTCGTGGGGCAGCGCTTCGAGTCGCAGCGCGGCGAGCGAGCCGGCCGCCAGCGGCGCGAGGATTTCAAACTCGTCGGCGTCGGGGTTCGGTCCGCCGGCTAGCACCGAGGCGTCGTCGAGGATTTGCAGGTGCGCGCCGTTGGTGAGGAGTGAGCGGGCGCTGGTTGGGTGGAGGATGCTCCAGCCCTGCGCGAGCCGCTCGTGCCACTGGCGCTGCCATTGGGGCTGCGCGGCGTCGAGCTCGGGCATGGGCGCGTCGAGTTGTTTCTGCAGGGCGGCGATTTCCTTTTCGAGTGCGGCGAGCCGGGCGGTTTGTTCGGGCGTGGGGACTTTGATGAACGGGTCGGGGTTGGGTTTGTTGCCGTCCATGACCGACTCGTCCAGGTTGTTGAAGAAGGCGTAGAGGCCGTAGTATTCGCGCTGGGTGATGGGGTCGTATTTGTGGGAATGACAGCGGGCGCAGCTCATCGTCAGGCCCATCCAGACGGTGCTGGTGGTTTCGAGGCGGTCGAAGGTGTATTTGGCCTGGTATTCCTCGGTGATGGCGCCGCCCTCGCCGGTGCTCATGTTGCAGCGGACGTAGCCGGAAGCGATTTTTTGCTCGGTGGAGGCGTCGGGCAACAGGTCGCCGGCGAGTTGCTCGATGGTGAATCGGTCAAAGGGAAGGTTGCGATTGAAGGCGTCAATGACCCAGTCGCGGTATTTCCACATGCGCCGCTCGGCGTCAATGTGATAGCCGTGCGAATCGGCGTAACGGACCGCGTCGAGCCAGTGCCGCGCCATGTGCTCGCCGTAATGCGGCGAGGCAAGCAGCCGGTCCACGAGTTTTTCGTAGGCGTTGGGATCGGGGTCGGCCAGGAACGCTTCGATTTGCTGCGGGGTGGGCGGCAGGCCGGTCAGGTCGAGTGAAGCGCGACGGATGAGCGTGCGGCGGTCGGCTTCGGGCGAGGGCGCCAGCCGTTCGCGTTCGAGGCGCGCGAGCACGAAGGCGTCAATTTCGTTGCGCGGCCAGCGTTTGTTTTTGACCTGGGGCACGGCGGGCCGTTGGGGCGGCACGTAAGCCCAGTGCGGTTTCCAGGGCGCACCGGCAGCGACCCAGCGCTTGAGCAAATCAATCTGACGCGGCGTGAGCTGCTTGCCGGATTTGGCGGGCGGCATCCGGTCGTCTTCGTCCGGCGTCGTGATGCGCTGGATCAATTCGCTCTTTTGGAGGTCGCCCGGGACGATGGCGAAGTTGTCGGACTTGAGCTGCTTGAAGGCTTCCTCGCGCAGGTCGAGGCGCAGGCCGGCCTTGCGGGCATTTTCATCCGGGCCGTGGCAGGCGTAGCAGTTGTCCGAGAGGATGGGCTGGATGTCGCGGGCGTAATCAATCTCGATGCCCGGTCGCGCAATCGCTGATGCCGCCCACAGAGCGGACGCCGCCAACGTTCCAGCAAGCGCACACTGAAAACGCCGATCCCGAGGGCAGCGCGGCACAGCACCAGGTTGAGCGCAACGACTCATTTCAGCAGGCTAACTTGACGAAAGATTAAGCGGGCCGATGCGGCTTTCAACTGCGAATTCGCCGCCTGCATCGCGCTGAAAGAGACGGGTCGTGTCCGGCGTTTGGCACGCGATTTGGCGCGTTTGCGCAGTCCGACAATCGGTCAAAGGCCCCTCAAGCGACCGCGCGCAGGTTGTGCTCGCCCAGCCCGCCAGAGCTGACGCGGCAAACACCGCGCGAAGACGGTCGGCTTGGAAACGACGACGTGCCTCGCGCGTTTCCACGGGTGCATTCGACGGGCCGGACGCGATGAGAACCGTTGCTGGATGGCCGTTGGCCATTGTCCTTGGGGACGGACGGGTCGCCCGCGATGCTGACGAAAAATTCTGTTCGTTGAATGGCAATCAGGCGGTGGGGAGGCGGTGGCCTGCCGTTGCACAAGCACGGGTGCCGTCTGA
>JAOAIM010000261.1 GCA_026414705.1 Verrucomicrobiia bacterium | reverse complement strand
TCCTGGCGCGCAGCGGCACGGCTCTGGCCGGCTCGGCCCTCGCGGGGCTGACGCTGCCGCGTGTTCACGCCGGCGGCAGCGACATCATCCGGCTGGCGCTCATTGGCTGCGGCAATCGCGGTTGTGGCGCGGCGGCCAACGCGTTCGATTCCCCCAACGGACCGGTCAGGCTCATCGCCATGGCCGATCTGTTTCCCGAGGCGCTGGACCGCGCATTCAAAACCCTCGCGGAAAAATACCCCGACCGGATGGACGTGCCGCGCGAGCGGCGTTTTGCCGGGTTCGACGCCTACAAGAAGGCGATGGATTGCCTGCAACCGGGCGACGTGGCGATGTTGACGGGTTACAGCGCGTTCCGTCCGGCGCAGCTCGAATACGCCGTCGAACGCGGCGTAAACGTGTTCATGGAAAAATCCTTCGGACCGGACGCGCCCGCGTTGCGGCGGATCATCCGCGCCGGCGAGCAAGCCGCCAAAAAGAATCTCAAAATTGCCGCCGGCTTGCAGTGCCGTCATTCGGTCAACCGCCATGAGTTGATCCGCCGCATTCGCGATGGGGCCATGGGCCAGGTCCAACTGGTGCGCAGCTATCGCATGCAACCGGTTGGGACTCTCAAGCCCAAGCCGCCGGACGTCCCGGAGTTGCGCTGGCAGTTGGGCTTCAACCATTTCATCCATTTTCTCTGGGTTTCGGGCGGCCTGTTTGCCGAGATGAACATCCACCAGATTGACGAGATGTGTTGGATTCTGGACGCCTGGCCGGTGAGCGCCCACGCGATTGCCGGCCGCGCCCCCAACAGCAAAGACTGCAGCCAGAACCTCGACTCCTTTGCCATCGAGTGGACTTTCGCCAACGGCGCCAAGGGCGTGCATCAGGTGCGCTGGTTGCCCAACTGCCACACCGAATTCGCCACCTACATCCACGGCACCAAATGCGCCGCGCAGTTCTCGGGCTGGAGCCACGTCGGCACCGTGCATCTGTATAAAGACCAGCGCTGCGCCAACGACAACATCGCCTGGCGCGCCCCCAAAGAACAGTTCACCCCCTGGGAAGCCCAGTGGAACAACCTCCTGGAGGCCATCCGCCACGACAAACCGTTCAACGAAGCCAAACGCGCCGCGCTCTCGAACATTGCCGACCTCATGGGCCGCGCGGCCGCCCACATGGGCCGGGTCATCACCTGGGACGAAATGATGAACTCCAATTTCCAGTTCTGCCCGAACGTGGCCGCGCTCACCGAGACCAGTGAACCGCCGGTGCGCGCCGATGCGCAGGGCTGCTATCCCGTCCCCGTGCCGGGCGAATGGAACGAAGTGTAACCCGCCGCGACACCGCCCAACCGCACGCTTTCCAGCGTTCGCACCAACGGCCCGTCCGCACCCGCCCGCCGGCATCGCCGCGCCGGTTCGCGTGCCCCAAAAAGCGGGCCACTGCCCGGTGCGGCCCGGCCAGTTCAGCATCGGACGCGGTCTTCCGAAGTCATGCCGTGCTCGGCCGTCAGGCTTCCGCCGGTTTGATGCCTGAAAATTCGTGCATCGGCCGGTGAAATTTTTATTCTGTTGCCATGCGAATTTTGTCCGGCATTCAGCCCTCGGGGGCGCTGCACCTGGGCAATTATTTCGGCATGATGAAGCCGGCCATCGAGTTGCAAGACCGCGGCGAGGCCTTCTATTTCATCGCCGATTACCACTCCATGACGTCGCTTTTCGACGCGGAGGCGCGCCGCCGCAACACGCTGGAGGTGGCTCTGGATTTTCTGGCGTGCGGACTCGATCCCAACAAGGCGGTGTTTTTCCGCCAGTCCGACGTGCCGGAGGTGTGCGAGTTGACGTGGTTGCTGGGCACGGTCACGCCGATGGGCCTGCTCGAACGCTGCCACTCCTACAAGGACAAGGTGGCCAAGGGTCTGCCGGTGAACCTGGGCCTGTTCGCCTATCCGGTGCTCATGGCCGCCGACATCCTCATCTACGACTCCAACCTCGTGCCCGTCGGCCAGGACCAGAAACAACACGTCGAGGTCACCCGCGACATCGCCATCAAGTTCAACCAGCAATACGGCCAGACCTTTGTCATCCCCGAAGCCGAAATCCGGGAAAACGTCGCCAAGGTGCCCGGCACCGACGGCGAAAAAATGAGCAAAAGCTACGGCAACACGATCGAGATTTTCGGCGACGAAAAAGTCCTCCGCAAAAAGGTCATGTCCATCAAAATGGACAGCCGCACTCCGGAAGAACCCAAACCCGACGCCGACCGCAACCTCGCCATCCAGCTCATGAAACTGGTCGCGCCTCCCGACGTGGCGCGCGAATACGAGGAGCGCCTGCGCGCCGGCGGCCTGGGCTACGGCGACCTCAAAAAGGCTCTCTTCGAGCACTACTGGAACTACTTTGCCGAAGCGCGTCGCCGCCGCGCCGAACTGGCAGCAAATCTCGATTTCGTGGAATCGGTCCTGCGTCAGGGCGCGGCCAAAGCGCGCGCCAAGGCCCGCGAAGTCCTCCAACGCGCCCGACGCGCCTGCGGATTGGACTGACGCCGCACACCGCACCAATTGGCCGGTTGGATCTCGGCCTGAGCCGCCCGCCGCCGAAAACCGTCACAACATCGGGACGCAAAAGCGCAGAGGGCATGGAGCGTTCGCGCGTCTGAGCGTAGAGCCTCGGAGTGTGGCGCAGACTTCCAGCCTCCCGGTTCGCCGACTTCGAGTCGGCGGATCGAAAGCGGCGGCAAGCCGCGGCACTCCAAAACGCTGGCGCGTTGGGGGGCGCGCCTTGGCCAACTCCCTCTCCCTCGAGGGAGAGGGCTAGGAGTCTGTCGGACTTTTTGCGTCAGGTTTTGTGACGGATTGAACAAACCCGCCGCAACCGATGTCCATGACCGCATCAGGGCTCATCATTTCAAAAACACCGACCGGAACACCCCCCTGCTCCTGCCCCCGGACCTGCGCGATTGGATACCCGAAGACGACTGGGTTCACTTCGTCCTCCAAGCCGTCGAGCGGCTACCCCTGAGCGCCTTCACCGTCAACCACAAGGGCTGCGGCGACGAGCAATACCCGCCCCACATGATGCTGGCCTTGCTCATCTACTGTTACGCCAACGGCATTTTTTCCTCCCGGCGCATCGAGCGGGCCACCTGGCGCGACATCGCGGCT
>JAOAIM010000025.1 GCA_026414705.1 Verrucomicrobiia bacterium | reverse complement strand
GTTGGACGTTCGTCCGCATCCGCGGAAGTCTTTTTTTCCGTGACGAAGAACGAGCCTTAAAACCCGTTTACAGTCGCTTGAAGGAACTGAACATCAGACCAAGCCTTGTGCCGAGCGCTCTGCCGACGGCCCATCCGCGGTCTGAGCTCGTCGAGCGAGTCATTCGCCGGGCTGCGGAATTGCGCCGAGAGTGGCATCAGGAGACCAGTAGCAGCCAAGTTTTTGCCAACGAGCAGGGTTCAATTGTTCTTTCGGTAACTTGAACCATCATTACCATTCCCCCACGAGTTCGGGTTTGTTCTGCTGGTTGCCGATGGTGCTGAAGTTGTTCTCCCGGTCCCCGTAGAGCCGCCAGACGCGCGGATTGTCCCAGAAACCGGCCTCCGAAAGGATTTGGATTACTTCCGCTTCACTGTCGGCGCGCAATAGCGCCAGACAAAGCTCCTTTTTCTGTTCGTTGTGCATGGTTTCCTCTTGTTACGTGAGCCAGTGGATTTTGATTTCCTTTTCCAGCGGCTTGAACTCGGTGTCGGCGGTGACGAGTTCGGCCTTCTTGCTCCTGGCCAGGGCGGCGGCAAAGGCGTCGGCCAGGCCCAGGTTGTAAGCTTGCTTCAGGTGGGCGGCGGTCTCGGCCAGGTCGCAGTCAACGGGCGCGACCTCCAGCGGCATCGTGCGCTCGAACCGGCGGGCGACGTCCAACCCGACCTGCCCGTGGCGGCGCTCCATGCGGTAGAGCACCTCCGCCCAGTTGACGGCACTGATGAGGGCGGGACGGTCCGCGTCGGCGGCCTGGTGGAACAGGTCGCGCATTCTTTCCATGCCCGGCTCGCCGAAAAACATCGCCAGCAGCGCCGAGGCGTCCAGAACGGTGGTCTTCACTTGCGGTTCTCCCGGTCGCGTTCCCTGCGGCGCTCCTCCAAATGTTCCTGCACGACGGACTTCTCGCCGGGCTTGAGTTTGAACACGCCGCAGAAGGAATCAATGTATTCGCGGGTGACGGGTTGAAAGATGATCCGGTCGCCTTCCTCGATGAAGTTGATCCGCGTGCCGGGTTTGATGCCGAACTTGCGCCGGATGCGCGCCGGAATCACCAACTGGCCCTTCGACGTCACGTAGGCAGCGTTCATATCCTGTCTTGCATTTTACGGAAGTCTGACATCATCGCCTTTGTAAGGCAAGCATTTTTTGTAAGACATATTCAGCGCCTCGACCGAACCTCCGTTGTTCGTTCGAGGGGAGGAAGGTTTTGCGCCCGTTTGCGGCCGGCCAGGTCGAACCGCGGCCGGCATCAGCGGTCAGGATCAAGTTCGAATCCTGTGGTGGAGAACGGAGCTGGTGCTTCAAACGACCGCTAGACGGCAAGGAACACAAATTTTGACCGGTCGGCCGCTTCCGCTGAGCGGTGAAGCCGCCCGAAGTGGCAGAGCCGTCTCCTTCGTGTGCATTCATGTTGATTCGTGGTTTGAGCTGCGTTCTTTAGGCGAGTCTTCCGTCGAACGGTCCGGGCTCGTTCCGCAGTGCGCAGCGAGGTGGCGCATTCACAAGGTCCGCTGGCGGGCCGGCACGGGCGGCAGGTTGCGCCGGGCGCTCGCGTTGCCGTCAGAGCTTCAAGCGTTCGGCGAGGATTTCGGCCACGTCGAGCACGCGCGCGGTGTCGGACCGGGCGGCCACGCCGTCGCTCATCATGGTGAGGCAAAACGGGCAACCGACCGCGACGGTTTGGGCGCCGGTGGCGAGGGCCTCGGCAGCGCGCACCGAACAAACCCGTTGTGCCGGGTCTTCCTCCATCCACATGCGGCCGCCGCCGGCGCCGCAGCAGAAGGTTTTTTCGCGGCGACGGGTCATTTCGCGGAGGGCCACCGCCGGGGTCGCGCCCGGCGCGGACGCGGTGAGCACGGCGCGCGGGGCGTCGTGAATGCCCTGGACGCGGGCCAGGTAACACGGGTCGTGATACGTGAGGGCGTCGCCGGGCGCGGCGCTGTCCGGCGACGGGAGGCGGCCGGCGGCGAGCAACTGCGCCAGCAGTTCGGTGTGATGGATCACCTCGAACCGGCCGCCGAACTGCGGGTAATCCTGTCGAAACGAGTTGAGGCAGTGCGGGCAGGTGGTGACGATTTTCCGGACCGAATAGCGCGCGAGGGTGTCGAGGTTTTGCTGCGCCAGTTCCTGGAACAGGAACTCGTCGCCCAATCGGCGGGCGGATTCGCCGGTGCATCGTTCTTCGTTGCCGAGGATGGCGAAGTTGACGCCGGCACGTTGCAGCAGCTTTACGAACGCGCGCGCGACGCGCTGGGCGCGGCGGTCGTAGGCGCCGGCGCAACCAACCCAGTAGAGCACCTCGAAGTTTGGGTTGGTTTTGACGGTGGGCACATTGAGGTCGGCGGCCCAGTTGGCGCGGTCGCCGGTTGGCAATCCCCACGGGTTGCCGCTGGATTGCATGCGGCGCAGGGCGGTGGCGGCGGTGCCGCTGAGGGCGCCCTCGGCCAGGCGGTTGCGGCGCAGGTCGGTGAGCAGCGTCATGGGGTCCACGCGCACGGGGCAGACGTGCGCACAGGCGTTGCAGGTGGTGCAGGCCCAGAGGGTTTCCAGGGCGATGGTGTCCCCGTGCAACGCGCGGAGCGGGGGCGTGGCGGCAGCGTTTGAAGTCGCGTCGGCGGCGCGCGCGCGAGCCGGGCCGAGGGTCAACGTCATGAGCGCGCGCAGGTCTTGCACGACTTTTTTGGGCGAGAGCGGTTTGTGGGTTGCGAACGCGGGGCAGGCTTCTTCGCAGCGTCCACATTCCATGCAGGCGTCGAGGCTGACGAGTTGGGCCTGGTTGAAATGCTCGACGGCGCTGACGCCCACGCGCCCGGTTTTTTCCACCTCCTCCAACGTCACGGGGGTCATCTGGCCCAGAGCGGGCCGTGTCAAAAACAGGTTCAACGGCCCGACCAGCAGGTGCAGCAGGCGCGTATAGGGAATCGCGGCGATGAACCCGAAGACCAGCAGCGCGTGAACCCACCAGACGACGCGATGCGCGTGCCGCGCGCCCGCCTCCGTCAGGCCGGCGAACCAACCCGCGATCCACAGGCCGACCGGAGAGCATTGAGCGGCGATGCCGGTGGGTTGTTGCCAGCAAATGCGCAGCCCCTCGGTCAGGTAGCCGGTGACGCCGATGGCGATGAACGCGCCGAGCACCCACCAATCGGTCGCGCGATGGCCGACGCTGGCGGGTCGGCGCGCGCGCCGCCACAGAAACAGGGCGCAGCCGATCAGGAACACCAGACCGAACAGATCGAGCGTCAGCTCGTAGAGCACGTAGTAAAGGCCGTGGTGAAACTTGAGCTTCGGCGAAATCCAACCGGCGATGTGATCCAGTTCGAGCAGGGTGGTGCCGAGAAACAGGATCATGAAGCCGGCGAACAGGGCGATGTGCGCCCAGGAGGCCAGCCCGCGACCGCGCACGCGCTTCTGGCCGAGGCCTTCGGTGAGCACGCGGCGCAGACCGGGCTTGAGCTGCGACCAGGTGGCGCGCAAGCCGCCGGCCACAAGCTGGCGCAGACCGACGGGCGTGCCCTGACGCCAGAGTCGCCAGCGCCGCCACAGCCCGTGAACGAACACGGCCATCGTGGCGACGGTGAGCACGTAGAAGATGGCGACCTGCGCTGGGGGGATGTTGCCGAAGGTTTCGCGCGTGGGGGTCATGGGAGGCGCGGGGGCGGCGCGTTGGGCGTTGTGGGTTGGTTCAAAGGCAGTTTGGCGCAATTCAAAGCATGGACGAACAGGGACGCGCATGGACCGGTGCAAGCGGAACGCGGCGCACGGAAGCGATCCCCTCTCCCTTGAGGGAGCGGGTGAGCCCCCGGATAAGAACCGGAGCTCTCGAATGATCCGATGCGCTCTCCCTCACCCCAACCCTCTCCCGCTGGGAGAGGGAGACACGTGCGGCCGCGTTGGGGAACATCGAGCGCCGAACGCTGAACATCGAACATTGAATGGGAAAGGGCAGAGCGCGCGAGGCGCTTCCGTCTCCCTTGAGGGAGAGGGGCAGGGTGAGGGTGAAAGCTCGGCGAGAAATCGGACACTCGGATGCGGCCGGGGACTTCTCCCTCACCCCAACCCTCTCCCGCTGGGAGAGGGAGGGCGTGCAGCGCGCCCATCGGCGGACGAGCGGTGCAAGGTTTTGGAGCGCGCCCGCTGGCTGGCGCTTCGGTCGGAGCGGCGGGCTGGAAACCCGGGATACGGCAGACTGGGAGTCTGCGCTACCGGAGGAAGGCAGATTGGAAATCTGCCATACACCAGACGGGAGGTCTGCGCTCCGGTTTGGGTGCATGTTCACCGGCATAGCTCGAAGATTCCGGCGCCGCCCATGCCGCCGCCGACGCACATGGAGACCAGGCCGTAACGGCCGTTGCGGCGGCGTAGTTCGTAGAGGATGGAGACGGTGAGCTTGGCGCCGGTGGCGCCGAGGGGGTGACCGAGGGCGACGGCGCCGCCATTGACGTTGATGCGCTCGCGGGGCAGGCCGGCGAGCCGGATCACGGCCAGCGCCTGACAGGCAAACGCCTCGTTGAGTTCGATCAGGTCCACGTCGTCGAGTTTGAGGCCGGCCTGTTTGAGGGCTTTGGGGATGGCGACGGTCGGGCCGATGCCCATGATGCCCGGGGGCACGCCGCCGGTGGCGTAGGTGACGAAGCGCGCGAGCGGTTGGATGCCGAGTTCCTTCGCTTTTTGGCCGGACATGACCACGACGGCGGCGGCGCCGTCGCTGCGTTGGGAGGCGTTGCCGGCGGTGACGACGCCCTTGGGGCTGAAGGCGGGCTTGAGGGCGGCGAGTTTTTCCAGCGAGGTGTCGCGGCGCGGGCCTTCATCGGTGTCGAAGACGAATTCGCTGGCGACGCGCCGTCCGTTGGGGTCGAGGTTGACCTCGCGCACGGGCACGGGGACGCACTCGTCGCGGAACCGTCCGGCGTCGAGGGCCGCGACGGCTTTCTGGTGGCTTTCGAGGGCGAAGGCGTCGGCGTCCTCGCGCGAGACGGAGAACTGGCGTGCGAGATTTTCGGCGGTCAGGCCCATGGAGAGGTAGGCGTCGGGGAGGTGCTCGACCAACCAGGGGTTGGGCGTGAGGCGGAAACCGCCCATGGGGACGGCGCTCATGCTTTCGACGCCGCCGGCGACGATGACCTCGGCCATGCCGCTGAGGATGCGCTGGGCGGCGATGGCGATGGCTTCGAGGCCGGAGGCGCAAAAGCGGTTGATGGTCATGCCGGGGATGGTTTCGGGCAGGTTGGCGCGTTGAGCGGCGATGCGGCCGATGTTCATGCCCTGGGCGGCTTCGGGCATGGCGCAGCCGAGGATGACGTCGTCAATCTGCTCGACGGGCAGGGCGGGCACGCGGGCGAGCGCGCCCTGGATGGCGAGCGCGGCCAGGTCGTCGGGTCGGACGGTGCGGAGTTTGCCGTTGGGCGCTTTGCCGACGGGTGTGCGAGCGGCGGCAACGATGAAAGCCTCGCGCATAGGGTCAGTTCCTCAGGGGTTTGCCGGTTTGGAGCATGTGCTGGATGCGGGCGAGTGTTTTGGGTTCGCCGCACAAGCTCAGGAACGCTTCGCGTTCGAGGTCGAGGATGTATTGCTCGGAGACGAAATGGAGCGAGGTCAAATCGCCGCCGCAGAGGACGTGGGCGAGTTTGCGGCCGATTTTTTCGTCGTGCTCGCTGATCTGTCCGGCCAGGCGCATGTGGTAGAGGATGAGGTTGAAGACGGCGATGCCGGCCTGGCCGATGGCGGGGAGGTCGGTGCGGGGCGGACGGGGTCGGTAGCCGGCTTCAACGAGGTTGAGCACGCGGGCCTTGGCCTCGCCGAGCAACCAGTCGCGGTTCAGGACGATGGTGGTTTCGGCAGGGCGAAGGTAACGGAGTTTGATGGCTTCGGTGGCGCTGGTGGAGACTTTGGCCAGGCCGATGGTTTCCCAGGCGTGGCGGACGCCGGGCAGGTAGTCGGCCTCCTCGGTGCGCGGGATGTTTTCGGTGCAGCGGATGAGCATTTCCTTGCTGCCCTGGGCGGCGGGGATGAGGCCGACGCCGACTTCGGGCAGGCCGAGGTAGGTTTCGGCGGCGGCGACAACGTGGTCGCAGCCCATCGCCAGTTCGCAACCGCCGCCGAGGGTGTAACCGTGACAGGCGGCGACGACGGGTTTCTCGAACTGGCGCAGCGTGCTGGTGGCCTTCTGGAAGGTGCGGATCATGAGGTCAATTTCGTCCCAGTCCTGATTCTGGATGTGGCGCACCAGGAGCATGAGGTTGGCGCCGGCGGAGAAGTGCTGGCCCTGGTTGCCGATGACCAGGCCGGTGAAGTCGCGCCGGACGATGTCGAGGGCCTCGTGCAGCAGGCCCAACTGGTCGCCGCCGATGGCGTTCATCTTGGAATGGAATTCGAGGCAGGCGACGCCGTCGCCCAGGTCCACCAAACTGGCGCCGGGGTTGGAGCGCACGACGCGCCCGGCGCGGTGCAGGCGCGCAAGGTGGATGACCTTGGGGGATTCGATCTCGTCGGCGTAATCGCGTCGGGCGAAGTCGAAGAAAGCGCGGCGGGTGTCGCGCTCGGAATAGAAAGTGGATTTGCCGGCGGCGAGCAGGTCGCGCACGGGGGCGGGCAGGGGACGGCCTTCGCGTTCGAGGCGTTGGGCGGTGTCGCGCACGCCCAGCGCGTCCCAGGTTTCGAAGGGGCCGAGTTCCCAGTTGAAGCCCCACTTCATCGCGTTGTCCACGGTGACGATGTCGTCGGCGATTTCGGCGAGGCGGTCGGCGGCGTAGCAGAGCACGGCGCTGAGGTGTTTCCAGGCGAAGGCGCCGGCCTTGTCGGTGGCGGCGCAAAGGGCGCGGATGCGTTCGGCGGGATCGGGCAGTCGGGCGGCGGCTTCGAGTGAGGGGAATTGCGGTTTTTGTTGCGGGCGATATTCGAGGGTGCGGTAGTCGAGGGTGAGAATCTGGCTGCCGGATTCGGTTTTGACGCGCTGGTAAAAGCCCTTGCCCTTTTTCTCGCCCCACCAGCCGCGTCGGACCATTTCCTCGATGAATTCAACGGGTTGAAAGACGGCGATGTGGGGATCGTGGGCGAGGGCTTCGCGGAGGTTGCGACCGAGTTGGGCGAGGAGGTCCACGCCGACGATGTCGCCGAGGCGGAAGGTGGCGCTTTTGGGGCGACCGAGGGCCGGGCCGGTGATGGCGTCCACTTCGTCAATGCTCAGGCCCTCGGTGAGCATCAGGTGCATGACGTGTTGAAGGTCGAAACAACCGATGCGGTTGGCGACGAAGCCGGGGGTGTCCTTGGCGCGGACGATGCCCTTGCCGAGGGCGGCCTCGCCGAACTCCGCGAAGCTCTGGAGCAGGGCGGGGTCGGTGTCCGGCGTGGGGATGAGTTCGAGCAGCCGCATGTAACGCGGTGGGTTGAAGAAGTGCGTGCCGAAGAAGCGTCGGCGGTAATCGGCGGGCAGGCCCTGCACCATGCCGGCGATGGACAGGCCGGAGGTGTTGGTGGTGACGAGGGCGTCGGGCCGCGCGTGCGCGGCGATTTTGGCGTGGAGCGCGCGCTTGAGGTCCATGCGTTCGAGGATGGCCTCGATGACCCAGTCGGCCTCGCGAATTTCGGGCAGGTGATCCTCGACGTTGCCGAGGCGGACCAGGTCGGCGACCTCGGGGACAAAAAACGGCGAGGGCGAAAGTTTTTTGGCGCGCTCGAAGAGGGTGCGGGTGATGCGGTTGCGGACTTCGGGCGATTGCAGGGTGAGGCCGCGTTTTTGTTCTTCGGGCAGAAGTTCAGTCGGCACCACGTCGAGCAGGAGGGAGGGGATGCCGATGTTGGCGAGATGAGCGGCGATTTGCGCGCCCATGTTGCCCGCGCCGATGATGGCGGCTTTGCGGATGGTGAGCATACGAATGGAGTCGAGCTTGGAGCGTGGGCGGCTGTGGCGTTGACGCATGGCGCCGGCAGGGCGGCCGCCGGTGTTTGGAGGCTTACATCAGCTTCTGCTCCGCTTCCGGCGGCAGGGCCAGGGTGGTGGCGCCGACGGCCTTGAGTTCTACGGTTTGAGTGCGGTTGACGTTCATGGTGCGTTCGCCCACGGTGACTTTGCCCTGGAGTTTGATTTCGTATTTGGTCAGGGCGCCGTCCTTGAGCCAGAATTTGACCGAGCCTTTGGAGTCGGCGGTTTTGGGCGGCTCTTGTCCCTCGCGCCCGCGCAGGCCCAACACCAGCAGCTCTTTGACGGCATCCTCGGTCAACTCACCTTCCACGGCGCCGTCGGGTTGAGTTTTGAGGTCTTTGGCCTTCCCGGCGAGGTCGGCGGCCTGGACGGCGGGGGTTTGGTAACTGCGCAAAAACCGAACGACAGCGGCCGGGGTCGAACCGGTGCGGGCGAGTTCGTCGAAGCTCTGCCATTGTTCAAAGACCTTGGCGCAGCCTTTGTCGCCCTTCATGAACACCTCCACGGGCACGTCGCCGACGGCAAAGCTCAGGAAGGTGAGGCCGCTTTTTTCGGCCTTGCCCTCCAAGGGGCCGAGTCGGCCGGGCGAGCCGTCGCCTTCGCGGAAGCTGGTGGTCCAACTGTAGTTGGGGCGCTCGCGGAGTTGTTGGACGGCGTTGGCGAGGGTTTGTTTGGGATTTTCTGCGGCGGTGCCGAGACCGGCTGCCAGAGTGACGGTGATTCCGATGAGGAGCGTGGTTTTCATGAGTGCTGGTTGGTGTTTGCTTTGCGTGATGGTTGGGCGGCGCGCCGCGCCCGGTGGCGCAGGGTGCGGGCCGGGCGACGGCAAATTGAGTTTGGGCAGTGCTGGATTGGGCATGGGGTGCTAGAGGTTGCGCAGTTCGCGTCGAAGGTATTTGCCGACGGCGGACTTGGGCAAGGAATCTCGGAATACGACGATGCGGGGCACCTTGTAGGCGGCGAGGCGCTCGCGGCAAAAGGCGATGATTTCTTCCGGGGTCGCCGTCGTGCCGGGGCGCAACACCACGAAGGCCTTGACGGTTTCGCCACGATAGGGGTCGGGGACGCCGATGACGGCGGCCTCCTGAATTTTCGGATGTTCAAAGAGGACTTCCTCGACCTCGCGCGGGTAGATGTTGTAGCCGCCGGCGATGATCATGTCCTTCTTGCGGTCCACGATGTAGTAGTAGCCGTCGGCGTCCTTTTTTGCGATGTCGCCGGTGTAGAGCCAGCCGTCGCGCAGCACCAGCGCGGTTTCCTGCGGCTTGTTCCAGTAACCCTGCATGACCTGCGGGCCGCGAATGACGATTTCGCCGACCTCGCCGACGGGCAGTTCGCGCGTGCCGGTTTCGAGGTCCATGATGCGCACCTGGGTATCGGCGATGGGCAGGCCGATGCTGCCGACCTTGGGCGAGCCGGCGGGCGGGTTGATGTGCGTGACGGGGGAGGCCTCGGTCAGGCCGTAACCCTCGACGAGTTTACCGCCGGTGAGCGCCTCGAACTTCTGGCGCACTTCGACGGGCAGAGGCGCACCGCCGCTGATGCACACGCGCAGGGAATTGAAGCCGTAGCGCTTCACGTTGGGAGTGTTGTTGAAGGCGACATACATCGTGGGCACGCCGTGGAACATCGTGGGACGATACTTGCGGATGACGTTGAGGGCGGCGCGCAACTCGAAGCGCGGCAAAATCACCATGCTGCCGCCGGACATGATGCTGCAGCACATCACGCAGGTGAGCGCGAAGATGTGAAACAGCGGCAGCGCGGCGACCATGATCTCGCGCCCGTTCATGTCGGCCTCAATCCACGCGCAGGTCTGGGCGGTGTTGATGACGAGGTTGCCGTGGGAGAGCATCGCGCCCTTGGAGGTGCCGGTCGTGCCGCCGGTGTATTGCAAGCAGGCCAGGTCGGCCTGGGTCTGGGCGACCGGCTGCGGGGTGCGCGACCAGGCCAGAACGTCGGCCCACGGGTGGGACGCGACGGGTCGGGCGGTGCGGCCCGGAGAGTGGGACGCGGTGTCGGCGGCGAGTCGTTGTTCAAGCCGCCGCAGCGCGGCCGGGTAATACTGATGTGGGCCGGTGAGAATGAGGTGTTGGAGTTCGGGCACCTGCGGGAGCGCGGCGCGCACGTTGCGCAGAAACCGGCGGTCCACGATGGCGAAGCGCGCGCCGGCGTCGTGCCACTGGTGCGCCAGCTCGCGCGGCGTGTACATGACGCTGGTGGGGGTGACGATGCCGCCGGCGCGCAGCGCGCCGAAGAAGCCCACGACAAATTGCGGGCAGTTGGGGAGCAGGAGGGCGACGCGATCGCCCTTTTGCAGGCCCAGCGCCTGGAGACCGGCGGCCAGGCGCTCGACGTGTTCCTGGAGTTGGGCGTAGGAGAGCCGCGCGCCGAAGTAGATCAGGGCGGTGGCGTCGGGCGTGCGCCGGGCCGTGCGCTCCAACATTTGCGGGAGGGTGTCGGTGGGGTAGTTCATGGTTTGGGTTGCGTTGGATGTTGCATGGTTGGGTGGTTGTGCAACGCACCCGCGTCGCGCCGGCATTCTAACCGCCCGCCGCCGCGCCGACCAGCGCGGTGTAGCTGCCCAGTTCACACAAACGCGCGGCGAGCCGCCGTTGCAGTGCCGCGGTGTTCAAGGGTGTCCAGCGCAACAGGCGTCGCACCAGGCCCAGGTGCGCCCGCAGGTCGTCGCCCTCGGCCAGCGCGGCCAGGGTGCGCCGGGCGGTGGCTTCGAGGCGCGCGGCCGCCCCGTCCAACACCAGCAGGGTGAGGTCGCCCATCGCGGCGGACGGGCGTCCTGCGGCGCGGTTTTTGAGCGCGCGCAGCAGGGCGCTTTCAGCGAGGTAGATGTCCAGGATCATGTCGCTGAGGGCGGCGACGATTTCCTGTTCGTCGGTGAGGTTGTCGCCGAATTTCTGGTGGGCGAGGCCGGCGAGGAACAGGACGAGTTTTTTGGCGTTGGCCAGGAGCCGTTGGCCGGGCGCGAGGGCGTCGCGCGTCGAGAGGTCTTCGGTCGGGGGCAGGTTCATCACCTCGCGGCTGACGCGGGTGATGGCGGCGACCAGGGGGAGGCGTCCGCGTTGGGCGCGGCGCAGGAGCAGGCCCGGGATGAAGAGGCGGTTGATTTCGTTGGTGCCCTCGAAGATGCGGTTGATGCGCGCGTCGCGCAGCGCGCGGGCTGCGGGGAATTCTTCCGTGTAACCGTAGCCGCCGTGGATTTGGAGGGCCTCGTCGGCGACGTCGTAGAGGATTTCGCTGCCCGCCACTTTGATGATCGAACATTCAAGGGCGAATTCCTCCAGGCCGCGCAGAAACGGCGGCTGCATCACGTCCAGGGTTTCGCCCGTTTCAAAGACCGCGTCCATGAGGGCGGCGGTGCGATAGACGGCGCTTTCGCCGGCGAAGATTCGGGCGGCCATCTGGGCGAGTTTTTGCTGAATCAGACCGAAGGAGGCGATGGGGCGACCGAACTGGCGGCGTTCGAGGGCGTAGCGGGCTGCGCCGTCGAGAGACTGCTTGGCGGCGCCGATGCAACCGGCACCGAGCTTGAAGCGTCCGGCGTTGAGAATGTTGAAGGCGATGTAAGCGCCCTTACCGACCTCGCCCAGCACGTTTTCGACGGGCACGCGGGCGTCTTCGAGGATGACGCGCCGTGTGGAGGAGGACTTGATGCCGAGCTTGTGTTCTTCGCGGCCGGTGGAGACGCCGGGGAAGGTGCGCTCGACCAGGAAGGCGGTGACGTGCTGGCCGTCCACCTTGGCGAAGATGGTGAACAGGTCGGCCCAGGCGGCGTTGGAAATCCACATCTTGGTGCCGTTGAGCAGGTAGGCGCGGCCGTCGGGCGCGAGCGTCGCGCGCGTGCGCAGGCTCAGGGCATCGGAGCCGGCGTCGGCCTCGCTCAGGGCGTAGGCGGCCATCCATTCGCCGGTGGCGAGTTTGGGGAGATATTTTTGCTTTTGCGCCTCGGTGCCGAAATAGGTCAGGGGCATGGTGCCGATGCCGGTGTGCGCGCCGCAGGTGACGCCGAAGCCGCCCAGGCGGGTGAGTTGCTCCTCGACGCCGACGGCGGCGACCTTGCCCAGGCCCAGGCCGCCGTAGGGTTCGGGCACTTCAATGCCCAACAGTCCCAGTTGGCCTGCTTTGCGGAAGAGTTGTTGGGCCAGGCCGTTTTCCTGGTGTTCGAGCGCCTCGAGCCGGGGCAGCACCTCTTTTTCCATGAATTGTCGGGCCGTGTCGGTCATCAACCGTTGTTCCTCGGTGAGGTCTTCGGGCGTAAACACGAGGCCGGGGTCGGGGTCGTGGAGCAAAAAATTTCCGCCAACGAGGTGCGCGGGCAGTTCTTTGAGCTGTGTCACGACGGGATGCTGGGCAGGTTACGCAAATTCGGCAAGTTACGGAATCACGGGAATCGGACGTGTTGGCACAGGGTGAGAAACCCGCGCCGGTTCGCCGGGTCGCCTGCGTCCGGGACGCGACCCGCTGCGGTGCCGTGCCGGGCGCAGGGCGGGCGGCGCCGGCGCTGTGCCTGCGCCCTGAGCCGCGCCATTCCGGGCTTGGCGCGGCCTCAAACCCCGGGCAACCTGCCGGCCCACGCTGAATTTCAACGTGTGTGAAGACACGTCAACCGGGTGTATTGCTGCTGGCGGTGACGCTGCTGCTGGACGGTCGCCGTGCTGGTGCGGAGCCGATGGCCGGAAGCACCACCGCCCTGTCTCCCGCCGCCAGCGCGGTCGTGAACGGCAACGCGGGCGGCGGCGCCACCTGGTTTGATGCGGTTTGGCGCGCGGCGGACCTCTACCACGACGAGAACGCGCCGGTCGTGCAGCACGTGCGGTTCACCGGCCGCTTTCAACTCGATTACGCGCGCGTGCCGGAGGGCGACTTTGAAGACTGGCACGTCCGGCGCTTGCGACTCGGCCTCGCCGCGGCGTGTTTGCACCAGTGGTCTGCGCATGTGGAGGTGGATTTGCAGCCGCAGGAACAGGAGGTCTATCAGCGCCTGACCGAGGCGCATGTCGCGTGGAGTCCGAACCCGGACCTGACGTTCAAACTGGGCAAGCACAGCGCATCCTTCACCCTCGACGGTTCGACCCCCTCGAGGGAACTGCTGACCCTGGAGCGCAACAACCTGGCCAACAACCTGTGGTTTCCGCAGGAGTATTTTCCCGGCGTGAGCGTCTCCGGTCGCCGCCGTGACTGGCGCTGGACGCTCGGTGCCTACTCGGCGGGCAGCAACTCCCGCGAGTTCGGGCGCTTCAACGGCGGCGTGTTCGCCCTCGCCACGATCGGCTGCGATCTCGCCGCGCGCCTGAACGTCCAGAAGGCCGCCCTCACCCTCAACTACGTGTGTCAGGAGCGCGACCGCGACAATTCCTTCACCCGACCTTTGGCCAACGTCGCCTCGCTCAATTTCACGCTGGAACACGGTCGTTGGGGTTTGCGCGGTGATCTGTCCGGCGGGCTGGGCTACGGCGGCCAGAGCGATGTGTGGGGCGCCGTGCTCCTGCCCTCGTTCCACCTCACTCCCAAGCTCCAGGCCGTCGCGCGCCTGACCTGGTTGGAGAGCCTCGATCCGAACGGCCTGCGCTTTGCCCGCTACGAAGACCACGTCGTCTCCGGGCGCGGCGACCACTACCGCGAGATTTACCTGGGCCTCAACTACTACCTCTACGGCCACAAACTCAAACTCCAGACCGGCGCGCAATACGCCGAGATGCGCGACCGCGCCGGCGACGGCGGCGCGTATGCCGGTTGGGCCTGGACCTCCGGCCTGCGCCTGAGCTGGTAGATTCGTGCGCTCGCCAAACCACCCGGCGATGAAACTCCGACGGCCCTCGACAAACCGCATGATCCTCCGGGCGAAATGTCACCAAATCGTCACCTCCGCGGGCGTCCCGGAGCGGTCACTCTCCCAAACGACAACACCATGAAAACCATGCTGGTTTGGGCGTCACGATTCCGAACCGCGCTGCTGCTGCTGGCGCTGGCGTTGCCGGTCGCCGCCCCGGCCGCGCCCGTGCGCGTGGATGACAACCTTCCCGCCTACGAGCCGGTCGCCGGCGTCTCCGGCAACCTCAACTCCATCGGCTCCGACACGCTCAACAATCTCATGACCCTCTGGGCCGAGGGCTTCCAGGCGCTCTATCCCAACGTGCGCGTTCAGATCGAGGGCAAAGGCTCTTCGACCGCGCCGCCGGCGCTCATCGAGGGCACGGCCCAACTCGGCCCGATGAGCCGTCCGATGAAGGGCGCCGAACTGGACGCCTTTGAAAAAAAACACGGCTACAAGCCCACCGAAATCAAGGTGGCCATTGACGCGCTCGCCGTCTATGTCCACAAGGACAACCCCGTGCCCGCGCTCACGCTTCAGCAGGTGGACAGCATTTTTTCGAGCACGCGCAAGGCCGGTGGCCCGCCCGTCGAGAAGTGGGGCGACGTGGGTCTGAGCGGCCCGTGGGCCGCCCGTCCCATTTCGCTCTACGGTCGCAACAGCGCCTCCGGCACGTATGGCTTTTTCAAAGATCACGCCCTGCGCGGCGGCGATTTCAAACCCACCGTCAAGGAGCAGCCCGGTTCATCCTCGGTCGTGCAGGGCATTGCCTCCGACCTCAACGGCATCGGCTATTCCGGCATCGGTTACGCCACCTCCGGCGTGCGCTCCGTGCCGTTGCTCGGCCCGGACGGCCGCCCGCACGAGGCGAGCCTGGAAAGTTGCGTCAGCGGCAAATACCCGCTCGCCCGATTCCTCTACATCTACATCAACAAAAAACCGGGCCAGCCGCTCGACCGGCTCACCGCCGAGTTCCTCCGGTTTGTCCTGTCCAAGACCGGCCAGCAAATTGTCGTCAAAGACGGTTATTTCCCGCTGCCCGCCAACGCCGCGGCCACGGAGCGCAAGAAACTGGAGTGAACCACCGCGCGCCCTGACCCGCCCCGGAGCGCAACCTTCAACCGCACATGACGCCCGCCGCCGACCAGCGTCCGAACCGCCCCACCGCCGCCGTCGAACCGGCGCCGGTGACCGATCGCTTCCGCACCGCGCGCCGCACGCTGCTCGTCGAGCGCTTCATGGAACGGTTCATCACCATCGGCGGCATCGGCATCATCACCGTCGTTTTCGGCATCTTCGTGTTCATCCTCTGGCAGGTGCTGCCGCTGTTCCGGGCCGCGCGCGTGAGCGAACTGCGCGCACTGCCGTTGCCCGCTGCGGAGTATCGCGCGCTGGCCCTGGACGAATACGGCCAGAGCGCCCTGCTGCTCGACGCGCAGGGCCGGCTCACGCTCGCCGACCTGGCCGGCGAACGCGGCCTGACGCCGCTGCCGCTGAGCTTCGGTGAACCGGTGGAGTTCACCGCCGCCCGATTCAACGCCGCGCGCGGCGAGCTGGTGCTGGGCACGGCCGACGGGCGCATCGGCGTGGCCATCGTCACCTTCCCATCGCACCCCGAAAACGGGCGTCGCGTGACCACCGCCGAGGTTCAACCCGGCCCGTTGCTGTCGCTGGGCCGGCCGGGTTATCCGATCCGCGACGTGGCCTGGGGTGACGCCGGCGAGTTCAAGCTCGCCGCCGCCGTGCAGGACGTGAACGGGCGCACAGAACTTCACGTCGCCCTCCTCACGCAGGAACGCACGCTCTTCGGGGCGGGCGAAATCGCCGTCCAACGCACCGAACGGCTGGCCCCGCCGGAACCCGGCGATTGGCAGACGGTGCTCGTGAACGGGCGCGCCGATGCGTTGGTTGCGGCCACGCGCGACGGCCGGGTCTGTTACTTCGTGCGCCGGGGCGATGCGTTGGAGCTGCGCCAGACCTTCGAACCGTTCGCCGATTTGCCCGAGCGCCGCATCGCGCGCATGGAGTTTTTGCTGGGCGACGTGACGCTGGTGTTTTGCAGCGAGACCGGCGACAACCGGCTCTTCAGCCTGTTCGTTCCGCCGGGCGGCAAGCAGCGGCTCTTTGGCCAGACCAAAACCTTCCCGAAGCTGGGTGACACCGACGCGGCGGCGCCGGTGCTCTTCGCCGTCAGCCAGCGCAATAAGGCGTTTCTGGTCGGCCGCGGTCGCGAGGCCAGCCTGCGCTACGCCACAACCGAAGCCGTGCGGTGGGAACAGCATTTTCCGGTCGCCCTCACCCACGCGGCGCTGAACAGCAAATACGACCGGTTCGCGCTGCTGGACCGCGCGCACACGCTGCACGTGTTTGCCCTGGAGGATCCGCACCCGGAGGCGAGCTGGCGCGCGTTTTTCGGCAAGGTGTGGTATGAGGGGGCCGACCGCCCGAAATTCGAGTGGCAATCCAGCGGCGGGTCGGACGAGTTCGAGCCGAAGCTTTCGCTGGTGCCGCTGATCTTCGGCACGCTCAAAGGGACGCTCTACGCGATGCTGTTTGCCGTGCCGGTCGCGCTGTTGGCGGCGTTGTATGTCTCGCAGTTTGCGCACCCGCACTTCCGCGCCCTCTTCAAGCCGGTCATGGAGATCATGGCCTCCCTGCCCTCGGTGGTGCTGGGGTTTCTGGGCGCGCTGTGGCTGGCGCCGTTGCTCGAAGACCGCGTGCCCTCGGTGCTCGCCGTGCTGGCGCTGTTGCCGGCGGCGGCGCTGGGCTTCGGCGCCGCCTGGTCGGCGTTGCCGATGGCTCTGCGGGCGCGGGTGCGGCCCGGATTTGAATTCGTTGCCTTCGCGCCGGTGTTTGCCCTGACGGTGTGGGCTGGCTGGGCCCTGGGCCCGGTGCTGGAACGCGCGCTGTTTGTCGTCACCGACCCGGCCAGCGGCGCGCGCGTGGCGGATTTTCGGCTCTGGTGGCCGCAGTTCACCGGCGCGCCCTTCGAGCAGCGCAACTCCCTCGTCGTCGGCTTTGTCATGGGCTTCGCCGTCATCCCGATCATTTTCACCATTGCCGAGGACGCGATGTCGAACGTGCCCGCGACGTTGCGCAGCGGGTCGTTGGCGCTGGGTGCCAGCCGCTGGCAAACCGCCTGGCGCATCGTGCTGCCCACCGCGTCAGCGGGGATTTTTTCGGCGCTCATGGTCGGCCTGGGCCGCGCGGTGGGCGAGACCATGATCGTCGTCATGGCCACGGGCAACACGCCCATCCTGGACCTGAACATCTTTTCGGGCATGCGAACGCTCTCGGCCAACATCGCCGTCGAACTGCCCGAAGCACCGCATCAGAGCACCCTTTACCGAACGCTGTTCCTGGGCGCGATGGTGTTGTTTGTGATGACGTTTTTGGTCAACACGATCGCCGAGGTGCTCCGCCAGCGCCTGCGCGAGCGATACAAACTCGTGTGAAGCGTGGAGCGTCAGAGCGTCGGAGCGTGGAGCGCGGGCAATGAACAACGAACAACGAACATTGAACATCGAACATCGAATGCGGGCGGGGAGCGCACGCGTCTCGCGTGCCGTTTTCGGCGTCTCGCCGAAAACACCGTTTCAGCCCCGAGTCGCGGGTGGCGTGGAGCGTCAGAGCGTAGCGCAGATTGGCAATCTGCGGTGTCGCCGACTGGTAGTCGGCGGAGCGAAAGCGGCGACGCCAACCCTCAAAACTCTGAACGTTGAACACGCGCTCGTTGGCCAAGGGTTATGGCGTTGCCATTGGACGGCGTGCGGAATTCCCTCTCCCTCGAGGGAGAGGGCCAGGGTGAGGGTGAAACTCCGCGGGCATGTGGACACCCTCACGCCCACGCCGCGTTCTCCCTCACCCCAACCCTCTCCCGCTGGGAGAGGGAGGGCGGCGGCGCGGGCTGGAAAACACCGAACGACGAACACCGAACACCGAACAGCCAACCGCCAACATCGAATGAGGAAGGTGCGCGGGCAGACGGGGCGGCGCATGCGGCCCGCAAAAGGCGGCCTTTTGAACAAAACGCCCTGCGCAAATTGCGCCTGACTTGCGCAGGCCGTTGCTGCGAGACTGCGGGCACATGAGCCGGATGCGAAACGTGCTTCCCAATCCGCAGGTGGCCGCGGCGCGACTGCGTCGGTTTTGCCGTTTGCGGCCCCGGCTGGCGATCGTGCTGGGCAGCGGATTTCAAGCGGTCGTCCGCGCGCTTGAGGGCGCGCGCAAGGTGTCGTATTCGCGCCTTCCGGGATTTCCGCCCACGGGGGTGAGCGGCCACGCCGGTGAGTTGTGGGAAGGACGGCTGGGCGGCACGCCGGCGCTGGTGCTCAGCGGTCGGGCGCACTTCTACGAGGGCCACTCGATGGCGCAGATCACCTTTGCGGTGCGGGCGCTGGCGGCGTTCGGTGTGCGGGATTTGCTGCTGACCAACGCGGCGGGTGGCATCAACCCGCGCTTTCGCCCGGGCGACCTGATGCTGGTGCGCGATCACATCAATTTCATGGGCACCAATCCGCTGCGCGGGCCGGTGTCACCGGGGCTGCCGCAGTTTGTGGATTTGACCTGCGCGTATGATCCGGCGCTGGGCGGGTTGTTGGAGCGAGCGGCGCGACGCTGCGGCGTGCGCTTGCGGCGCGGCGTGTATCTGGCCGTGTGCGGGCCGAGCTACGAAACGCCCGCCGAAATCCGCGCGTTCCGCCGCCTGGGCGCGGATGCCGTGGGCATGAGCACAGTGCCGGAAGTGATTGTCGCGCGGCAATGCGGCCTGCGCGTGGCGGCGCTCTCGTGCATCACGAATCTGGCGGCGGGTCTGGCCCGCGGCGCGCTTTCGCACGCGGAGGTTTTGGAGACGGGCCAGAAAATTCAGACCGTGGCGGTGGGATTGCTCAAAACGTTTGCGGAGCTGTATGGCGGAGAAAAATAAACGACCCGGCCGCTTGAGCGCGGAAAAAGAGGCGGAGCTTCTCCGCGTGGCGGCGCGCGCCCGGCAACAGGCGGTGGCGCCCTACTCGCGCTTCCGTGTCGGCGCGGCGCTGTTGGGCCGAAGCGGCCACATTTTCAGCGGCGCGAATGTCGAAAGCGCCAGCTACGGGCTGACGTGCTGCGCGGAGCGGGTGGCGTTGTTTGGGGCGCTGAGCTCGGGGGAGCGGGGGTTTCTGGCGGTGGCCGTGGTGGCGCGCGCGCCGGGCGGGGCCATGCCCTGCGGGGCCTGCCGCCAGTTGCTGGCCGAATACGCGCCCAACGCGGTTGTGCTCGTGGCCGACAGCCGCGACCTGCGTCGCTTCCGACGGTTCACGGTCAGGGCGTTGTTGCCCGGAGCCTTTCGGCTGCGGCGGCGTTTTTGAATTGAGAACGCAACGCCGCGTCGTAGGTTGCAGCGCAAAGGCTGGGCATGGAGCAGCACGTCCATTGGGATTGGGAACACACGCCCTGGCCCGTCTTGGTTTTGGGCGGGGCTGAGGGCGTTGTGGTGCGCGCCAACGCCGCCGCGCGAGCCGTGTTTGGGCCTGCGCTGGAGTGCGGGCGAGCGCTCCCGGGCTGGCTTCAGGCCGATGCGGGCAGCGAGGGCATGCGCGCGTTTCTGGCGGGCCCGGGCGTTTCGTCACCCCGGATGGCCGTGGTCGGGTTTCGCGTCGCCGACGGCCAGCTCAAAAAATTCTGTGCACTCGCCGCCCGGCAGGGCGAGGGGGCGGAGGCGACGGTGCTGTTGCAACTGCTGCCGGAGACCGCCGGTTGCGACAGCGGCGTGGCGCTTCAGCAAAAGCTCGATTGCGCGCTGCAACTGGCCCGATCGGTCGCGTTGGAATTCAACAACGCGCTCACCAGCGTGCTGGGCTACACCTCGTTGCTCCTGAGCCGGGCGGAGCCGGGTCACCCGTGGCGGCGCACGCTGTTGGAGGTTGAAAAATCCGCCGCCAAGGCCGCCGAGGTGGCCGCCGACCTGGCCGCCTTCAGCCTTCGGGAGCGGGAACTGCGGCATCAATCCGCCGGCAACATCAACACCCTGGTGCAACGTTGCGTGGAGTTTTTCCAGCACTCGCGCAAGGAGACCATTCAGTGGGAGCTGCGACTGGAGCGACAGATTTTCGCGGCGCGCTTCGACGAGGCCAAGCTGCAGCAGGCGATCACCAAGGTGCTGGAAAACGCGATCGAGGCGCTGCGCGACAACGGCCGCATCGCCGTGCAAACGCGCAACGTGGAATTGAGCGAACCGGCGCAAGACTGCACGGCGCGGCTGGCGGCCGGACTCTACGTGTGCGTGGAGATTGCCGACAACGGGTGCGGGATCGAGCCCGACGTGATGCCCCGGATTTTTGAGCCGTTTTTCACGACGAAAAAGGGAACGCACCGCGGTCTGGGCCTGGCGTGGGTGTATGGCATTCTCACCAACCACGGCGGCGCGGTCGCGGTCTCGAGCGTTCCCGGTGCGGGCACGTCCGTGCGCCTGTATCTGCCGGCCGAACGCGTGATCATGCGCGAGAGTGCGGCGGCCGAGGGCGACCTGACCGGCCACCAGACGATCCTGTTGGTGGACGATGAGGACCTGCTGCTCACGATGGGCGAGACGATTCTTTCGGCCTACGGTTACCGCGTGCTGACGGCCAACAGCGGCGCCAAAGCGCTGGAACTGATCTCCAAGGCCGAGAAGCCGATTGACCTGCTGATCACCGACCTGGTCATGCCGCTGATGAGCGGGCGCGAGTTGGTCGAGCAGGTGCGGCGGCTGTCGCCCGAAACACGGGTCATCACGACCAGCGGTTACGTCTGGCCCGGCGACCAGCCCGAACAGGCCACCTACCTGCAAAAGCCCTTCACGACGCAGGAGCTGCTGATGAAGGTTAAACAGGTGCTCGGCTCAACGTAATCGCCCTCTGATCCGACCGTTCGCCCGCCCCCGGTCTGCAGCGCGTGCATTTTGCGTGTCGGGAGCAACGTCTCCTCGCATGCCGTGCGGGGCATTTAAGACGGTCCTTCGGCCGGGCCTGCGCCTTCCGGGGTCGGCTCACGCAAGGCGCATGGGCATGACGACGTAGAGGAACGGGGACTTGACCTTGAGAACGCCCGGGCTCAACTCGTCAATCAATTCAAAATAGACCTCGTCGTCGCTCAATGCCGTGAGCGGTTCGATGAGGTAGCGCGGGTTGAACGCGATGCACAGTTCCTCGCCCTTGTAGTTGATGGCCAGCGTTTCGCGCGCCTCACCCACATCGGGCGAGTTGGCGGTGATCGTGAGGCTGTTCTTGGCGAAGGCGAGTTTGACCGAGTTGCTCTTCTCGGTCGTCATGATCTCCGCCCGCCGCAACGCGTGCAAAAATTCCTCGCGCACCAGCGTGATTCGCTGTTTGGCCTCTCGAGGGATGACCTGCCGGTAGTTGGGGTAATTGCCCTCAACGAGCTTCGTCTGGACCACGGCTTTGGGCCCGTTCTCCGACTCCAACGTAAAGGCGGCGAGGTTTTCGGTGAACCTTACCTCCACCTCCCCGACTTCGCCCAGAAGCCGTTCCAGTTCGGCGACCGTCTTGGCTGGCACGATGAATTCGCCCTGTTTGGCCTCTCCGACGTCCACGTCTTCCTCCACAAGCGCGAGCCGGCGCCCATCGGTTGCCACCAGCGTCAGGCGATGGTCTTTCAAGCTGAAGAAAATGCCGTTCAGTACATACCGGGTCTCGTCGCTCGAAACTGCATACGCCGTCTTTCGGAGCATGTTCTTCAACTTCCCCTGCGGAATGGCGACTTTTCTATCCTCCTTCAATCGCTGGACGGGCGGGAACTCCTCCGCCGGGAGCCCGATCATCTTGTAAAAGGACGGCCCACAGCGAATCGCACAGTGGTTCTTGTCGTCCACCTCAATCTCCAGCTCGCTGCCCGACAACTCACGCACGATGCCGACCAACTTTTTGACCGGAACCGTTGTTGCGCCACCCTTTTTCACCTCCGCCTGGACCGTGCTGGTGATTGCCACGTCCAGGTCGGTCGCCGTCAACTCCAGCTTCGCGTCCTCGGCACGCAGGAGCACATTGGAGAGAATTGGCAAGGTGGAGCGAGCGCTCACCACGTTTTGCACTGCGGAAAGACCCTGGCTGATTTGCTCGCGCGAGATCGTCAGTTGCATCGCGTTGAATAGGCTGATTTTTCAGAGAAACGGTATCTTTATTAGGGCAAGGGGATACGGTGAAGAAAGCACGGTGTCAAGGAATCGCGCGGGCGCCCGGCTTCCTGCAAGCGTTGAAGCAAATTGAAAAAAATGT
Organism: Verrucomicrobiia bacterium; assembly: GCA_026414705.1. Taxonomy (GTDB): domain Bacteria; phylum Verrucomicrobiota; class Verrucomicrobiia; order Limisphaerales; family JAOAIM01; genus JAOAIM01. The sequence goes on along the minus strand of JAOAIM010000025.1, from coordinate 7,019 downwards.
GGATAAGGCAGGGCGTGTTGAGGTGGGGGATCGAATTGAAAAATGTGTTCACAAGTTTTTGAAGGATTGCTCGCGCCTTTTTCTGGATGAAAAGAGGGCCGAAAGGACAGCCAGGGTGGTTTGGACTTCCCCGGCTGTGTTTTCGCGACCGAGCGAGAAGCGGATGAGCGCACGCGAGAGGGCTTCGTTGTAGCCCATGGCGCGAATGACATGAGACGGCTCGAGAGAACCCGCCGAACACGCCGCGCCGCTCGACGCGCAGATGCCTTCGAGATCGAGCGCCGCCAGCACGTCGGCGGCGTCGGTCCCCTCGATCGCGAAGGCAAGCGTGTTGCAAAGCCGCTTCGCACCCGCGGCGAAGACCACGCATCCGTCAATCCCGGCCAGGCCCTGCCGCAGCAAGGCGATGAGTGGGGAAAGTTGCTCGGCTTTGAAAACCGGCGGCGCCACGAACCGCTCGAACGCGCCAACCAGGCCGGCGACCGCTGCAAGGTTTTCCGTGCCGGCGCGGCGTTCGTTTTCCTGGCCGCCGCCCGGAAGAATCGGATGGGGCTTCAGCGGAGAGCGAACAAAAAGAAAGCCCGCGCCCTTGGGGCCGTGGAGTTTGTGGGCGCAGGCCGAGACAAGATCGGCGTTGAACTGGGCGATCTCGGCAAAGGGTTCTTTGCCGAACGCATGAACCGCGTCGGTATGGAATGCCACGCCCCGCTCCCGGCAGATGGCGCCCAGTTCGGCCACGGGTTGGATCGTGCCGACCTCATTGTTGGCCGCCATGATGGAGACCAGAATCGTGTCGCTCCGCATGGCGCGGCGCAAATCCGCGGGATCAACCCGCCCGTCTCGATCCACCGGCAGGACGGTCAGCTCAAACCCTTCGTGCCGCGCCAGATACTCCAACGGCGCAAGCACCGAGTGATGTTCGACTGCTGAGGTGATCAGGTGTCGGCCACGATCACGCAGCAGCCGGGCGGTGCCGAAGATCGCCAGGGCATTGCTTTCGGTGCCGCCGCTGGTGAAGACGACCTCGCCGGGTTTGCATCGCAGAAGGGCCGCGATGCGGTCGCGAAAGTCGTCGAGCATCGCACGAGCGCGTCGGCCCACGTGATGGACGCTGGACGGGTTGCCCCAGACCTCGTCCAGAAACGGCAGCATGGCCGCGCGCACCTCCGGATCGAGCGGCGTCGTCGCGTTGTAGTCGAAATAAATCGTGCGTTCGGGCATCGGGTTGGAACTCGCCCTGATCTGCGGTTCAGGCGGGCGATTCCACGTTTCAACATTGCAACCGGGGCGCTGTTGCACAAGCTTTCCGGCATGTTCCGACCGGCGGATTTGTTCGACCTGGGGCACACCGCTCACGCCGCGTTGTTCGACGGGTGCACTCACGCCTGGGAAGCGTTGCCGCGGATTGAAAGCTACCTGCAAGAGCGACTACAGCCGGCATGCCGGGGTCGCGTGGTTGGCCGAGCGGTCATAGGCGAACGGGTTTTCATCGGTGAAGGCACGGTGATTGAGGACGGTGTGGTCATTCAGGGGCCGGCGATCATCGGCTGCAATTGTGAAATCCGCCACAATGCCTACCTGCGGGCCAACGTCATCATCGGAGACCGCTGCGTCATCGGCAACGCCACCGAGGTGAAGAACGCCGTCCTGTTCGACGAAGCCGTCGCGCCGCACTTCAACTACGTGGGCGACTCGATCCTGGGCTTTCGCGCGCACCTGGGAGCGGGGGCGATCCTCTCGAACTTCAAATCGCTGCCCGGCAACGTGACGGTCGAATTCGACGGGGTGCGCTACGACACGGGCCTGCGGAAGTTCGGCGCGCTGGTGGGGGATGGGGCGGAGATCGGTTGCAACGCCGTGCTGAATCCCGGCAGCGTCATCGGGCGCGGCTCGGTCGTTTATCCGGGCGTGTGCTGGCGCGGCGTGCTGCCGCCGAACCGCATCGTCAAAAACCGCGCCGCGTTTGAGATCGTCGAGCGCCGTTGAGGGCGGCCGGGAGGGAAATTCCCCTCCGCGAGGGCGCGGGTTGCGCGGCGATTGCCATTCTTTTGACAGAAATTGGCCGAAACGGCGTTTGCCCTTGCGAATCGGAAGGCGCGGTGAAACTAAAACGCTGATGACCGTCGCAACCCAACTCGTGCCGAAACCCGACGGGGCATTGTGCGCGGTCGCACGCCGGTTCAGCGCACCGGCCATTCGCGATCCCTCCGAACTGCGTTTTGGGCACTGTTTGCACCCGCTGCGCACCCGGCACGGTTTGGTGATCGGCGCCGGGCTGGTTTATCCGGAACTGAACTTCACGCTGCCGCCAATGCTGGTGACCCAGGCGACGATGCCGGAGGTTCGCGCGCAGTATCGGCAGATGATCACCTCCGCATTGCAGCGCGCCGTGGACCTGGAGGCGCCGGGTCTGGTCGTGGAATTCGAAACGCTGCCGCCGATGACCGAGCACCCCGCATGGGCGGTGGAACTGACCCGGATTCTGCTCGAGGCGATGGAGGACGCTCACGCGCGGCATGGCCTGAAGTCGGTGTTGCGCATCACACCCAACGACCTGCGCGAAATGGAACGCCCGCCCCGGATGCGCAAAGGCCCGCTGCTCGAAGCGATGCTGGAGACTTTTGACGGCTGCGCGGCAGCGGGCGCGGAGTGGCTCAGCATTGAATCGGTCGGGGGCAAGGAAGTCCATGATGAGGCGCTGCTCAACGGGGACATTCGCGGCGTGCTCTTTGGCCTGTGCGTGTTGGGCGTGCGCGACATGCGGTTTTTGTGGACGGAACTGGTGGAAATTGCCCGACGCCACGGCGTTCACGCGGCGGGCGACACCGCGTGCGGATTTGCCAACACGGCGATGGTGCTGGCGGATCAGCGCATGATTCCGCGGGTGTTTGCGGCGGTCGTGCGGGCCATCTCCGCCGTGCGCTCGCTGGTCGCCTACGAATGCGGCGCGGTCGGTCCGGGCAAGGATTGCGCCTACGAGAACCCGATCCTCAAGGCAATCACGGGCCTGCCGATGGCCATGGAGGGTCGCATGGCCGCCTGCGCGCACCTGTCGCCGCTGGGCAACATCGCCGCTGCCACCTGCGACACCTGGAGCAATGAATCCGTCCAGAACATCAAGTTGCTCGGCGGCATGGCGCCGACCTGTTCGCTCGAACAACTGGTCTATGACTGTCGGCTGTTCAACCGCGCGCTGGCCGACGGCCCGGAGGCCGCCCTGTTGCTCCGCAAATGGCTCGTTGAATCTGACGCCCCGCTCGATCCGCAGGCGTGGATTCTCACGCCCGAAAACGTGGTTAACCTGGCCGACGCGATTGTTCGCGCGCCGACGCCTCTGGCCGCAGGGCGGGACGTCGGCTTGAAAGCCGTGGAGTTGATCCGTGAGGCGCACCGAAACGGCCAACTCAAAGTCCCGCCGCGAGAACTCCCCTGGCTTGACCGCATCCAAAACGCACTCGAATCCGTGCCAGACAACGAGGAAGCCTTCATCGCCGAAATGCTTCCGGCGGTGGACACGACGCGTTTTGTTCCGGCAGAATATGGTTTGTAACGAGAAACCCGGGAAATCCCAAACGCCTATGAGCACGCCAGACCTCCAACCACTCTACGATGCGGTGTTGAGCGGTGACGCCAAGACGGCGCGCGCGGTGACCGAACAGGCGCTCAGCGCCGGTGTCGAGCCGCTCAAGCTGGTGCAGGAATACATGGTGCCCGCGATGGGCGAGGTGGGACGCCGCTTCGAGTGCAACGAATATTTCGTGCCCGAACTGCTGCTTTCGGCGCGCGCCATGAAAGCGGCGCTCGAACTCATTCGCCCGTTGCTGGCCGCCAGCGGGGCGCAACCCGCCGGGCGCGTCGTCATCGGCACCGTCAAGGGCGACCTGCACGACATCGGCAAAAACCTCGTCGCCGCGATGCTCGAAGGCGGCGGCTACGAGGTCATTGACCTGGGCGTGAACGTGCCGCCGGAAAAATTCGTCGAGGTCGCGCAGGAAAAGAACGCCAACCTGGTGGCGATGTCGGCCCTGCTGACGACGACGATGCCCTCGATGCGCACGACGATCGAGGCGTTCAAGGCGGCGGGCGTCCGAAATCGGGTCAAAATCATGATCGGCGGCGCGCCCATCACGCAGCGATACGCCGATGAAATCGGCGCCGACGGCTACGCGGAGACGGCGGCGGGGGCCGTGCCGCTGGCCCGAAAACTGGCGGCCTAAACGGTCGCCTTTGGAAACGCGGCTCGGTCGCGAGAGCGGTCGGACCGCGCGGGGATCGGCCATGAACACCGAGGAGCTTTACCAGCAGCGACTGCGCCGCTATCTCACCGCATTGCGCAACGAGCGGCCGGACAAGATTCCCATCCGCCCCTTCGTGGCGGAGTTCACCGCCAAATACGCGGGCTTCACCTGCCAGCAGGTTGCGCACGACTTCAACCTGGCCTTCGAGGCCGCCGTCCGTTGCGCCCGGGACTTCGACTGGGACGCGGTCGTGCCCAACATGGTTTATGTGTGGACGGGTCTGACGCAGGCCGCCGGGCTGCGTTACTACGGCATCCCCGGCATCCACGTCCCGCACACGACCGGCTTCAACTACATCGAACCGCCCGAAGAGGAAGCGTTCATGCGCGAGGACGAATACGACGCGTTGATTGCGGATCCGACGGCGTTTCTTTACGAGGTGTGGTTGCCGCGCGTTTCAACGGAGATCGTCAAACCCGGCCAGCCGGCCACGTATCGCAGCCATCTCGCACTGGTCAAGAGCGCGATGGCGATGATGGTCTATTTCAACGCCTTCGGCCCGCAAATCCAGCGACTGCGCACCGAGTGCGGCACGGTCTCGGCCATCGCGGGCATTTTCAAGGCGCCGTTCGACATCCTGGCCGACAAGCTGCGGGGTTACGTGGGACTGACGCTCGACATGGCGCGGCAGCCCGACACGGTGCTGCGCGCGTGCGAAGCGCTCATGCCGCATCTGGCGCACGTGGGGCTGACCACCGCCGACCCCGCCAAACAGGTGCCCATCGGGTTGTGGATGCATCGCGGCTGCGTGCCGTTTGTGAATCCAGCCCAGTTTCGTTCGCATTACTGGCCGACGCTCAAACCCTGCATCGAGGAATTCTGGCGGCACGGTCACCAGACGATGTTTTACGCCGAGGGCAAATGGGACGCGCACCTGGACGACTTCGCCACGTTGCCCGAACGCAGCATCATTTTCCATGTGGATCAGGGCGACATTTTCCTGGCCCACCGCAAGTTGCACCACAAGTTCGCCCTCAGCGGGGGCATCCCGAACGTGCTGCTCAGCTACGGCCAACCCGAGGAGGTGCGCGCGTATTGCAAGAAAGTCATTGACGAGGTCGCGCGCGAGGGCGGTTACATCCTGGACGCGGGCGCGATCATGCAGGACGACACGAGCATCGAAAACCTGCGCGCGCTGACCGACTTCGCCCGCGAATACGGGGTGTATTCCGGCGCGCCCACGGACGGGCCGTTGTTGCGCCCCTGCGACGGAGCGGACGTTTCGGAGCTGGTTGGCCTGTCGGATCGGCCCGCACCGCGCGTGCGACCCGGCGTGTGCCTGCCCTGGGAGGCAAAGCTCAAGGAACTGCCGCCGCTGAGCGGTGACGTGGACCTGCTGCGTCGCGTTTGGGAGAACGTGGACGCGCTGGGCAACACCTACATCTGGCAGTTGCTGTTGAGCTTTTGACGGTGGCTTGCCTCGTCCAACGCCGTGGGTGACGGCGCGCCGTTCTTCCAGGATGCCCCCGAGCGCTGTCGCCCTCTGGGCACGGTTGCGGCCGTGCTCAGGACATGCGGTTGCTGGTGACGTGCCCCGGGCTGAACACCTTGGCTTCACATCGGGTCGCAGCGGCGGGTGAAGCGGGCGGGATTTCGGAGCGCACTTTCAATGGAGCAACAAAAAACCGGGGGTGTCAGGGCGACACCCCCGGTTGTGTGTGTCATGCCGGATTATGGAGTGACGAATTGGGATTGAACGGACAGTTGGAAGTATTCTTCCGCGCCGGTGGCGGGGATCACGACCGTTTTGATCGTGCCGTCGCCGGCAATCGGGCTGCCCAAGGGCGTCCAACTGCCGGTGATCGGGCTCTTGCTCTGCACCTGGTAGGCGCACCCGGCTGTGCTGTTCCAGGAGAGGATGACGTTGGTGCCGCTGTGGGCGATGGTCAGCACCGGCTGCGGACAGCTTGGCGCAGCGGCGGCCAGCGCGGGCGGGGGCACCTGCCAGCCCAGGAAGCCGTTGTTGTCGAGCGCCGTCCACCGCAGCAGCCAGTTGTTGGTGTTGAACGCGCCCTTGTGCGGAGCGGGCACGTAGAACCCGTCATTCGGCGGTGTGGACCAGGCGGCATAGACGGGGCTGTTCGTGCCGACAGGAACGGGTAGGAGTCGGCCGTCGTTGATGCGGCTGATGCTGCGCAGCAGCGGGTTGGCATCGGGGTTGAGGGCCAGGGGGGCGGAGGGGATGCTGCCCAGCGCGCCGTTGCCCTGGGTGCATTGCCAGAACAGGTTGTTGGTCATCGCCGGCACGGCGTTGGTGCCCAGCACCAACTTGCGCCCGTCAAACTGCGCAAACACCGCGTTGTGGATCTCGGCGCGGCTGCGCTGCCGAATCACCAACGCCTCGTTGCCGGTGTTGGTGCCGGTGCCGGCGCCGATGGCCGTCCAGTTGTAGATTTGGAAGGTGCTCTCGAAGGGGTAAGAGCCCTGGGCGTCGAGTTCGTTGGGCATGCCGTTGAACTCGCCGCCTTCGTCGCGGGCGTCCTGCTGCTGAATCGTAAACCAGAACTGGTTTTTGCCGCTGTAGCCCTGGTCGGTGTCGAAGGAGTCGTCATCGTTGAAGGCGCTCACACAGTAGCGGGTGTTGACGGTGCCGCCGAAGAACTCGAAGCCGTCGTCGGCGATGAGGTAGCACTCGACAAACTCAATGGTGGTGCCGCGGCCGACGCCGCCGAGCGACAGGCCGTTGATTTCGCGGTTGGCTTCGATTTGTTTGCCGCCGTG
>JAOAIM010000260.1:884-3159 GCA_026414705.1 Verrucomicrobiia bacterium | reverse complement strand
TTTTCCGGGTTCATCGGCCGCCAATGGATTGGGGTGAAAACCCTCAGTCCCCAAAGCCGTCCTCCCCGGGGGCGCGCAACAGCATGATTTGAAGGCTCAGCCGGCGGGGCTGAAGATTGTATGCGCCGGGGCAGATCATCGCCTCAAAAGGATTCGAAAGCCTGCCTGCTCAAAGTGGTGATCCGAGGTCAACGCCTCAGAGATGTTTCGCTCCCACATCACCAAGAATGAAATGCAGTCCGTCAACGACCATTCTTTGTCAGGACGTGTTTCATACATTTCCAGGCCGCGCTCAAACCATTCCATCGTGCCGGGGACAATTTCGATATGAGCGGACGTCATGAGGCGTTAGACGAAATTGGCGAACAACGCCCGGTTGCGCGAGCCCGCCAGCGCGTTGCCCACTTCCATCAGCACCCAGCCCGTGGTGACCAGGGGTTCGGAGCAGCTACGGGTCAGTCGCAAGGCCGCCTGATGCCACTGGTCGTGCGGATTGATGAGTGCCAACAGGTAGGCGGTATCGGCGAATTTCACAGCGTGCGCCGGGGTGTCCCGTAGAGGTAGTGGTCATGGTTTTCGGCCAGATCGGACGGCAATTCCTGAGCCTTGCCGGCAAATTCCAACAAGACATCCCGGGCCGCCTGCTGGGGCCTTCCGGGTTGTGGGATTAGCTCCTCCAGCTTCGCTTTCACGCGGCATAATTCCTCCGGCGTCAATTTCTCCAACTCCGCGAGAATTTCCTGTGTGCTCATGCTTGGCGCATTGCTTTGTGTGTTCGTGCCGGCGGCGGCGTGTTCAACTGCCGTCGTCAATGATTTTTACCGCAATCAGCCCACTTTCGCCAGCAGCGATCCGGTGGCCACAGTGTCGGGCCGCCCGCAATGGTGATCCGACACCCGACGGCGCGCCGTTTTGAGGAATGCCGTCACTTGGCCCTGGCGGGCCCAGCAACGAGCGTCACGGGATCACCAGCACGCGGTAGAAGCGGTGCGGGATCATGCCCAGGTCGGTGTGAATGGCGTCGGTCGCCGAGGCCGTCGGGCCGGTCGCCGTCACCTCGGTCAGGTCGCTCCAGTCGGCGTCGTCGAGGGTTTCCTTGAACTGGACGCGGTAGTTTTGGCCTTCAATGGCAGTCCAGGTCAACGTGATGAGCTGGCCGCTCAACTCGGCGCTGAGAATCAGCGGACGCGCCACCACGACCACGGTGAAAGTGGCGGTGTCGCCGAGGCTGGGCGTGCCATTGTCGCTGACGCGCACGGTGACCAGGTTGGTCGTGCCGACGAATGGCTCGTCCGCGAACCATGTAAAGAGGCCCGTGCCCGGATCGAGGCTGGCGCCGGGCGGGGCCGCATCAAGGGTGAAGTTGAGCGTTTGCGGCGGAGCATCCGGGTCGGTGGCCTGGTGGGTGATCAGGAGGGTGCTGCCCGCATGCACTGTGCGGTTGGCCACGGGCGCGAGCACGGGCGGGTTGTTGACGAGCAGGGTTGCCGGGTCGCTGAGCAACGCGCCGGCGCTGTTGCTCACCAGCACGGCATAAAGGCCCGAGTCGGCGGACTGAACGTTGGTGCGGGTGTAACTGCTGGCGGTGGCGCCGGGGATGTCGGCGCCGTTGAAGCGCCACTGATAGGCGAGCGGAGCCGTGCCGGAGGCTTGAACGCTGAAGGTCACGTTGGCCCCGGCGGCAACGGCCTGGCTTTGCGGCTGGGTCAAAATCGCCGGCGGCTCAACGATCGTGAGTGTGGCGACGACGCTGGTGACGCTCCCGGCGGCGTTGGTGACAACGACCGAGTAATCGCCGGCGTCAGAGGTCGAAACGCCCGTGAGGTTGAGCGTGGGAGTGGTTGCGCCGGAGACGTTGCCGCCGCCGGCGATGGGCACGCCGTTTTTGCGCCACTGATAGCTGAGCGGCCCCTGGCCGGCCGCACCGACGGTGAACGTGGCCGTGGTGCCGACGGCGTTGGTGCGGCTGAGCGGCTGGGTGAGAATCACCGGGGAGACGCGCAGCGCGGCGGGCGCGCTCACAACGACGCCAACGCCGTTGCCGACGGCGCAGGTGTAGTTGCCCGCTTCGGCGCCCTGGAGATTGGACAGCGTCAGGGTCGGCGAGGTTGCGCCGGAGACGTTCGGGCCGTTGACGAGGTTCTCCCCGTTGCGCCGCCACTGGTAGCTGGTGACGGTCCCGGCCGCGGTGACGCTGAAGCTGGCACTGCCGCCGGCCGGCACGGTCTGCGCGGCGGGTTGGGACGTGATGCTCGGCGGATCGAAATACTCGATG
>JAOAIM010000260.1:0-874 GCA_026414705.1 Verrucomicrobiia bacterium | reverse complement strand
ATGAGGATGTCGTCCAGCCAGGCTTCGCCTGCGGTCGCGGTGCCACTACCGACCGAGCCGATGACGATGGAGTCGAGGTTCGCATCGGCGGCTCCGGTGATCGTGCGGCTGAGGACGCCGTCCACGTAGAAGTGGATGGTCGAGCCGTCGGCGGCGCGCTCGATGCGATACTCGTGCCAGCCGGTGGCGCGGCTGGGCGCGCCGGAGGCATTGAGGTTGAACCAGCCGACGTTCGCGCCGCTGGCGACGCGGCCCTGGTATTTGGTGCCGTCCCAGGTTTCGCCCGGCAAGGTGACGGAATTGTATTTGCCGGCGGCGAAAAGTTGCTGAAGGCCGCTGCCGTCGGTGTAACCCGCGCCGGTGTGCGCGCGCACGTCGGCAAACGCGCGCGTTTGCGTGCTGTCGTAAATCCACCAGCGGGCGCGGAAACGACCACCGACCTCGATGCCGAAGTTGTAGAACATGCGGTCGAGTGAACTGTCCACCCGCGCGCTGTAGGTGCCGCCGGGCGTGCGGTTCTGCGCCGTAGAGATGTCCAGGGCCGTCGCCGGACTCGCGGTCACCGTCCAGTTGTTGAGGTTGCCCGATTCAAAGTTTTCGCTGAACACGATCACGCCCGTGAGGGTGAGGGCGGCCTCGGCACTGGTGACGGTGCCGAGGAAGTTGCTGACGATGACGGTGTAGAGGCCGACGTGCGTGGATTGGACGTTGTTGATGGTGTAGGTGCTGGCCGTCGCGCCGGCAATGGGCACGCCGTTGCGCCGCCACTGGTAGGTCAAGGGGGCAGTGCCGGACGCGCCGACGCTGAAGGTGACGTTGGTGCCGGCGGCAGAGAAACGGCATCGCCGGGTGTTTGCCGCTTACGCCGCCGAAG
>JAOAIM010000259.1 GCA_026414705.1 Verrucomicrobiia bacterium | reverse complement strand
AGATGTGTATAATTTATTTTTCATGATGTTCAACGGCCCGGACAAACTCGCCCAGTCCGGCGTGCGCCCGACCCAGATGATGATGCGTTGTCGCCTCATCGCCTCCCAACCGGAGGGCTTGCTCAAAATGTTTCACCGCCTCCACCAAGCGGCCCTGCCGCGCGCGCACAACGCCCAGGTCATTGTGCACGGCGGCGCTGCCGGGGCTGATCTGCAGCGCCCGTTCAAAACTCCCCGCCGCGTCCGCCAGTCGCCCCAACGCCGCAAGCGCCAAACCCAGATGATGATGAACCGGCCCGAACCCCGGTTGCAAACGCGCGCACGCCTCGTAATGCTCCATCGCCTCCCCTGGCCGCCGCTGCGCCATGCGCACGTTGCCGAGATTGAACAGCGCCCCGACGTTGTCCGGTTCGACGCGCAACACCGCCTCGAATTCGGCCGCTGCCTCCTCCCAACGCTCCATTCGCGCAAGGGCCAAACCCAGATTGTGTCGAATCGGCGTCGCGTTGGTCGCATGACGCAACGCCTCGCGGAATTGCGCGAGCGCCTCGGCCACGCGACCCGTTTGCAGGAGTGCCAGGCCCAGGTTGTTGCGACCGTCGCCGAAGTCGGGTTGGAGGTCCACGACTCGTTGGAAATGCGCCAGTGCCTCGGCGACCCGTCCCGCGCCCAACAGGTAACTGCCCAGCCGGTGGTGCAACAGCACTTGATCCGGCGCTCGAGTCAGCGCCGACTGCAACTCCCGGATCGCGTCATTCGTCCGCCCCAGCCCCGCCAGCACCCCCGCCAGCTCAAACCGCGCCTCCCAAAATTCCGGCGACCCGCGCACGGCGCTCTCGTAAAGCGCGCGTGCCTGCTCCAGCCGCCCGGCCTCAGCGTGCAGTTTCGCCAGACCCGCCTGCGCCTGGGCGTGCGCCGGTTGGATCCGCAGCGCCTGCTCCAGGTGGAACCGCGCCTCCTCCCGCCGCCCCAACCGCAGCAACGCCAGACCCAGATTGTTGTGGGCGTTCGCGTATTTCGGATTCAATTCAATCGCGCGCTGCAAGTGAACGATGCCCTCCTCCGTCCGCCCCTGCGCATCGAGCAACGTGCCCAGGTTGTTGTGCGCGTCGGCGTAACCCGGCCGCAACCGCACCGCCTCGCGGAAATGCGCTATTGCCTCCTCCACCCGCCCCTGCTGATAGCGCACCCCGCCCAGGCTGTTGTGCGCCACGTCGTTGTTCACCGTCACGCGCAGCGCGTGGGTGAACAACGCCTCGGTGTCCCGCCAATGTTGCAATTGCCCGCGCGTTGCCATGACACACGCGCTCAGCGCCGCTGCCGCAACCGCTCCAAAAACAACCCGCGCCCCCGCCCGCCGCCCCAGCGCCTCCGCCAGCTCCCGGCTCAGCGCCACAAACACGCCCATCAACGGAATGTAAGTGTAACGATCCGCGATGGATTGCATCCCCACCTGCACCAGGCCGATCACCGGCACCAGGGTGCCCAGATACCAGAGCCAGCCCGTCAACCACCAGGGGCGCTGTCGCGCCGCGCGCAGCGTCAGCCACGTCACACCCGCCAACAACACCGTCGCGCCCGCCACCTGCCAGAGCGGCCAGTCGCCCGGATGCGGATAAAACACCGCCAGATCATCCGCCCAAAACGTCTTGCGCAAATACCGAATGTAGGAAACCACCGCGTTGGAGACCCGCTGCCAGAGCGTGAATCCCCACAACGGCGCGACCGCCCCCGCCTCCTTCTGCGCGACAAACGTCACCCCACTGAACACCACGCTCAATGCGAAGAACGGAACTTTCTCCCGCAGCAACCGCCCGAAACCCTCCCGCGACCAGCGCCCCAACGGCCATCCATCCAGCAGCAACAACACGCACGGCAGCGTCACCACCATCGCCTTGCTCATCAGCCCGCACGCGAAAAACACCAGCGCCAACCCGTAGCTCAGCCGCCAGCCTCGAGCCCCTCGATCCGGTCGCTTCGCCGCGCCACCCGAACCTTGCCCCTCGACCCGCGACCGCCCGGCCACGTAGCCCGCATACGCCCACAGCGTCAGCAAAAAGAACAACGTGCTCAGCACGTCCTTCCGTTCGGCAATCCACGCTACCGATTCGACGTGCAGCGGATGAACGGCAAACAGCCCGGCAGCCAGCGCCCCCGTGAGCGTGTTTCGAAGCGGATCGCCGTGCAACACCCCGCCAGATTCCGACGCTGTTTCCGCGAGACCGCCGCTCCCGCGCTGCCGCGCGTCCCCAAGATTCGCCAGCCGCACCAGCACCCCGAACAGCAACAGCGTGTTGGCCAGATGCAACAGCAGATTCGTCAGGTGATGGCCGGCAGGTTTGAGACCGAACAGCTCGCAATCGAGCATGTGCGAGAGCCAGGTCAAGGGATGCCAGTTGCCCAGCTCGGCGCTCCCGAACGCCCACGCCAGCCCCGAGCCCGTCAATCCACCGCGAACGTGCGGATTTTGGGTGACGTATTCCGGGTCATCGTAATCCACGAACCCGCAACGCCAAACGCCCCAGTATGCCGCCAGCGTCAGCGCCGCCAACACCAGCGTCAGCGCGATTCGCGCCCACCGCATTCGCGCCGTTGCGTCCACGGCGCGCAGCCTAATGCGCGCGTCACCTTCGCTCAAGCGAACCCACCCGGCTGTAACCCTTGTCGGGGCCGATTCGTCTGATCGCTTGTCTCGCCTCACTGGCGGGCATGCTCAACAGTCAAACAACAACACAACACGAATGCGTATGAAGAAACTGCTCGTTGCCCTGTCACTCATCGGCGCCCTGGCGCTGGCCGCGCAGGCCGGCGAAGGCGGCAAGGAACACAAGAAACTCACCGACGAACAAAAGGCCTTGCGCAAGGAAATGCTGGCCAAATATGACGCCAACAAAGACGGCAAGCTCGACAAGGAAGAGCGCGCCAAAATGAGCGCCGAAGACAAGGAAAAGCTCCGCAACGCCGGCTTTGGCCGTAAAAAGGCCGAAAAGGAGAACTAAAAAGTTCCCTTGCTCCAACTCCGCCCGTGCCGATCCGGCCGGGCGGAGTTTTCTTTTCAGCCGCCGCAACAGCCTTCTGGACTGCGGCGGCCCCCGTCCCTTTCGATCCCCGGCTGAAAGTCCTCGCC
>JAOAIM010000258.1 GCA_026414705.1 Verrucomicrobiia bacterium | reverse complement strand
ACGCTCTGACGCTCGACGCTCTCACGCTCCACGCTCTGACGCTCCACGCCTCTGCGCCTTTGCGTCTTGGCGTCTTGGCGTTGAAACGTGTTTTCGGCGGGACGCCGAAACCGGCACGCGAGACGCGTGCGCTCCCCTGTTCGTGTTTCCCTCGTTCCTGAGTTCCTCCTTCGTTGTTCGATGTTCGATGTTCGTTGTTCAATGTTCGGTGTTCGATGTTCGCCACTCTGCGGGGCGTTCACCCTCACCCTGGCCCTCTCCCTCGAGGGAGAGGGGATTGCGCAAGCCGTCGCGCGCGCGCCAGCCTTTGGCGTGCGGCGATTTGTCGCCGCCTTGGGTTCACCGGTTTGGGTTGCCTCACCAAGCCGGCCGGTGACCGGAAGGCCGATGCCCGCCGTCCCCACCCGCGTCAGGCCGGTTGTGCCGGGTTTTGGAATTGTTTTGATGGAGGCGCGCGTTGACGGGTCGGACGCAGGCCGGTAGCTTTCGGCAGTCCCATGATTGCGCGAACTGTTTCGCAAACTGCCGCGTCGGCGCCGGCCTCCGGCGTTCGGGTGGGTGACGAGCGGGTGTTGCGTCTGACACCGCGCGCGGGGGCCAAGGTGGCCGCGTTGCTGGCGCAGCAGGGGCGACCCCACGGCGTGCTGCGCGTGTCGGTCATTGGCGGCGGATGTTCCGGCCTGCAATATCAGGTGGAATTGGAGGACGGGCCGAAGGATCGGGACATTTTGGTGGAAACCGCCGGCGTGCGCGTGGTCGTGGACTCCAAAAGCGCGATCTACGTTTCGGGCAGCGAAGTGGATTACATCGAGGCGCTTCAAAACAGCGGGTTCAAAATCCGCAATCCCAACGCCGCGTCCACCTGTTCCTGCGGCGAGAGCTTCAGCGTCTAACGGGCAATCCGGCCGGGCGAAGGGCAGGCTCTCGCGCCGCCGGCGCGTCGCGCAGGTTTCCAACCTGTTGTTTCGCCCGATTCAAAGCTGCGGGCTGCAACAGCCGTCGCAGGAACCTGCGGATTGGAAATCCATGCTCCAACAGGCCGACACTCCGGGCAACGCCGTCGCGTGTTCCACTGCGTGTGAGATACTCGGACCAACTCCCGTCGGCCCGGCACTGAACCAAGGGCCACTCTGCCGGGCGGTGGCGACGGCGCGTGCGGCATCGTCTCAATGCCGAAAAAGCATCACATCTCGGTTGCGGGTGACGTCTATCGTGACGCCGCCGTCGCGGGTTCGCGGGACACGCTGCGGGCGGCGCGTTGGCGGCGTGGAAAGATGGCGAATTGTTTCAACAAATCATGAATCGAGCGCGGATTGGCGTCGTGGAAGGGCGCAGGCGGTTTGCGCAGATTGGGGTTGTGGCACTGCTCGGCGGATGGGTGATGAGCGGCGCAGCGGGCACGGTCGCATTGTGGCTGTTTGACGAGCCGGAAGGGTTGTATCCGAGTTCGATCCTCAACGACGCGTCGGGGCGCGGCCTGTTTCTGGCCTTCGGGCGCGGGGCGCGAATCGTCGAAGGCCGGTTTGGTCGGGCGCTGGAGCCGGTCGAACCGCAACCGTTGAAACTGGCGGGGCTTTCGGCGGAGGACCTGTTCGGTCTGTTGAATGCCACGGCGTCCGCGCCCGGGCCGGCCGAGCCGCTGACGTGGGAAAACGCGCATTTCAGCGCGCTGATGACCGCAGGGGAATCGCACCTGCGCAAGCCGCCGTTTGCGAATCCGACCGAGACCCAACTCAACGTGGGCGACTTCGACTGGACGGTGGAGTTTTGGTTTTGCCCGACGCGCGCGCCGGGCGCCGAAGGCGTGGTGTTTGAAATTGGGCAGGGGCCGCGCGGACGGAACGAGGTCGTCACGCGCCTGCTGCTCAACGCCGACCGGAGCGGCTTCACGCTCCAGAACGCGGCCGGCGAGGTCGGGTTGTTCGTTCCCTCAGACGGCGGAGCACTGACCAGCGGCTGGCATCATTTTGCGTTCGTGTATTCGGCGGCGGAGCAGCAGTTGCGGCATTACGTGGACGGACGGTTGCAGCCGTTGCCGCCAAGAGCCGCGCTGCGTCGTTTGCCGCATGGAGCGGAGGCGTATTTTACGGTGGGACGGGACGGACGTTGGCAGCGGCCCTTGCCGGGTCGGCTCGATGAGCTTCGGTTTTCCGATCACCCGGTTTACACCGCGCCGTTTCAGCCGCCGGGCAGCTTCTCGGTGACCTACGGCAAAGGACTGCCGAAGGTGACGCTCAAGGCCGGGCCGCCGTTGCTCTTTGGCGTGAATGATGACCGTGCCCGGCCGGTCGAACTCGGCTCGCGCAAGCATGTGTTCATTGATGACGCGCTGGTGGCCGAGTCGCAGGGCATCCGGTTTGTGCCCCAGCCGCCGCGCATGGCCGAACGCGTGCTGGATCACGTGCGCGGCCACTTGTCGCTGGTGGAAGACGAGACCGGCCTGCTGCGGCTCTACTATCGCGAGACGGGCGATTACCTGGCGGTGATGACCTCGCGCGACGGTATTCACTGGGAGAAGCCCGACCTGGGCCGGGGCGAGTTCAACGGTATGCGCAACATCGTGGTCCGTTACGCGGTCGGCCTGGGCAATGTGTTCCTGGACCCGAACGCCCCGCCGGAAAGTCGGTGGAAATACTTCAGCGGCATTCGCAAGCAGGCCATGTTCGTTTTCACCTCGCCGGACGGATGGCACTTCGAGCCGTTCGAGGTTGCCGCGTTGCCGTTTTCCGCCGGCTCGCAATCCATCGTTTACTACGACGATCAGCGCCAGCTCTATGTCGGCCATCACCGCTCCGACTACGCGCGGATGCCGGGCGGCAAGACGCAGCGACGGTTTGTGCGTTCGGAAACCCCGGAGGTGCTCGGTCCCTGGCCGTGGGAACGCATTCCTCCGGGGCGCACCGCGGCACTGGCCCGGCAACAAGGATTGCGACCGCATGTGCTCGACCCGTGGTTTCTGGACAACGGACCGCTCACGCCCTGCGGGCCGGGAATCGAATTGCCCACGGTTTTTGGACCGGACGAAAGTCTCGATCCGGTCGGCACGGACATCTACACCACCAAGGTGGTGAAGTATCCGTGGGCACCGGACACCTACCTGGCGTTTCCGGCGGTGTATTTCCACTACGACAGCGATGGCCCGCCCGAACGGTTGGAGTTGGGGGAGAAACGGCGCGGACGCGGCTCGGG
>JAOAIM010000257.1 GCA_026414705.1 Verrucomicrobiia bacterium | reverse complement strand
CTGGTGCGGCTGTCGAAAATGCCCCCGCTCTGGACGAGGAAATCGCCCCGCAAATACAGATTCCACACTGTGTTGGTCTGGCTGCCTCCGCTGATGGTGATGTAACCCGACTCCACAATGAAATCCCCGTCCACCTGCAGATTGTTCGTCCCCGTCGCCGCCAAAAACCGAACCGAACTGGCCGGGTCAGTCCAGCCCTTCATCCGCAGATTGTTTCGCACCGTCGTCAAGCCCCCGGCCAAATTCACCGCCCCGGCACTGGGCTTGTTCCAGTAAAAGTCGTAGAAGCTCTGGCCCAGGCCGCTGGGCGGGCTGGTGCTGCCGTTTTGGACCTCGCACAGCGAGCCGTCCTCCCAGGTGGCGGTGGGGATGGCGACCGTGGCGGTGGAGTTCCAGACGAAGCGGCTGCCATTATTGAAGCGGAGGGCGGCGCCGGTGGTGTTGGCGATGCTGCCGCCGGTCTGGACTTCGATGGTGCCCAGGACATTGCAGTCCACGGCTGCCGCGCCGTTGTTGAGCGTGAAGGTGGACGCCACGTTGAGTTGAGCGCCTGATTCGATGAGCAAATCATCGGCGCTGGCGGGAGCGCTGACCGTGACGGTGTGCCCCGCGCGAATGGTGATGTTGGAGTTGCCGTGGAACGGCCCGGCCGACGCGGGTGACCAGTTGACGCCGTCGGTGGACTGCTCCCAGGTGCTTCCGGCCTGCCAGGTGCCGTTGGTCACGGTGCGGAACGAATAGACCGAGGCATCAATGACGGTCAGCACAGCGGGCGGCGCGGAAGTGACGGTGATACCGTCGCAGGCGGCGCCGACGATGACGCGATATTGATTGCCATTGTCCGCGAGCGTCAACGCCGGGGTGGTGTAGCTGGAAGCGGTGGCGCCCGGAATCGCCGACCAGGTGCTGCCGCTGTCGGTGCTCAATTCCCACTGGTTGGTGAGGGTGGTGCCGGCGGCCACGACGTGGAAGGTGACGGTTTGGCCGACGTAGGCGGTTTGATTGGTCGGTGCCGTGGTGATGCTGGCGCTGGTGCAACCGGCGGCGGGGGTCACCTGCGCCCAGTTGGTGCCCACGCGAATTTCATCGAGCCAGTTCGTGCTGGCGGTGCTGGTGCTGGGCACCGAGACGAAGAACGAGATGAGCTGGCTGACGTCGCCGCCCCCGGACGTGGTGCTGATGGTCGGGGCCGGTTCACTGCCGCCCGGAGGCGGATTGAGCCACAGAGCGACTTCGTCATCGTTGCTGCCCGGATTCCACTTGTAGCGCAGCACGACGAAATACGTCGTGTCGAGGTCGAGGGCTGCGGTAGGGCTGGAGAGGCTGCTGGTGGAGTTGCGCGAGACCTGCAACTGACGGGCGGTGTTGATGAAGACGCCCGCCGAGGGCGTGCCCGAACTGGAGTCGCTGCGCAAATACGCAATCAGGCGCGTGGAGGAGGGGGTCGTCTTGGGCTGCAACAGGAACGACGCATACACCGCGCCCGCGCTGGCGGTCTGGGGGGTGAACGACGCGCCGCGGTTGCGGGCCGTGCCGCCCTGGGGTTGAACCAGCCCGCGTCCGCCCCCGGTGGCCAGCCCTGAATAACTCAACGCCGCCGCGCTGCTGACGTGCGCGCTGCCCCCGCCCGTGCCCTGGCCACTATCCCAAACGGAGGCGGTGGCCCCGGCACCCAGGAGCGTGCCCTCGGGATAGGAATCAGGAAACGGCTCATGGAACGGCAGGGTCACAAGCGCGTGAGCGGCGGGAATCCACAACGCGAAAGCGAGACCCGCGCCCGGCAGCAGGAGACCTCGAGCCAACCGACGGCTCACCGGAGTTTGTTGGGAGCGACCTGTGGCACGTGTTTTCATAACGCAACGGGTTTGGTTTTGAGCGCGCGCCGCGCATGAGCCGACTCGTCGGCGCGTCGCCGGACTGTTCGACAATTTGATTTTAGCAACAGAGCTTGGAGGACTTCACCCCGCATTGTTGCACGGGTGAATGAAAAATGAGCACCGGCTTGAGCGGCTGCCGCGCCCGTGCGCGTCACGGGTTGTGTTTGAGCCGGTAGTAGGCCGTCGGCATCGGCGGGCTGGTGTCGGTGACGCTGAACTGGCCGTTGGCCGGCGCGTTGGTCGTCAGCAGCACCGTCAGGTTGACGGTGAAGTTGACGTCGTCGGCGCGTTCGACCTTGTAGGGATAACCCGGGATGCCGGAGAAGTGAACCGTCACGGTGCCGCCGCTGGTGTCAATGGCCTTGGCCAGGCCGCCGGGCGTGACCAGGGCGATGGCGATGTTGGTGGAGGCGCTGCCGCCGCGCTGGTCTTTGATGGTGTAAACGAGCGTGTCGTTGGTGTGGGTGGCCAGCGTGTAGAAGATGTAGGTCGCGTTGGTGGTGACCGTGGCGCCGTGATCGCCGGAGTTTACCGAGTCAAATGCAATGCTGTCGCCATCGCTGCTGTCGGGATCGCTGCTCAGGGCCATGAGATCGGAGATTTTGATTTTGAGCGGCAAGCCGGGCCCGCGGCTGTAGCTGGCCGGGCCGGGCACCGGCGCGCGATTGACCACGAGCCGGCCGTGGGTGACCAAACGGCCCGTCCACCAGTTCAGGCCGGTGGCCAGGGCCGGCAGGTCAAGCGAGGCGAACGAGCCGGTGATGAGGTTCGTGGCGTTGAAGTAATGGAGTTGCTCGCCGCCGGTGAGCGTCACGCCCATGTTCGTGATCACGAGCGCGCCGCCGTATTGAATGGTGTGCAGGCCGGAGGCCAGCAGGTTCGTGCCGCTGGCCACCAGCGTGCCGGTCGCCGTGTTGGTGAAGGTGCCGGGCCCGACCAGCCGGTTGGTTCCCAGGTTCAACACGCCTTCGACCCGGACCGAGTCGCGGGTGTTGTTGTTCGCCGTGCCCAGCGCCAAGTTCCCGTTGGTTAATACCACCTGCGCCCCGGGCCCGATCACCCAGTTGATTGGACAGCCCCCACCCGAGCCCGTGTGCGCCACGCTCCCGGCCACACTCAACCGCCTCACGGCATTCGTGTTGATGAAATACACGTTCGCCGACGAACCCGTCCCGCTGGTGCGGCTGTCAAAAAATGCTCCGCTCTGAATCACGAAATCCCCTTTCAAATACAAATTCCACACCGTGTTGACCTGACTGCCCCCGCTGATGGTGATGTAACCCGACTCCACAATGAAATCCCCGTCCACCTGCAAATTGTTCGTCCCCGTCGCCGCCAA
>JAOAIM010000256.1 GCA_026414705.1 Verrucomicrobiia bacterium | reverse complement strand
GTTCTGCGCCAGCGCCGCCAGCTCGTCCGGCGTGGTCTTTTGCGTCACGAGCGCAATCGGCTGCGAGAGATAAACGTTGTAGAGCGGGTCGCGCCAGTCATCAGAGAGCCGGCGCGCGCGCAGCGCCGGGATCGGCGCGTCGCAACCCGCCCGCGCCCGTTGCTGGATCAGCCCCAGAGCCTGATCTGACATCGCCCGCACCGGCGCGAAGCCGCGTCCGCGATTGGCCATCGGATACCCGGAGCGGTTGAGCGATTCGAGGCCCAGGTCGAGCACCGGGCCGATGCCGCCGGGCGCGCGGACCATCACGTAGTAATGCGCGCCGGGCTGCGGCGGTTGAAAATCGTTGGCGGTGGTTCCCTCCTTGCGCACCAGCGCCGGTTCGAGGGAGGCGGGTTCCTGCGCGCCGGCCACGATTCGGCGCAGTTGGTCGGCGGGCGGCAACGATTGCAGCGGGTCGAACACGGCATTGGTGAACGCCACAAAACTCAGGCGCGGCGCGGATTGAATGACCTCGTTGCGTCCGCCCAGGGCCACGACGGTGACGCCGGCGTCGTTGCCGCCAAAGGTCTGGCCGCTGGTGCCGGCGCGCGGCAACACGCTCACCACGGCAGGGTGCAGACCCTCGGCGGGCGGGTTGGGCAGGCTCAGCTTCGCCGGATCGAGCAGGATCAAATCCGCGGTGGTGGCGACCTGCAGAAGCCCATCGTCACGGAGGCGGGCGGATTGCAGCAGACCGAGGTTGGCACCGGCCGGGAAGCTGATCAGCCGCACCAGTTGCGGGGAGGTCGCCAGCGTGATGTCCAGAACGGCGAGCTTGGTGCGCCCATCGGCGTCGGGCGAGAGCGACACCAACGCCAGCGTGCGGAACTCGAGGGCGTTGTTCACCGGCAACGGCACGCCGGGCACAATGGTGAGGCGCTTCGGGCGCGCGTCCGGCGCGAACGGCCAGAGGCCCGCCGGTTCAAAGACCGGATCGCCGGCAAAGCTCAAGGTGCGATACTGCGGCGGGATCAGGTCGCCAATCTGTTGCCCGTTGGCGTCCACCCTGCGCCCGGCCGAGAGCACCACGCCCAGGTAGCCGGCCTCAAAATCGAAATCCTGTATGCCCTGGGGGGGGCGTTCCAACGTGGCGGTCAAACCCGCCACCTTGCCGAAAAATTCCGGCACGTTCTTCGGTGGAATGGGCAGGCGATCATCCGGCCCGACAAAATCGCCGTTGCCATCGTTGTCCACACCGGCTTGGCCGCCAACCGGAAACAGGGTGAACAAGTGTGCGTCGGGGTTGTTGAAGCCCAGCACCATCTCCTGGAAGTTGACGAAAGCGACCTGCTGGAGGTCCGCCGCGCGCTCCAGATACACGAGGAAGGGCGCGCGCCAGATGATTTTGCTGACGACCGACTCGCGCCGCGTGATGACCGCGCCCAGAAGCCGCGTCGGGTTGTTCGGATCGGTCACGTCAATCGCGCGCAACCACTGGCCCACGAACCCGGTCGGGAACTCCGCGCTGTTGCCGGCAAAGCCGACCTCGCCGCCGACCACCACGATGATGTTGCGGTTGGTCAGCGGCGGTTGATTGAAGATGTTGACGAAGGAATATCGCGGGATGAGACACAAATCGCGCGGGAACGGCGGCAGGCGAAACTCCGACACCCGGCGGGGCGTCGTGGGATCGGACACATCGTAAATCACGAGCCGCTCGTTGCCGGCGGTGCGATCCAGCGCAAAGGCCGCGTTGCCGAACACCTCCACGCCGCCGCCGCTGCCCAGGCCGGGCAGCGAGGTCACACCCGTCGCGGCGGAGCGGAACTTGAGCGTGAAGCTTTGCGCGCCCGGGCTGGCGGGGTCCTGGTCGAGCGGATTGCCCCGCAGGTCCACGACGGATTGATTCAGGGTGAGTTGATACTCGCGGTCGGGCAGCGCGCCGGCGACACCGACCTCCAGCGTCTGCTGGTCGGGCGTCAGGGTGAGGTTCACCGCGGGCGCGCCGGGGCCGCCCACGGTGACTGCGCCCAGTGCGGGATTCGTCACGGCGGCGCTCACCGGCTCGTTGAAACGCACCTGCAGGCGCTGGCCGGGATTGAGCACCGCGCCCGCCGGCGGGAACACGCCCACGACCATCGGCCCGACCGAGTCGTTGACGTCCACCAGCGGCAACGGGCCTTCGATCGTGACCGGCACGCCATCGAACCGCAGGGTGGCGATGTTGGTCTGGGTGCTCCCGCCCGCCGAGGCTTGCACGCGCAACTTCACCAGCGACTTGACCGCCGGCGGCGGGACGACCTGCAGGCGCACGCGGCGCGTTTTCGCCTCGGTGGTTTCAACGCGATTGGACAGCACCACTGCGGCGAGCGGCAGCGGCGCGTTGGAGCCGGCATCCAAGGAAAACACTTCCGCCACGGTCACGTTCAGGCTCGGCGCGCCGCTGCCATGCGTGGCGACGGCTTCAAAGGTGGCGGGACCGCCGATGGGCAGCAGCGCGGGCGACCACGACCAGGTCAGCTTGAGCGGGTCCACCGGGGCGGCGGGCGATTCAAGTCGCAGTTCGACCTCCTTGATTCCGAGGTCCTCCAACAGGCCAAAAGAGGAAAGCGGGGTCGTCGCGAAGTCGTTGTATCGCGGATGCGTAGCCGAAAGAAATAGCCGTATGGAGTTCCCTCCAAGACCGAGCAACGCAGCGTAACCACTGGCGTCCGTCACCGCGTAAGCCAACCCCGGGGGCAGCCGTCCCGGGGTCCGGGGCAGACCGAAGCTGTGAATTGTTACCATCGCTCCCGCCAGGGGACGGAACCCAGTGTCGCCACTGGCGGTGACGGTGATACCGGACACTTTGCATCGAATGGGAGTTCCTTCCGACCCAACCAGCAGCGCCGTCAACACGTAATCCGCCGCCAACGTCAGGGTAAGGTCCACACCCAACCCCACCGCGAACCCGGCAA
Organism: Verrucomicrobiia bacterium; assembly: GCA_026414705.1. Lineage (GTDB taxonomy): Bacteria > Verrucomicrobiota > Verrucomicrobiia > Limisphaerales > JAOAIM01 > JAOAIM01. The sequence goes on along the minus strand of JAOAIM010000256.1, from coordinate 370 downwards.
GGAAACCCAAAAATGGGAAGGTATTCGAGAAGAGTTTTCCGTCCCGATACCGCAAACGGTCCACCACCTGATAGCTCGTGCCGCCTTCTCCATCCGGCCGGGCAATCGCCAGCACGTAAGCGCCGTTTTCAGGATCGCTCAGCCCAAACGCGGCCGGATCAAACGGCAGGCTCACGTTGGCTTCGCCTTCCGGCATGGGTTGGCCTTCGACCCGCACGCGCAAGCCCGTCAGCAACGTGCCGTCCACCGGCGGGTTGGTGCCGATGAAACCGCCGAGTTGCGCCAGTGTCAGCGGCTCGACCTTGAACACGTTTTTCTCCTTGATCGCGCCCGGCTCGATGGTTACCCGCACCGGCCCGGCGGGCGATTC
>JAOAIM010000255.1 GCA_026414705.1 Verrucomicrobiia bacterium | reverse complement strand
CGGCTGCATCTGGCCGACGAGGACCTGGCCCATTTCCCGGACAGGACCGTCCTCTTCTGCAGAGGTCTTGGCGTGGCGCTGCTGGGAGTGGCGCTGTTTCCGGTCGCCGCGTTTGGCTGGGTGCATCGCTGGCTGCCCATCCGGGTGGTTGACCGGGCGATCCAGCGGTTTGCCCAACTTTCGGCCAACAAGACGCACGTTTCCACGACCGGCATCCTCGCAGGCGTCGTCAGCTTCGGCCTTTTCTTCAGTGCCTACATCGCTGTCTTTCATTTGCTCTTCGGCTGGCCCGCAAGCTTGTGGTATGCGCTATCGCTGCCCGTGGCGAGCCTGGGGGCGCATCACTATTTGAGCCGGGCGCGCCGGTTCATCGCCAGCTTGCGCTGTGCGCGGGTGCTGTTGCGCGCGCGATTTACTGGCCGCCGGTTGCTGGCGCTCCGCAACGAGTTGATCGCCCAAATCGAGGCGGCGCGCTGGGAGGTGCCGATGGAGGCGCTCATGCCAGAAAGGACCGGTGGACCATGAAACCAACGTGGCTGCGAGTCTTTCTGTGGTTCCTGACGCGCGCCTGTTACCGCGTGACCGTGCTCCGCCCGGACCACGTCCCCGCTCAAGGCGGCGCGCTGCTGGTCAGCAACCACGTTTCATTCGTGGACATGCTGCTCATCCTGGCCAGCACGAGGCGATTCGTCCGGTTCCTGCTGCCGCAGGAGATTTGCGAGCGAAGGTGGTTGAAACCCTGGCTGCGCCGGCTGCGCGTCATCCCGCTGCCGCCCGAGGGGCAGCCGCGCGAGCTGGTCCGGGCGTTGCACGCGGCCCGGGACGCCATTCGGCAGGGCGAGGTCGTGGGCGTTTTTGCCGAGCGCTCCATTTCTCGCATTGGGGTGATGCTGCCGTTTCGACGCGAGTTCGAGCGGATCATGGAAGGGGTGGACGCGCCCATCATTCCGGTCTGCTTGGACGGCGTCTGGGGCAGCATCTTCAGCTATCAGTCGGGCCGGTTCTTTTGGAAAGTGCCGCGACGCCTGCCCTACCCGGTCACGGTCAGCTTTGGCCGGCCACTGCCACCGACCGCCACGGCGTTCGAAGTGCAGACCGCCGTCCAAGAGTTGAACACCGACGCCTGGCCGCACCGACGCAAGACCATGAAGCTGCTGCACCGGGCCTTTGTTCAACGCGCCCGTCGCTGTCCGCTGCGGCTGGCGTGGGCCGATGCCCGCGTGCCGGGGCTGAGTTTCGGCGGTGCACTGATGAAGGTCGTCTTCCTCGCCCGCCGACTGCGGTCGCCCTGGGCCGGGCAGGACATGGTCGGCATTCTCCTGGCGCCATCGGTGGCGGGCGCGCTGGTCAACTTCGCCGCGTTGCTGCTGGGCAAAGTGCCGGTCAACCTCAACTACACCCTTACCGAGGAGGTGCTGGCCTCCTGCGCGCGCCAATGCAAGCTGCAAACCGTTCTGACCTCGCAAGCCTTTCTCGACCGCGTGAAGGTGAAGATGCCCTGCCGCGCGCTCCTGCTGGAAGAAATCGTCGCCCGGCCCCGGCTGGGCGAAAAACTCTGCGCCCTTGCGCTCGCCTGGCTCGCCCCGGTGGGCGCTTTGGAAAAGGCCGTTGGCCGCGAGCAGCCCGGTACGCTCGATGACCTGGCCACCGTGATCTTTTCGAGCGGCAGCACCGGCGAGCCGAAGGGCGTAATGCTCTCGCATTACAACATCGCCTCCAACGCCGAGCAGTTGGGGCAGATGTTCGACCTGAACCCGCAGGATCGGTTTCTTGGCATCCTGCCATTCTTCCATTCGTTCGGGTTTACCGCCACGTTGATTACCCCGGCACTGCTGGGCGTGGGCGTGGCTTATCATCCAAATCCGCTCGACGCCAAGCCGATCGGCGAACTGGTCCGGCGCTACCGCGTCACCCACCTCATGGCCACGCCGAGCTTCTTGCAAATCTACCTGCGCAGTTGCGAGCCGGGGGATTTCGGGAGTCTGCGAATTGTGATGGCCGGCGCGGAGAAACTGCCAGAGCCGTTGGCTTCGGCCTTTGAGGAAAAATTCGGTGTGCGACCGGTCGAAGGCTACGGCTGCACCGAGTGCTCGCCCGTGGTCGCCGCCAACACGCGCGACTTCCGCGCCGTGGGCCTGCGGCAGGTTGGCAGCCGGCGCGGCCGCATTGGCCGGCCCTTGCCCGGCGTGAGCGTGCGAATCGTGTCGCCGGACACCGGCGAGCCGCTGCCCTTGGGCCAGGCGGGCTTGTTGCTGGTGCGCGGCCCCAACGTGATGCGCGGCTACCTCGGCCCGCCGGAAAAGACCGCCGAAGTCCTGCGCGAGGGCTGGTATGTCACCGGCGACATCGCCGCGCTGGACGAGGACGGCTTCCTGGAGATCACCGACCGGTTGAGCCGGTTCAGCAAGATCGGCGGCGAAATGGTGCCCCACGGCAAGGTCGAGGAGAAACTGCACGAGGCCGCCGGGGCGACGGAAACCACCTTTGCCGTGGTGGGAGTGCCGGATGCCCGGAAAGGCGAACGGCTCGTGGTGCTGCACACGCTGCCCGCCGACCGGCTTCAGGATGTCCTCAAGCGACTCCCGCAGCTCGGCTTGCCCAACCTCTGGCTCCCGCGCGCAAATCAGTTCTTTCACGTGGACCAACTGCCCCGCCTGGCCAGCGGCAAAATGGACCTGCGAACCATCCGTGAACTGGCCCTGCGGCTCGCGGCGGAACAGGAAAGCCGGGATTTGGCTCAAACAAATTCAGGGCCACGCGAAGCCTGAATCCGCACCACGGTCCGTTCGCTATCACGCTAAAAACCCAAAATGCGAATTTTGTCCTCGTCGGGCCCGTTTTGGTTCGCACCGGGCCTCAGCTCGGCGACTCAGGGCAACGAAACCCGCAGCGGGGCATAGAACCGATCCAGCGTGCGCGCACTGGCGCTCAGCGGCCTGACGCCCACATCCGCGCCCAGCCGCCGATGATCCGCTTCGTAAGCCGGCAAGCATCCGGGCAACAAGGCCCCAGCCGACGCCCGCAGGGCCGCAAGGCCGCAAACCAGATCGGCTTGAGGATGGGCAAAAAGGTCTCTGGATGATAGTGGCGCGGGCGACCCGGATCAGCGCCAGTGCGCTGGGCGGTTCGAGCCTGGCCCGTGAGACCCGCAGGTCGGCCTTGCGCTGAGAACCGGGCAGGGCCACGGCTTGATCGGTCAGTTGACGTCTGTAGTCCCGACCCACGCGGCGGTAGTGCCGTGGCCACCAGGCTAGGACTTTCGATTGGGTTGATTGGCCCATAAAGTCGTGCATCGCTTGGGTAAGACCGACTTTTGGCGCAACGACTCGTTTTGAGTCCGTTTCCGACCCGGCTGCGGAAACAAATTTTATCGCGCAGGTCGCGTTAAAACGGCGAAA
>JAOAIM010000254.1 GCA_026414705.1 Verrucomicrobiia bacterium | reverse complement strand
AACGTGGCGGCGGACATTACCGGGGACGGGCTGGTGAACACGTCGGATTACACGATCCTGAAGGCCAACTGGCTCAAAAGCGGCGACGCACCATAAGCGCTGTTCAGCACATCCGCTCCCGATTCGCAACGGCCCAGCGACGGGGGGAGGCGGATGGCCCTTACTCCGTGGCCCTCAAGCGGCGGGTAACGGTTCGTCCGCTGCGCGTCGGCTCTGCTGGCAATAGCGGGCTGAGTTGGAGCGACTCGTCAGAGAGGAGACGGCAACTCATGCGCCTTTCAACCACGGCTTCGCTTTCGAGGAAGAGAGCATCGGCCAAGCAACACGACGTCAGGGCTTTTTTTGGTTCGGCCCACGCGGGCCGGGGCTGTTGACGCGGGCTGTGGAATGAAATGCGGTTTGTGCGACGTGGGAAGGAGGCCTGTGGGATGGTGCAACCGGCTGCACGCGGCGTAACCTGACAGCGGCCCGCTGGCCGATATCTTGCATTAAAATCAACAGCCGGCGTCCGGCTCTATGGCTGTGATTTCAAAGCGCTTGAACAACCGACAGCTCGAATCGCCGAATCGCGGTTCAAACTGCTCACGTTTTGGGGCATATGCCGATTGGCAGCGGCATCTGGCTGGTGGGCGTCGGTTTGGGGTCGGCATGGACCGCGGCGTGTGATGCTGGGGCCCGATTCACAGTTTGCGCACGAGCCAATTCGATCCATGAGGAAACAGGTCGCCAGAACTTCTGGCCGTGGGAAAATGCGGTTGGTCGCGTGGCTGGCCGTTTTTTCGATGCTTCTGCCCCTCCCGGGCAGGGCGCAGAATCACAATTATTCGGAGGCGTTTCAGAAGGCGCTCTATTTTTACGAGGCCCAGATCAGCGGGGCGGTGGGGACGAACAACCGGTGCGAATTCCGGGCTGACAGCGCAATGCGTGATGGTTCGGACGTGGGCCGAGATTTGACCGGCGGCTGGTATGACGCCGGCGACGGCGTGGTATGGACCATAAATGACGCTTTTGGTGCATCGTTGGTGGCCTGGAGCGTGGTCAAATACAGAGATGTTTACATTGGGACGGCTCAATACGAGATCGTGATGGATCGCCTTCGCGAAATCACCGATTACTTCTACAAGATCGTGCAGACGAACGGCTCGGGGCAGATTGAGCGAATTTATTGCGGCAAAGGCGCGCTGGCGCATAATCCGCCCTTGGACCCGGCCCCGACCAACGACCGGACGATTGCCTGCCCGCACGAGGTCATTGACACCCCTGTTGGCGGCGTTCCGCAAAGTTATCGCCCCTCATATTGGGTGGATGCGACCACGGGCGGGGCCGATGTGGCGGGAATGCTGGCCGCCGCGCTGGCAGCCTCGTCGGTGGCATTTCGTGAATACGGGGACACCAATCGCGCGGAGTTCACGTTGAACCTGGCCCGGAGGGTTTTCCATTGGGGCGACACGAACCGGAACGCGACCTTGAACACCCGGCGCGTGACGAACGGGGTTCCGGTGACCATTTCGAGCTATCCAACCCGCAGCACGAATTACTGGTCGCGGCTGATCTACGGGGCGGCGTGGCTGCACCGGGCGGAATTGGCCGCCGGAACGCCCGGTTACACCGCCCAATGGGTGGACAAGGCCGAACAGCTCTATAACGAGCCGGCCTATGGCTCCAAGAACAGGGGTTGGGCGCACTTCATGGTCGCACAACCGTTCAATGGCGCCTACGCAATGATGGCAGCCGACACGGGCCGACAACCCTTCGTCTCGGAAGCCAACAGTTACGCCAACTACTGGCTTTACACCCGGGCCAACGAAACGGGGCTGTCCACCGACATCACCAACACCCCGGCCGGTTTCGTTTGTCGGGGCGACGGCGGTTGGAACATCAACTACCTGGTGGATCAGGCGCCCCCGCTGCTGGACTGGGCCGATTCGCCATACAACACCAACACCCTGCAAAAAACGAATCTCAACCTGCTGTTTACCGGGACCTATTCGAATAAATGCCTGGTTCGGCAGATTGATTACATCCTGGGCGACAATCCCTACAGCATGTCCTATCTGCAAGGCTACGCCAAGCCGGGGTATTCCTGGGTCAGCAATCTTCATTACCGCACGACCTGGTTTCGATATGGTGGCCTTGGCACCCCCATGTCCGATCAACCGCTATGGAACACGTATGTCACCTACGGATTGCTGGCGCCCGGGCCCGACCCGACGGATTATTACCCGGCGACCCGTCCGCTGACGAATGGCACGACTATCAAATACCAGGAGCCAATCGTTTACTCGGGAGGCATTCTCACGGTCCTGGCCAGAAACATCCGCCTCGGCGGAACGAACGTCGGGTCGGTGCTTTCGACGTTTCCCCCCTGGATCGAACGAGGGGCAGACTACCAGACCCGGCACTTCTTCGTGGAGGCCTATTCTCAGTTGAGCGGCACCCGGTTGCAATGCTTCGTGAACAATCGGGCCAGCCTGCCGCCGCGCGAGATCAACACGCTGGGCTTCCGCTACTACTTCACCCCCGACGGGGTGCCGGGCACGAACGTGAGTTGCTCGGCCGTGGGCATCAATCTGCTGGCGGGCGAGTCGGTCTCCGTCGCCGGCCCGTTCCAGGTGGGCAGCGGCACCAACTGGTATTTTGAGATCAAGCTCAACAACGCCTACATCGTGCCGGGAGAAAACAACGCCTACCGCCGACAGGTGCAACTGACCTTTTCGCAGTCCAGCGGCTCGTTTTCGCTGGCCAACGATCACTCGGGCAAGACGATCACCACCAGCCAGGCCCGGATCCCCAACATCCCGGTGTACGACACCAGCGGCGGCACCTGGAAGTGGCTCGGCGGTTTTGAACCCGGCGCCGGCTACATTCAATGGCGACGCGCTCATTTCAACAACGTGCTGGAGCGCGCATCGAATGTCGTCCTGATCGCCGAACGGGTTGGGGGCACCAACGGCGCCGTGTCTGCCACCCTGATCACCAGCAACGGCACTGCGACCAACGGTGTTGACTTCCTTGCTCCGACCGGTTCCGCGGCAATTTTGAACTGGGCTGCCGGAGAATCAGGCGAAAAAACCATCAGCATCCCGCTCGTTCAGGACGACTATGACGAACGGCGCGAGTTTTTCATGGCCACGCTCGACCAGTTCACAGGCGGGGCGCAGGCCGGGGTTGTAACCACGGCACGAGTGAGCATCGAGGATGACGATTTCGGAAAAATTCCCGTGCCGCCCGTCATCACCCAACAGCCCCAGTCGCAGACCGTCGTGGTGGGCGAGAACGCCACCTTCAGCGTCACCGCCACCGGCAGCGCGCCGTTGTTCTACCAGTGGCGGTTTTACGGCACCAATCTGCCGGGGGCGACCGGTCCGGTCCTGACGCTCTCGAACGTCCTGCCGGCCCAGGCCGGGCCATACTCGGTGGTGGTCTCCAACGCCGTCGGCAGCGTCACCAGCTCCAACGC
>JAOAIM010000253.1 GCA_026414705.1 Verrucomicrobiia bacterium | reverse complement strand
AGATGTGTATAAGAGACAGGCTCTACGCTCTGACGCTCCGACGCTCTGACGCACGCTTAACGCTGTTGCGCCCCTTCGGGGCTTGAGAGGGTTGGGGGGCGTCGCCAACCCAGGGCGTTGCGCTGGGCTAACGTTGTGCTCGCGCCTTCGGCGCTGACTGCGGCGTGTGGGAGGGTGTCTTCGGCGGGAGGCCGAAAACGGCACGCAAGACGCGTGCGCTCCCCTTTTTCGCCCCGGATCGTTCATCCGGCGCACCGCTCCACCGCCGCGACGCAACGCCCGCAGAGTGTCGGATGCCCCGCGTGCGCGCCCACGTCAGTTTCCCAGTGCCAGCAGCGGGCGCATTTCTGGCCGTCGGCATGCGCGACCAGGAACTGGGGCGAGCCTTCGCCGTCGAGCTGCACGGTGAGTTGGGAGACGTTCAACAACTCGCGCAGCGCTTCGCCGTGCGCCTGCGCCGTGCGCGTGGCGGCGTCGCCGCCGCGCAGGGTGAGCCGCGCTTCGAGCGCCTTGCCGATGAGTTTGGCCTGGCGAGCTTTTTCCAGTTCGGGCAACGCGCGTTCGCGCAGTTCAAACAGGTGTTGCCAGCAGAGGGCTTCGTCTTCGCGGAGCGCGAAGGGTCGCGGCTGCCAGTGCGCCTCGTGCACCGAGTCGGTCGGGCGTCCCGGCACGAATTCCCAAGCCTCGTCCGCCGTGAAGGCCAGAATCGGGGCAAGCATCTGGCACAGCCCGGTCACCAGCCGGTGCAGCGTCGTTTGCGTCGAGCGGCGTCGCGGCGAGTCCGGCGCGTCGGTGTAAAGCCGATCCTTGATGACGTCGTGGTAAATCGCCGACAGCTCCACCGCCACGAACTGGGCGAGCTTCTGGTAAACAACGTGGAACTCGTAGCGTTCGTAGGCGGCGAGCACGTCCGCCTCGAGCTTTGAGAATTCGGCCAGAATCCAGCGGTCCAGCCCCGTGAGCTGTTCGTCCGGCACGGCGTCGCGTCCGGGGTCAAAGTCGTAGAGGTTCGAAAGCTGGTAGCGGAGCGCGTTGCGGATGACGCGGTAGGTTTCGGCGACCTTGTTGATGCGTTCCTCGCTGACGACGATGTCGTTGCGGAAATCCTGGGAGGACACCCACAGCCGCACGATGTCCGCGCCCCAACGGTTCACATAGGCGTCGGCAGTCTGCGGCTTTTCGTAGCCGCCCTGGGCCTGCTGGCTTTTGGAAATTTTTTCGCGGTCCGCGTCCACCATGAACCCGTGCGTGAGCACGGTTCGGAACGGCGCGGCACCGTTGGCGGCCAGGGAGAGCAACAGTGAGGATTGAAACCAGCCGCGATGCTGGTCGCTGCCCTCCAAATACATGTCCGCCTGCCAGGGCGGCGACGCCACCGGGGACGGCTCGCCGGGTTGTCCGTGCCCTTGTCCCGGCTGCGACTGCCTCGCATGTTGCAACTCCGCCCGCCGCATCAGCACCGCGCGCGAAGAGGACCCGGAATCAATCCACACATCGAGCGTGTCGGTGGACTTGCTGACCGCCTCGGGGCCTTGCCAGTCGGCGGGCCGCAGCAGCGCCCACAGCTCGGCGGCGGATTTTTCGAACCACACGTTCGAGCCGTGTTGCTCGATGAGGTCGGCGGCGCGGCGCACGATGCGGGCGTCGAGAATCGGCTCGCCGTGAGCGTCGAAAAACGCCGGGATCGGCACGCCCCAGGCGCGCTGGCGGCTGATGCACCAGTCCGGACGCGTTTGCACGGCGCTCTTGATGCGGTTGATGCCCCAGTCCGGAATCCATTCCACGCGGTCAATTTCAGCCAGCGCCCGTTGCCGGAAAGTGGTGTGGCCGTCGGACGCCGAGGCGGAGGGGAAGAGGGGAAAGGGGGCAGAAGGGCTTTGAGCCGTTTGTCCCAAGCCGCTTTTGTCCTTTTCGGTCGCACCCGCTGCGCTTGCCGGGGAATTTACGACCTCGTGATCAATCTCGATGAACCACTGGTCCATCGCGCGGAAGATGACGGGCGTTTTGCTGCGCCAGCAATGCGGGTAGCTGTGGGTGTAGGGTTCGTGGTGCAACAGCGCGCCGCGCGCCCGCAACTCGGCCAGCACGGCTGCGTTGGCCTCGCTCTCGCCGTTGGTTTCAAGGATGGATTTGCCCAGCAGGGTGGCGGGCATTTGCTGCTCCAGCGGCAGATCGTTCGTGTGCGTGAACGCGCCGTCGTCGTTCACCGGGGAGTAGATCGGCAGCCCGTGTTCCAGGCCCAGTTGATAGTCCTCCAGGCCGTGACCGGGCGCGATGTGCACAAAGCCCGTGCCTGTGACGTTGTCCACGAATGCGTCGCCCGCGAAAAGGCGTCCGGTGCGCGCGCAAAACGGGTGCGTGTATTCGAGCTGGCTCAGCTCCTCGCCGCGCAGGTGGCGCACGATCTGGTAATCGCCCCAGGCACACTTCTGCGCGACCGTTGGCAACAACAACGCCGAGACAATGAATTGCTCGCGCCCGACCAGCACGACGGCGTAATCGAAGGTGGAGTTGTACGCCACGGCCAAATTCGCCGGCAACGTCCAGGGCGTCGTGGTCCAGATCACCACGCTCGTGCCGGGATGCCCGACCAAGGGAAATTTCACATAAATGCTCGGGCTGACGTGGTCGCGGTATTCGACTTCGGCCTCGGCCAGCGCTGTGCGACACGGAATGCTCCAATACACGGGCTTTTTGCCGCGATACACAAACCCGCGCTCCACCAGGTCGGCAAACAGGCGCAACTCGTCGGCTTCGTATTGACGGTCGAGCGTCAGGTACGGGCGCGCCCAGTCGCCCAGCACGCCGAGCCGTTGGAACTGCGCGCGCTGCACCTCGATGTATTTGCGCGCGTAGGCTTCGCACGCCCGGCGCACCGTGGCGGCGTCCGCCGCGCCGCGGGCCGGGCCGCCGTTTTTCTGCATGTCCTGGGTGACCTTGAACTCGATGGGCAGACCGTGGCAGTCCCAGCCGGGCACAAACGGCGCGTCAAACCCGCGGAGCGCTTTGAACTTGAGGATGAAGTCCTTGAGAATCTTGTTCAGCGCCGTGCCGATGTGCACGTCGCCGTTGGCAAACGGCGGCCCGTCATGCAACACGAACTTGGGCGCGCCCGCTCGTGCCGCCTGAATCCGCTCATACAACCGCCCGGCCTGCCAGCGCGCCAGCCGCTGCGGCTCGCGCGCCACCAGGTCGGCCTTCATCGGAAAATCCGTGCGCGGGAGATTGAGCGTTTGCTTGTAATCGGTCGCCATTTCAAGAGCGCGCACGCTAGCAACCGCTCCGGCAGGTGTCAACGAACCGGCCCGGCTGAAGGCGCGTGATGAGCGCGGAGCGGGCGGAAGCCGTGGAGCGTGGGAGCGTGGGAGCGTGGAGCGTAGCGCAGATTGGAAATCTGCTGACTTGAGCCGCTTGGGAAGCGGCGAAAGGGATTGCCGGAGCGCA
>JAOAIM010000252.1 GCA_026414705.1 Verrucomicrobiia bacterium | reverse complement strand
CATTTGGACACCTACCTGCCCACGCCGCGTTCTCCCTCACCCCAACCCTCTCCCGCTGGGAGAGGGAGCGCGGGCGTGCGCCCCGCAAAACATCGAACAACGAACACCGAACATCGAACATCGAAGGAGGAACTCAGGAACGGGGGAAAGAACAACGGGAGCACGCGCGTCGCGCGTGCCGGTTTCGGCGTCCCGCCGAAAACCGTTTCAACGCCAAGACGCCAAGGCGCAAAGGCGCACAAGCGTGGAGGGTCGGAGCGTCAGAGCGTAGAGCGTGCGAGCGTAGCGCCGACTTCCAGTCGGCGAATCCACGCGACGCGAGGCGCTGCATTCCAGAACGCACGCGCGTTGGGCGAGCAGCCCGGTCCGTTGCGGCGGGGGAGAGTCGGGGCGGCAGGATCGGGCGTTTACATCTGGAGCAACAGCGCGATCAAGCCCCCGGTGCAAAGAAGGAAAAACCCGACAATCACGCCGTCGAGCAGACCAAAACGCGATTCCTCGGAATGATTTGAGGGAACGACGGTAGCCCGGACATACGCGCCGTTTTTGCGCGGCACTCTGAACGTGATCGAAATCATGCTCCGCTTTTGAGCAGCCGTCAGGCCAGCGCAGATTGACGGGCAACGGGCCGCACGGTGATGTCGGTCGCGCTCCGGCCTTGAGACGCTGCTGTCCGGGGCGAGTCTTGAGATTTGACAACGCGCCCGCCGATGGGGCGTTGCAAAGCCCGTGTCCCGGATCGGGCGCACGGCTACTGGATGGGGGCGAGGGGTAGATTCCGAAGGTGAACCGGAGTGAGCGGCGGGGAGGTTTTGTTGAGGTGGAAGGGCTGTTGCGTTCAGGGTTTGATGACGATTTTGCCGGCGAGCGCGCCGGAGCGTTGGATGGTGCTTTCTTCCTGGAGGCGATGGGCGGTGGCGGCCTCGCTCAGGGGCAGGATACGATCAATCCGCGCTTTGAGGCGGCCTTCGGCCATCCAACGGTTCATGTCCTCGGCGGCAGCGCGTTGCTCGTGCGGGGCGGCGTTGAACAACACAAATCCCAGGAGCGTGGCGTCGCGCGTGTAGAACGGGCCGACGGGGAACACGGGCCGGGCATCGCGTCCGGCCATGACAATCATCCGCCCGCGCAGCGCCAGCAACGGGATCGCGCGCTCGAAGTCCGGTTCGCGCGAGGTTTCCCACCACACGTTCAGACCGTCGGGCGCGAAGGCCTTCACGGCTGCGGCCAGGTCCTGGGTTTTGTAATTGAGCGCCAGCTCCGCGCCGAGTTCGCGGCACGCGGCGACCTTGGCGTCGGAGCCGGCCGTGGCGATGACGCGCGCGCCGGCGATTCGGGCCATCTGCACGACGGCCGAGCCGACGCCACCGGCGCCGCCGTTGACCAGCAGGGTCTCGCCCGGTTGGAGGCGCGCTTTGCGAAACAGCCCGATGTGCGCGGTCATGCCCACCAGTGCCAGGGCGGCAGCGTCCTCGTCACGAACCCCGGGCGGGATCGGATACAGCAAGGATTCTTCGACAGCGGCGAACTCGGCGAGTGTGCCGGGGCGTCCGGCCACGCCCAGATTCGTAGCCCAGACGCGGTCGCCGGGTTTGAAGCGGGCGACCTGCGGGCCGGTTTCGATGACCGTGCCGGCGAGGCTGCAACCGGGGATGTGGGGGAAGGTGAGAGTTGCGGGCACAAGCCCGGCGCGAATGTAGGTGTCAATCGGGTTGACGTCCGCCGCGCCCACGCGCACCAGGCATTGCGTCGGGCCGGGCTTGGGCGTGGGCAATTCTCCGACCGTGAGAACTTCCGGCGGACCGGTTTGCAGGTAGTAGGCGGCTTTCATTGTGTTGGCCCGTTCCGGGTGCGAGCATGGCGCAAATCGGGCCGCGCGTAAAACATCCTTCGACCGGGCGACGCAGTGTTGCCGTGCGGAGGAAAAGGTTCCGGGCCGGCGCGGGTTTGCGGCAGTTGCTTCACCGAATCCGGGCTGCCAGTATGCGCGCGAGCGACGATGCACGAGCAAAAGCCCAGCGCCGCGCAAAAGGCGCTTCAGATCAATCGCGACGGACGCAAATACGGCACCTTCGCTGAAATCGGCGCCGGCCAGGAAGTGGCCCGGTGGTTTTTCCGCGTCGGGGGCGCGGCGGGCACGGTGGCCAAAACCATCTCCGCCTACGACATGGCGGTGAGCGACGCGATTTACGGGCCGGCGGAGCGATACGTGAGTCGCCAGCGCCTGCAGGCGATGCTCCGCTACGAATACGACCTGCTGCTGCACCGGCTCGACGCCCAGCGGGGTGCGGACACGACGTTTTTTGTGTTTGCCGACACGGTGGCCACGCACAGCTTCAGTCGCCAGGAGGAAGGCCACGGTTGGTTGGGGATTCGGTTTCAAACCGCGCCGCGCGAGCCGCCCTCGGACATCGTTTTGCACGTGCGGATGCTCGAGAAGGAAAATTTCCGGCAGCAGGAGGCCCTGGGCATCATCGGCGTGAACCTCATCCACGGCGCCTTTTACCTGCACCGCGACCCGGAAGCGCTGATCGGCGCGTTGCTCGACAATCTGACCTGGGAACGGGTCGAGGTGGACATGATCCGGTTTCACGGGCCGGCGTTTGCGGGAGTGGACAACCGGCTCATGGCGCTGCTGCTGGTCAAACAGGGCCTGACCGAAGCGGCGATGTTCACCGCCGACGGCGAAGCGGTGCAATGGAACGAGGTGCTCTACAAAAAGCCCGTGCTCGTGCAGCGCGGGCGTTTCCGGCCGATCACGCGCGCGACGGTGGACGTGCTCGAACGCGCGCTGGAGGAGTTTGTGCGCGAGCCGGACGTGGGCGGTGAAACGCCCGTGGTGCTGCTGGAAATGAACCTCCGCCAACTGGCCACGGGCGAGGCGATTGATCATCAGGATTTTCTCGACCGCGCCGACACGCTCGCGCCGCTGGGCCGCACGGTGCTGGTGTCCAACTTCCGCCGCTACCACCGGCTCGCGGCGTATCTGGCCCGCTACACCCAAAAGCCCATCGGCCTAGCAATGGGCGCGGGCAAGCTCGCCGAGATTTTCAACCCCGCCTATTACAATCGCGACGAGGGCGGGCTGCTGGGCGGGCTGGGGCAGCTCTTTAAAAACCCGGGACGCCTCTACATTTACCCGTTCCTGGACTTTGCCAGCGGGGCGATTCAGACGGCGGCCAACTTCCCCGTCGCGCCGGAGCTCCGGCACCTTTACGCGCACCTGCGCGACAACGGCTTCATTCGTGACCTGTCAAAATATGATCCGGCGTGTTTGCGCATCCGCTCGCAGGACGTGCTGGAACGGATTCGGGCGCGCGACCCGTCGTGGGAACAGCTTGTGCCGGCGCCGATTGTGGAGGTGATCAAGCGCAAGCGGCTGTTTGGGTGCGAGTGAGGCGGGCGCAACATCGAACAACGAACATCGAAGGAGGAACTGAGGAGCGCGGGAAACGGGAGCAGGTGTGTAGCACACGCGTCTGGCGTGCCGGTTTCGGCGTCCCGCCGAA